>DASSKW010000057.1:0-20146 GCA_035690065.1 Gammaproteobacteria bacterium
AGGCGGAAGTATCAGATCGCTGAATAGTCCCTTACCAGCCATAGGAGTTCTCTCCCGTGGCGGTCGCGGACTTCGTGAGTCGACGATGGGACTGCGAGAGGTCTAAGGTTCGGGCGTACTTGGTCGGGTCCACAGAAAACACCTGCTACATGTAAAAATCACGCCCTGGCTCCCTACAGGACACAATATCTAGTTTTACCTGCCATCATCCTGGAGGTCTAGACCCAAGATGTTGTGTTGTTTTAGCCCAAAACCCGTCGTTTTGCAAATTGCTATCAGCCAGCGCCCAAGTTCAAGCCCCTCCCCTAAATCTGGGTTCGGTACCCCGCAGCCAGTTCCCGGCGCGCGCCAAAACCGTTAATGGTGTCCCTTTCCTTGCTGGCAACCGCAAATCATGTCCCTTTCCGGCAGGCGACAACCACCCGGGAATGCTGAAAGCTACGTAAAAGTCATAAAATCAATGAGTTGAGACTGCCGCAACTATGGGACGCTATTTCCGGTTACCGACAATCCATACCGGCGCTGATTCAGGATGCACCGGCAACCCGGCCTGTCTCCCAGGCATCGATGGCGCCGGCCATGGCGCTGGCAGCCCGTTTCAGGAACTGGAGCGCCACCACCCGGTTGCCCGCCAGTAACGACTCGAAAGCCTTCTCCACATAGGCGTCCTGGGGGCCAAGGATGCCCTGCACCAACAATTGCAGGTAGGCCGAGGAAAGCGCTTTCAGACAGGTTTCGACTTCAGATGGCTCCAGGTTGGATTCCGAGAAGACCAGCGCGCAAGCCGCCACTGGTGCGGCCTCCAGCGTGGTGTCCGGTGAACGCTGCATGAATACCTCACCCCGGTTCAGATACGTGTGGGTCAGTGTGGTCACCATCGCCAGTAGCGCGAGCATGGCCGGCATGTCATTGAATAGTTGCGGGTCGCCCCGCTGCGCTGCAATTTCAGCCGCCGCCTGCAACGGCACGGCGGCCAGCAGTTGGTATTCCTCGGTGGTCAACATCCCCTCGGGGACTATCGGCTCGCTCATATGTCAGCGCCCGTGACTCGGGATGAGGGTGATGGGCTGTTTCATCTGCATCTCCGTGTTCCATTCAACGGTTGACAGTACCCATATCGGCGTAGCGCGCGCCAGCAGCAGCGCCTTTAGGCGCTGCCTGGTCGATCCGTGCGAGTTCATCATCGCTCAACCCGATTGCGGTGGCAGCAATGTTTTCCTCAAGGTATTTACGGTGTTTGGTTCCCGGAATCGGCACGATATCGTCACCTTGATGCAGCAACCACGCGAGTGCGATCTGCGAAGGTGCAACCCCCTTATCTCTGGCGATATCCTGCACACGCGCTACCAATTCAAGGTTGCTTGCGAAATTCTCACCCTGAAACCGCGGTGAATGGCGGCGGTAATCATCTGCCGGCAAATCTTCGGCCCGCTTGAATGCGCCGGTCAGAAACCCCCGGCCGAGTGGGCTGTAGGCTACGAAGCCTATCTCCAACTCACGTATCGTCGATAAGATCTCATCTTCCGGATCCCGCGTCCAGAGTGAGTACTCAGTTTGCAATGCACTGATCGAGTGCACCTTGTGTGCACGCCGGATGGTGGCCGGAGCTGCCTCGGAAAGACCGAGATAACGAACCTTGCCAGCTTTTACCAACTCCGCCATGGCACCTACCGTATCTTCGATCGGCACTCTTGGATCCACCCGATGCTGATAGTAGAGATCGATATGGTCGACTCCAAGTCGCTGCAGGGAATCGTCGCAACATTGCCGTACGTATTCGGGTCGGCCATTTACACCGAGGAATTTGCCATCCGGAGTACGTTGATTGCCGAACTTCGTCGCCAGTATCACTGAATCAAGCTTGCCCTTGAGGGCCTTGCCCAGCAGAATCTCATTGGTAAACGGACCATACATATCAGCGGTATCGAAGAACGTCACTCCAAGCTCAAGTCCCCGATGGATGGTAGCGATGGACTCAGCCTCATTGCCGCCTTTGTAGAAATCGGACATGCCCATACAGCCGAGTCCAAGTTCCGAGACCATCAGGCCCTGTCGGCCGAGTTTGCGTTGCGGGATAACAGGCATGACTCTTCCTTCAATACAGCTTGAGCCGCGCGAACAGCATCCAGGAGTCGGGATGAGCACCATACGCGGAATCGATCACAGCGGGAAAATCATAAACACTTCGCAGTCCGCCAAGACCGATTTTGACATGTTCGGACACCAGCCAATCATGTATATAGCCGGCACTCAGCTTCTTGACATTAAATACTTGCCCGGAGAACTTCGATCCCTGCGCCAACAGTTCGTCATTCTGCGAAGATTCGGCACGGATAAATAAGGTATGCCGATCATTTATCGAAAACTCACTTTCCAGTAAAAAACCGTCCAGCCTGTTGCCCGGCTGATTCGCGTCCTGTCCCCAGGCCAGGGTCGTAGCCCAGTTGCTCTGTTCCGGTAACGGCAGGCTGTAACTCGCTGATGCAGTAGTCCGAGTCTGCTTCAAACCCGGATCCAGCGCTTCCGGTGAATGCAGATTGCCGCGACTCAGCTGGATCGACCAGTCGGTTGCCGGATTCCAGGTAAGGCGTGCAGAAAAGGAGTCCAATCGCGCCTGATCGAAGTTCCATCTGAACTGATCCGGTTCGCGCCCGTTGAAAGCGGATGCTTCGATTTTCCAGTCATACCGCACATAGCCCAGTGTGATCACTCCGAATGTAACGTGTGTGGAATCAAGCCAATGATGCGTGATCGGCGCTTCCGGGATATCCATACCGGATGCCCGATGCATGAAAGCGGGAGGACCGAGTGCCGGTTCACCGGGATAGCCGACATATAGAAAACCGGAACTATCATCCGTAAGCGGATGGCTGTAGATAGCCGCCAATTCCATGAACAGATCATGAGGGTGTTGGCGATCGACAAGATGCTCCACCCCGTCTGCAGTCTCACCCGTCTGCAACAACAACGGATACCCCGTCTTGCCCATGGCCGGATCAAGCGACGCCATGGCGCGAACCCCGAAAGTCCCATCGCCCAGAGGCCGCGAAGCCATAGCCATAAACATGCTTTCGGAAAAATTCTTGTCGGCGCCACGTGGTCCACCCTGATGGTCGTATACCTGGACAGCATAGCCGTGCAGCATGGTCATCCATTCGCCGTTCATTATCATGACGCCATCTATGGGCGTCGCATCCGGTTGCCAGCTGGTACCCGAAGCATCCCGGTTCATACTGTAATCGCCCTGCAAGCCGGGCATGCTCATGTCGCGAGTCATATCTGCTGGTATATCAGCCGCCATGACCGGCCAGGCTAGCGAGAGCGTCATAGCTGCGATTGCATATCTGACATGTGCGGCCAAGGATTTCACAGTTTCGCCCAACGCAAGCGCAGTGCATTGCTGACTACCGAAACGGAACTGAAGGACATGGCCGCTGCTGCCACCATGGGTGATAACAGCCAGCCTAGTAACGGATACAGCACCCCCGCAGCCAGCGGTACTCCGGCACTGTTATAGATGAAGGCAAAAAACAGATTCTGGTGGATATTTCGCACTGCCGCCTGAGATAACCGATAGGCGCGCAGTAGCGCACGTAAATCGCCCTTCACCAGAGTGACTGTGGCCGTCTCCATGGCGATGTCGGTACCGGTACCCATGGCGATGCCCACATCTGCCGCTGCCAACGCCGGCGCATCGTTTACGCCGTCACCGATCATACCGACCCATCGGCCCGGCGTCTTGAACCGTTGTACGGCATTCGCCTTGCCCTGCGGCGAGACTCCGGCGATGACCTCCTCGATACCCAGCTGTCTGGCTACCACCCTGGCGGTCGTTTCATCGTCTCCCGTCAGCATAACTATCCGCAGGCCCAGTCGCTGCAATTCGGAGATCGCTTCATGCGAGGTTTCCCTGACCGGGTCAGTCACGGCAATGAATCCACTGAGTCGATCATCCACCAGCACGTACATTACGGTCGCGCCCTGTTCGCGCTGTTGGCGTACGTCATCCTCCAGCGGCGCTACATTCACATGTACGGCGGAGACCAATCGTTCGTTCCCCAGCGCTATCTGCTTACCTCCGGCCGATCCTCTTACTCCCTGGCCGGTGATCGATTCGAAGCGCTCCACCTTGCTCAGATTGAGCCCCCGTTCGCTTGCGGCCGTCATGATGGCAGCTGCCAGCGAATGTTCGCTGGCGGATTCCAGACTCGCAGCCAAAGCCAGCAACTCATCTTCCGACAGTGAGCTGCTGGACCTCACTTTGACCACTTTCGGTCTGCCTTCAGTCAGCGTGCCGGTCTTGTCGACCAGCAGCGTATCAATATTGCAGAGTCGTTCCAGAGCTGTGGCGTCGCGGAACAACACGCCGGAATGGGCACCACGTCCCATCGCGACCACGATAGACATGGGAGTGGCCAGCCCCAGAGCGCAAGGACAAGCGATGATAAGTACCGCGACCGCATTCACCAGCGCATGCGCGAACTGCGGCGCCGGCCCGACGATATACCAGACGATGAACGTGACAATCGCGATCAACACGACTGCGGGAACAAACCAGGATGAGACCCGGTCCGCCAGTGATTGGATCGGCGCACGACTGCGTTGTGCCTCCGCCACCTGCGCCACAATGCGTGCCAGCAATGTGGCATCGCCGACCCGTTCGGCGCGCATGATGAAACTGCCGGTGCCGTTAAGCGTACCGCCCGTCACATCGTCACCAGCCAGTTTTTCAACCGGCATGGGTTCGCCGGTAAGCATGGACTCATCCACCTGGCTGCCGCCCTCCAGTAAAACGCCATCGACCGGTATCTTGCCGCCAGGCCGGACCCGCAGCCGATCGCCCTGCTGCACTTCGGCAAGCGGAATCTCCTGTTCGTCACCAGCCGGATTGAGGCGATGGGCGACAGACGGTGCCAGATCGAGGAGGGAACGAATCGCTGCTGAAGTGGAATGCCGGGCGCGTAATTGCAGAACTTCACCCAGCAATACCAGAGTCGTGATGCCGGCGGCAGCTTCGAAATAGACCGGCAGACTGCCATCAGCATTGCGAAAAACAGCCGGGAACAATCCCGGTAGCAGCAATACCGCGACACTGTACACATATGAAACCGACACGCCGAGACCGATCAGCGTGTACATGTTCAAGCTGCGTTGCAGCAAGGAATTGGCGGCACGTACGAAGAACGGCCAGCCAGCCCACCACACGACCGGTGTCGCGAGAAAGAACTCAAGCCAATTCCATGCACCACCCTGAAGCAGATGGATCAAGGGGATCAGGAATACCTCCCGCATCGCGATCAGCATCAGCGGTACCCCGAGTATCACTCCCACCCAGAACCGCCGGGTCATGCTGCGCAATTCAGGGTCATCCTGCTCGGTGCGTGTGGGTCGCATGGGTTCAAGCGCCATCCCGCACTTCGGGCATGCGCCGGGGTGATCCTGTTTCACTTCGGGATGCATGGGGCAGGTCCATAGTTGCCCCATCCCGCTTTTATCGGCGGAAAGTGGCATTGCATCGACTGCAGGATTCACTGATGGAGCCAGATACTGCTGGGGTGAGCGCAGGAATTTGTCATGGCAACCAGCGCTGCAGAAATGATACGTCACGCCCTGATACTCGGCATGTGCTCTGGCATCAGCCGGGATCACGTCCATGCCGCAGACGGGATCTTTTACAGTGTCGTCGTTGTGTCGAGAGTGATTCATAGACGCTTGCCCGGTGAGTGCAGTGATAAATGAGGACGGCCTGTCTGTCCAACTCAAGTTGAGTAGACACTCAAAAGCAACACCTGGCGCGCAAGACAGATCCGGCGCTATGCGCCAAACCGTTTCAGGATTTCGTAAAGCTCATTGAGTTTTGCCTGCCGTTCGGGTTGATCGCCGCTTTCTATGGCGCCCGCCACACAATGCTCGATATGGGTCTTGAGGATCGCCTGCTGGGCTGCCGTGAGCGCCGCCTGCACCGCGCGCAACTGCATCAGGATATCGCCACAATAGCGTTCTTCCTCGACCATGCGGGCGATGCCGGCTATCTGCCCATGGATGCGCTTCAGGCGAGGCAATTGCTTGAGATGGCTGGGGTATTTCATGGCATATACCATACCCCCCTATGGTATTTAAAGTCAAATCGGACTTTGGCTGCCAGCCGAACGCTGACGCCGTGGCAGGATTCCGTACCCGGCCACGAGGGGGCGGTATCTTCAATAAATCAGGCGCCAGCGTCGATGTGATCCGGGGATATCTCTAGTGTTTCCAGAACCAGCTTGCGCCCATCTCGCAGCAGGTCCGCGAACGCGTCAGCCGGCAGCGGTTTACTGAAATGATAACCCTGAATCAAGTCACAACGGCAGCGGCGCAGAAACTCGAGTTGTTCCTTGGTCTCGGCACCCTCTGCCACGACTTTCACATTCAGGCCCCGACCAAGATTTATGATGGCACTGATGATTGCGGCATCGTCGGGATCAGTCGTGATATCACGCACGAATGATTGATCGACCTTGAGTTTGTCGATATGAAAACGCCTTAGATAACTGAGACTGGAATAGCCGGTACCGAAATCGTCAATCGCCAGACGTACCCCCAGGGTATTCAAGCGGCGCATCATTTCTGTCGTTTCGCGCGTGTCCTGCATGATCACACTTTCGGTCAACTCCAGTTCCAGCATGGTGGGATCCAGACCGGATTGGGTAAGGATATCCGAGATGATGCGCGCCATATCGTTACGCCGGAACTGGATGGCCGAGAGGTTGACCGCGATGGGAATCATGCCCAGACCTGCGTCCTGCCATGCACGGTTCTGCAAGCAAACCGCCCTCAACACCCATTCCCCGATGGGCACGATCAACCCGCTCTGCTCCGCAACCGGGATAAAAGTAGTCGGCGAAACCACACCCAGGTTCCGGTTATTCCAGCGCAACAATGCTTCAGCACCGGCGATCTCGCCTGTTTTCAAATCGACCTGCGGCTGGAAGAACAACGACAGTTCTTCCCGTTCGAGTGCATATCTCAATTCGCTTTCCAAGGATAATCGCTCGTGCGTGCGTCGAGTCATCTCCGTAGTGAAGAACTGATAATTGGCACGGCCGTGGTCCTTGGCCTGATACATTGCAGTATCTGCATTGCGAATCAGATCTTCGACCTGCTCGCCATCGTCCGGAAACAGACTAATTCCGATACTCGGTGTGATATGCAGTTCATGCGTGCCGATATTGTAGAACCCACCCATGGTCTTCAATATCTTGTCGGCGACAAGCGCTGCCGTTGTGGAATCGCTGATATCCCGTAACACCAGGATGAATTCATCACCGCCCTGGCGGCTGACTGAATCATTGTGCCGGACACATTCCAGTAGCCGATGACTGACCGCCTGCAGCAGATGATCGCCAACTTCGTGCCCAAGTGAATCATTGACGTCCTTGAAATGGTCGAGGTCCAGAAACATCACTGCCAGATGCTCTCCTCGCCGTCTGGAATCCGCTATCGCCTGCTCCAGACGGTCGCGTAACAGACTGCGGTTCGGTAATCCGGTCAGGGTGTCATAATGCGCAAGCTTATATACCTGATGCTCAGCTTGTTTGCGCTCGGTAATATCCGAGATGACGCCGTCGAAGTACAATACTTCGCCATTCTCGCCGCGGATCGCCACCGCGCTATTGATGCCGAAGAAACGGCTGCCATCCTTGCGCTGGTATTCGACTTCCTGATCATGGTATTCGAAGTCCTCTTCCAGCAACGCCTGTAATTCTTCGCGCCGACGCGGATCGGAATATAGAATCGGACCCGGCACACTCATCAATTCAACACCGGTGGTATAACCGAACATTTGCGCAAGCGAGTCGTTCACATAGATCAAGCCGCTCTCCAGCGAGCTGCGATAGATACCATCGGAGATATTGTTGGTTATGGACGATAACAACTGCTCCTTGTCACGCAATTCAGTCGTCATGTGTCGTGCCAGCTTGATGGCACGCAACCGGGTACGCCCCAGATTCAATACTATGAATGCCACCAGTACGGTGATAACCATACCAAGCAGGATGACCGTGGACGGTTCACGGTTTATCGAATTCCGATCGATGAACTGCAAGTCCCATGGGTGCCCTTCGATCTTGATGTGGTTGACCAATGATGCCGAAGATCTTTTGCTGCCCAACGGAGTAGTACTGGAGCGAAAGATGGGGGTAGCGCTTTTCGAGCTGGTATCGTATATCGCCATATCCACCGGCGCATCCCTCAGGATATCCGCCATGATGATATCGATAGGCATGGAAGCGACCACCCAACCCTTCAGTGCTCGCTGTCGCGCGGCAACACTGTCGAGTGACTGACCATGCCGGTACACGGGGCCAGCGATAATCACGCCGGTGCGCAGCCGACCCGATGCATCCGGCATCCCCAAAGGCGGACTCAACAGCGTCCGACCTTCGTCCCGGCTGCGCATCAGCAGTTTCAGGCCCTTGGGCGTACTGCAGGCATCAAAGCCCAGATCGCCAGTGACGTTGGAGGGTTCCAGGTAGGTGATCGGACAATAGAAATCACGTGTTCCGGACGGCGTCAGCACGAACCCGGGCGCGTCATCCCGGCGGGTATGCGCGAGATAGTTCTTGAGGTCGTCAGCGTGCACGTAAGGGATGTAAGCCAGGCTCTGGATGCCCGCATAACGGTGACCAATATCCAGGGTATGCGTAAAAGCATGCCACTGGGTGCGGGAGACAGAATCGGAACTGGCAAATAGCGCCTGTCCGTCCCGCACCAGTGCCGCATAGGAATCGAAACTCGCTTCGACAAACAGGGTTATCTGCGCGGCATCATGGCTGAATGCGGTTTGGTGGCGTGCCTCGGCGTTCTGCGTCACTGTCCGCCAGGCGATATACGTGAACGATCCACCGGTCACCAACACCATGATGGCGAGCAGATAGGCGCCAAAATTGGTCAGTAGTGCTTTGATGTTATTTCCCTGACCCACTCGATATCGCTCTTATGTTATCCACCCGGAAAACACGCGGCGATAACCGCGCCAGCCTGCCCTCTAAGCCTGTGCACCGAAGACTGACAGGTCGACAGGAATCATGGGCCTAAAAAAATATATCGTCAAATTGAAAGCAGGATATCGAGTCGCGCTGAAGACACTCCGAGCCAGATCGCGTCAGCATTCCGGGACGTTGACCGCCAGACCACCCAACGAGGTCTCCTTGTAGATGCTGCGCATGTCGTGGCCGGTCTGGCGCATGGTCGCGATCACCTGATCCAGCGAGACCCGATGTTCGCCATCGCCACGCAAAGCCAGGCGTGCGGCATTGATGGATTTGACCGAGCCCATGGCGTTGCGTTCGATACAGGGAATTTGCACCAGCCCCCCCACAGGATCGCAGGTCAACCCCAGGTTATGCTCCATTCCGATCTCGGCAGCATTCTCCACCTGACCCAGACTGCCCTGCATGGCCGCCACCAGTCCACCCGCAGCCATCGAGCAGGCTACGCCGACCTCGCCCTGACAACCCATCTCGGCACCGGAGATAGACGCATTCTTCTTATAGAGGATGGCGATCGCGGCAGCAGTGAGCAGGTAGCGCAGGATGCCCGCTTCGTCCGCGCCTTCCACGAAGCGTTCGTAATAATGTCCGACTGCCGGAATGATGCCCGCCGCACCATTGGTCGGCGCAGTCACCACCCGACCACCCGCCGCATTCTCTTCGTTCACTGCCAGTGCCCACAGGTTCACCCAATCCATGGCATCGAGCAACATTCCTTTGCTCTCCTGGGTCAACTGACGGTGCAATTTTGCAGCACGTCTGCGCACTTTGAGCCCGCCGGGCAATTCACCTTCCTCGCGCATCCCGCGTGCGACACAGGTTTTCATCGCCGACCAGATATTGAGGAGCCCGGCACGGATCTCCTGCTCGCTGCGCCAGGTCTTTTCATTCTCGAACATCAATTCGTGAATCGATAATTTGTGCTGTACACACAATTCCAGTAATTGCTGGCCAGATTCGAACGGATACGGTGCTCCCGCAACATTCGCCATGGCCTGGTCTTCGTCACCGCGTACGATGAAGCCGCCGCCGATGGAATAGAAATCCTCGTTCAACAAAACTTGCTCATCACCATCCAGCGCAGTAAATCTCATACCGTTCGAGTGACGCGGCAATACCTGAGCCTTGTGCAACAACAGATTGAGCGGTTCATCGAACGCTATCTCATGACTGCCGAGCAAGCGGATACGCCCCGCTTCACGGATAGCGCGCAGACGTGTTCCGATCGTATCCGGGTCGATCTCGTCCGGCGTCTCGCCCTCCAGCCCCAGCAACACCGCGCGATCCGTACCGTGTCCGGCGCCGGTCAGGGCAAGCGAACCATACAGTTCCGCGACCACCTGACGTGTCTGATCCAGTTTGCCGGCAGCCTGAAGATCCAGCAGGAACTGGCGTGCGGCCCGCATCGGACCGACCGTGTGTGAACTGGATGGACCCACGCCGATCTTGAAGATGTCGAACACGCTGATGGTCATGGAGTTGCCTTAATCGTCCTTGAGCGACAAGAGGCTCGCATTGCCCCCCACCGCTGCGGTATTGATGGTCAGGGTACGCTCGGTGGCAAAACGATGCAGATAATGCGGGCCGCCGGCCTTGGGCCCGGTGCCGGACAAACCCTGCCCGCCGAACGGTTGCACACCTACGACTGCGCCGATCATGTTGCGGTTGATATACGCGTTGCCGACCCGGATCCGTGACTGGATGTACTGAGCGTTGCTGTCGATACGGGTATGCACACCCAGGGTCAAACCATAGCCGGTGCGGTTGATCGCATCGATCACCTTGTCCAGATCTTTCGCCCTGTAACGCACCACGTGCAGGATCGGTCCGAACACTTCGCGTTTCAGGATGTCGAGGTTGTCTATCTCGACTGCCAACGGCGCGACGAAGGTGCCGTGCGCAGCGCTGGCGGGTAATTCCAGCTGACGAATCACTTTACCCTGTTTTGATATCCACGCAGCATGCTCATCCAGAATCTGCTTGGCGGCCTTGTCGATCACCGGGCCGACATCGGTATCCAGGAATGCCGGATCGCCGATCTTCAGTTCGCCCATGTAGCCGTGCAATATCTCGATGATGCGCGGTGCGATCTCTTCCTGCAGGAACAATACCCGCAGGGCCGAACAACGCTGGCCGGCGCTGTTGAAGGAACTGGCGATCACATCCAGCACCACCTGTTCCGGCAATGCGGAACTGTCCACCAGCATCGCGTTCTGCCCGCCGGTCTCGGCGATCAATGCGGGGATGATGCCGTCACGATCGGCCAACGTCTGATGGATGACCTTCGCGGTCTCGGTCGAACCGGTGAAGACCACGCCGGCGATGCGTGGATCTGCCACCGCGTGCTGACCGACCACCGAACCACGCCCGGGGATGAAATTCAGCACCTCGCCGGGGATACCAGCTTCATGTAGCAGCCTTACTGCATGTGCAGCAATCAGCGAGGTCTGTTCTGCCGGTTTTGCCAGCACACAATTGCCTGACGCGAGCGCGGCGCTGACTTCACCTGTAAAGATCGCGAGTGGAAAATTCCACGGACTGATCGCGACGAACGCACCGCGGCCGTGCAGGGACAACTCATTGCGTTCGCCAGTGGGCCCCGGCATCCGCATCGGCGTGCCGAAATCGGCGACCGCACGCTGCGCGTAATAGCGCAGGAAATCCACTGCTTCACGCACTTCGGAAATCGAATCGGGGATAGATTTTCCCGCCTCACGTACACACAAAGCCATCAGATCGGCGCTGTGCTGTTCGAACAGTTCGGCAGCGCGTAGCAGCATCTCCCCTCGCATCTCGGCAGGCGTCGCATCCCAGGCCGGCTGGGCTGCGACCGCCACATCCACTGCGTGTCTGATGGCGTCCGCATCCGCTTCATGGATCAGACCGACAGTGTGGCGGTGATCCGCCGGATTCAGCGACGGCTTCTCCTTGCCGGACAATACTTTTCCACCCACTACCGGCGATGCATCCCAGCTCTTCTGCATCGCGGACTGCATATCGGCGGCCAGTCCTGCCAGCGCCGGCTCATCGTACAGATTCATGCCGTGTGAATTGATGCGCCCTTCGCCGTAGATGTCTTTCGGCAACGGGATGCGTGGGTGTGGTTTGACGCTCAGCGCTTCCACTTCCGCGATCGGGTCAGTGACGATCGTCTCCACCGGCACCTTCTCGTCGATGATGCGATTCACGAACGAGGTGTTGGCGCCGTTTTCGAGCAGACGCCGTACCAGGTACGGCAACAAGTCTTCGTGACTGCCGACCGGCGCATAGACGCGACAATCAAGCCCGAGCTTGTCCTTGCCGACGACTTCGCCATACAGCTCTTCACCCATGCCGTGCAGGCGCTGGAATTCGAAGTCATGATCCCCGCCGGAGAGTTCCATGATGGTCGCCAGCGTCTGCGCGTTATGCGTAGCGAACATCGGATACAGCACGTCGCGGTTCGCCAGCATCTTGCGCGCGCAGGCCAGGTACGACACATCGGTACTGGGTTTGCGCGTGAACACCGGATAGCCGTCGAGGCCACGTTCCTGGCCGCGCTTGATCTCGCTGTCCCAGTAAGCGCCCTTGACCAGGCGTACCGGGATCCTGCGTTTGCCATGCTTTGCCAGTTCGATCAGCCAGTCGATGACCTTGATCGCGCGCTTCTGATACGCCTGCACTGCAAGCCCGAAACCTTCCCATCCCTGCAGGGAAGGTGCGCGATACACGGCTTCGATCACATCCAGTGACAGATCCAGGCGTTCCGCTTCTTCCGCGTCGACCGTCAGGCCCATCCCATATTTCTGGGCGCGCTCCGCAAGCTGCAATAACTTCGGCACCAGTTCGTCCATCACCCGCTGATGTTGCGCGAGCTCATAGCGCGGGTGGAGCGCAGACAACTTCACCGAGATGCTGGGAGCAGCAAACACGCTCTGATCCTTGCCGACCGAAGCGCCGATCGCATCGATGGCAGTCGAGTAGGATCTGAAATAACGCTCGGCATCTTCTGCGGTGAGCGCCGCCTCACCCAGCATGTCGTAGGAATGGCGATACATCCTGTTCGCATCGTTGGCTGCACGCTTCAGTGCCTCTTCGATGCTGCGCCCCATCACGAACTGATGACCCATGATGCGCATCGCCTGCCTGAACGCAGTACGGATCAGCGGCTCACCCAGACGTGCCACCAGTTTGCCCATGAAGGTGGAAAGATTGTTCTCCACGCTCTGATCGAGCTTGATGATCTTGCCGGTCAGCATCAGCCCCCAGGTTGAGGCGTTCACGAACAATGAACCGCTCGCGCCCAGATAATCGCTCCATTTGCCGTTCACGATCTTGTCGCGGATCAACTTGTCCGCAGTATCCGCGTCCGGGATGCGCAACAATGCTTCAGCCAGACACATCAGCACCATGCCTTCCTGCGAAGACAGATCGTATTGATGCAGGAACGCCTCGACTCCACCTTTGTCGCCACTGTTCGCACGCACCGCTTCCACCAGTTTGGTGGCCTGGACATGGATACGTTCGCGCGCAGTCGCATCCAGCTTCACCTGCGAGAGCAAAGCCTCTACGCAACGACTTTCATCGGCAAGATACAGATCGTTGACAGCCGTGCGCAGCGCATCAAACTGCGGCACTCGACCGGAAAAGACGAAGCTCGGATGGGTTGAGGTTTCCGTTTCTGCTGGCTGATACATGGACGCTCCGCGACTGGAAATCGTCCGGCCGCAAAGGCCGAACGAGAAACTGGGGATAAAGACCATCTATTTTACTGAATCTGCGCTGCAAATGCCCTGTGTCTGGACCGCTGCCGCAGCCCCGGCGCCTGCTTGATTTCTGGGCCCCCGGTCTTTACCGTGACCAGCCTGCTTTGCCGCTGGAGAGTCCCGCATGAAATCCTTACTGATCGCCCTGAGCTTTGCCATGTTTGCCAGCCCGGCGCCGGCCGCAGACGCTTCCCGGCCTCATCCTTTCAACGCCCTGGATCTGGCGATGATGTCGCGCGTCAGTGATCCGCACCTGTCACCGGACGGCTCCCAGGTCGCCTTCTCGGTCCGCGAGACCGATTATGCCGCCAACAAGGGCATCACCAGCGTCTGGACCCTGGATCTGAAGCAGACTGGCGCCAAACCCCAAAAGCTCATGCCGGGCAACAGTCCGCGCTGGTCAGCGGATGGCAAGTCCCTGTACTTCCTGTCCGACAAATCCGGCTCCAGCCAGCTTTGGCGGGTAGCTGCTGCCGGCGGTACTCCGGAACAGATCAGCACGCTGCCGGTGGACATCAATAATTACAAGGTCTCCCCGGATGACCACCACATCCTGCTGTCGCTGGACGTGTTCACAGACTGCGAGAACCTTGCCTGCACCAAAGCCCGCCTCGATGCCCGCGCTGCCGACAAGGCGACCGGCAAACTTTACCAGCGGCTGTTCGTCCGCCACTGGGATCAATGGTCAGATGGCCGACGCTCGCAATTATTCATGGCGAGTCTGAACGACACTGGCAAGCTCGCCGATAACCCGGTCTGGATCACCAAAGGCATAGACGGCGATATCCCCTCCAAACCGGATGGCGACGATACCGAATATAATTTTGCGCCTGATGGCAAGACGGTGTATTTCGATGTGCGTATCGCCGGCAACAGCGAACCCTGGTCCACCAATTTCGACATCTACTCGGTGCCTGCAGATGGTTCCGCCGCTCCCAAAAACCTGACCACAAAGAATCTGGCCTGGGACGGTTTCCCATTGGTCTCGCCGGACGGCAAGACACTCTATTACCTCGCCATGAAGACACCCGGTTTCGAGGCCGACCGCTTCGCGATCATGGCGCATGATCTCGCGACGGGTCGCACACATGAAGTGGATCCCGACTGGGATCGTACCGCCGGACCACTTGCGATCTCTGCCGATGGCAGCACGCTCTATACCAGTGCCGATGATTGGGGAAATCATGCCTTGTTCGCAATCGATACCAAAACCGGATCGGTCAGCAAGCTCGCCAGCGACGGTACCGTGACCGGTTTCGATGTCAACGCCGGCAAGCTCGTTATCGCACGACAGGATTTCCAGCACCCGACAGATCTGTATCTGGCCGGGCTGCACGGTGAAAACTTCCATCAGATCACCCATTTCAACGCCGCACGCCTCAAGGATATCCAGTTTGCCGATTTCGAGTTCTTCACCTTCAAGGGTTGGAACAACGACACGGTGCAGGGTTATGTGATGAAGCCGGTCGGTTATGTGCCGGGCAAGAAATACCCGGTCGCGTTCCTGATCCACGGCGGACCGCAAGGTGCGTGGACCGATGATTTCCATTACCGCTGGAATCCGGAGACGTATGCGGGCCAGGGTTTTGCAGTGGTGGCGATCAATTTCCACGGCTCCACCGGTTACGGTCAGGCATTCACCGACGCCATCTCGCAGCACTGGGGCGATCGACCACTCGATGATCTGAAAGCCGGTTGGAGTGCGGCGCTCAAGCAATTCCCGTTCCTCGACAGCAAGCGCGCATGCGCTCTGGGTGCAAGTTATGGCGGATACATGGTCTATTGGATGGCGGGTGTCTGGAACCAGCCATGGAAGTGCCTGGTGGATCACGACGGCGTGTTCGATGCACGCATGATGTATTACGCTACCGATGAACTCTGGTTCGAGGAGCACGAGAATGGCGGCACGCAATACGATCATCCGGCGAATTACGAGAAATTCAATCCGCTGGATCACGTGAAGGACTGGCGCGTGCCGATGCTGGTGGTACACAGCGCACACGATTACCGGATCCCGATCACCCAGGGGCTCGGTGCCTTCACTGCCTTGCAGCGACAAGGTATCCCGAGCGAGTTCCTGACTTTCCCGGATGAGACGCATTTCGTGTCGAAGCCGCAAAACAGCGTGTTGTGGCACAACACTGTGAATGCCTGGCTGAAACGCTGGACTTCACCGAAAGGCATGAAGCATTGAAACAGCATCGACAGTTCGATCACAAACGGCGGCCATGGGCCGCCGTTTTTCCATGTGTCGCTCGTGCTCAGAAGTCAAATCGACAAGTGGTTTATAATGCGGCACCGCCAGGTTGAAATACATGATCTGAGATATTGGAAACTCTCAGTCATCCCGCCCGCAAATCAAAGGAGACAGCCATGAGCAAGACGCTTGCCGAGCAGATGGTCGACATGATCGCGGAGGCCGGCATCAAACGGGTTTACGGCGTGACCGGCGACAGCCTGAACCTGCTGAACGATGCCATCCGGCGCGATGGCCGTATCAAATGGGTACATGTCCGTCACGAAGAAGCTGGCGCTTATGCTGCGATGGCCGAAGGTGTACTGGGCGGCCTCGGTTGTTGCGCAGGCAGTTCCGGCCCCGGCCATGTGCATCTCCTGAACGGACTCTACGACGCACACCGCTGGGGCGCCCCGGTGTTGGCGCTGCCCTCCACCATCCTGCGCGACGATTACGGCATGCAATCGTTTCAGGAAACCGATCTGGGCATGTTCGATGGTTGCAGCCACTACAACCAGCTTGCCCAGACCGCAAAGCAGCTTCCACGCATGCTGCAACAGGCGATCCAGCATGCACTCAGCCTAAAAGGCGTCGGCGTGTGTGGTTTCAGCGGCGACCTGATCGCCGAGCCCGTGGCTGAAGACGCCATCGTCTCGCCGGTGTACCGGCCCAACACGCTGTTGCACCCTGCCGATGACGAACTCGACAAGCTCGCCAGACTGCTGAACGGTGCCGGCAAGGTGATGATCTATGGCGGCATCGGTTGCAGCTCGGCACATGATCTGGTGATGGCGCTGGCCGAAAAACTCAAGGCGCCGGTCGGCTATACGCTCAAGGGCAAGATGGGGCTGGAATACGACAATCCATTCGATATCGGCATGACCGGTTTCATCGGTGGTACCGCTTGCGCCGATGCGATCCACGAAGCGGACGTGCTGTTGATGCTGGGTACCGATTTTCCGTGGAAGGATTTTCTGGTCACCAAAGCACAGGTGGCGCAGATACTGGATCGTCCAGAACGGCTTGGCCGGCGCACCCGTGTCGAGCTGGGCTTGGCCGGCGACATCGCACCGACTCTCGAAGCGCTGTTGCCGCGTATCAAATCCAGAAACGACGACAGCTTTCTCAAGGAACGCCTGGCGATACGCGTCAAGAATCGGGAACGTCTACAAAGTCACGCCGAGGGTCGCGGCAAGAACGGTGCCATCAGCCCGGAATATCTCGCTGCGACTCTGGATAAATACGCGGATGACGACGCCATCTTCACTTCCGATACCGGCATGAGCACGGTGTGGGCGGCGCGCTATCTGCGCGCCAATGGCAAACGCACCCTGATGGGTTCCTATTCGCACGGTTCGATGGCCAATGCCATGCCACAGGGGATCGGCGCCGCGTTTGCGGGTGACGGCCGTCAGGTGATCGCCTGTTGCGGCGATGGCGGCATCTCGATGCTGCTGGGCGATGTGATGACCATCGCCCAATATGAATTGCCGGTAAAACTGATCGTCTTCAACAACGGCTCGCTTGGGATGGTGGAAATCGAGATGCAACTCGCCGGTATCCCGGACAACCAGACCGATCTGCCCAATCCGAAGTTCGCACAGGTTGCAGAAGCCTGCGGCATCAAGGGAATCCGGGTCGAGGATCCGGCGAAACTCGACGCCGCGATCAAGGATGCGCTTGCTCACGACGGACCCGTGCTCGTGGATGTCACTACCGACCACAATGCCGTCGGTATGCCGCCGCATACCAGCCTCAAGCAGATAGGTGCCTATACCATGAGTCAGGCCAAGATGCTGCTGGATGGGCGCACGCTGGAAGTGCTGCAACACGCCAGGGAGAACCTGAAATATATCGGTGATCTTTGAGAGTTGGCAGTAACCGGAATAAGAACGGCGGCCTCAGGGCCGCCGTTTTTTGCGCTCTGATACCGGATCGCTTTACAGATTCTTTATCACCGCATCCGCGAAGGCACTGGTCTTGACCTCGGTCGCACCCGTCATCTGCCGTGCGAAATCATAAGTCACGATGCCGCTGGCTACAGTCCTGGCATAGGCTTTCTGGATCAGGTCCGCCGCTTCATTCCAGCCGATGTATTCCAGCATCATCACGCCTGAGAACAACAGCGAGCCTGGATTGGCCTTGTCCTGACCGGCGTGTTTCGGTGCGGTGCCATGCGTGGCTTCGAACACGGCAAGGTGATCGCCGATGTTGGCACCCGGTGCGATACCCACGCCGCCGACTTCGGCCGCGACCGCATCGGACAGATAATCGCCGTTCAGGTTGGGCGTCGCCAGCACGTCGTACTCGGCCGGCCGCAACAGCATCTGCTGGAACATGATGTCGGCGATCATGTCCTTGACGACGATCTGTTTGCCGGTCTTCGGATTCCTGAATTCCAACCACGGTCCGCCATCCAGCAGCGTGGCACCGAATTCTTCCCTGGCAACATCGTAGCCCCACTGCCGGAACGCGCCTTCCGTGAACTTCATGATGTTGCCTTTGTGCACCAGCGTCACCGAGCCGCGATCGTAGTCGATCGCATACTGGATCGCCTTGCGCACCAGACGTTTGGAACCGAAAGCCGAGATCGGTTTCACGCCAAGGCCAGCATCCTCGAAGAATTTGGCGCCGAGTTCCTCACGCAGAAACCTGGCAAGCTTTTTGTTCTTGTCGCTGCCGGCCTGATACTCGATACCGGCATAGACGTCTTCGGTGTTCTCGCGAAAGATCACCACGTCCACTTCTTCCGGCTTCTTCAACGGTGACGGTACGCCGGGATAATGTTTCACCGGTCGTACGCAGGCGTACAGATCCAGATCCTGACGCAGCGTCACGTTCAGTGAACGGAAGCCGCCACCGACTGGCGTGGTCAACGGACCCTTGATCGAGACCACCAGATCCTTGATCGCCGCCAAAGTTTCGTCCGGGAAGAAGTTGCCGTCATAGAGTTTCTGCGCCTTCTCGCCCAGATAGATCTCGCACCAGTGGATCTTGCGTTTGCCGCCGTAGGCTTTTGCAACCGCGGCATCCCAGATCTTGAGTGAAGCCGGCGTGATATCCACGCCGATACCGTCGCCTTCCACATAGCCGAGGATGGCGTTATCCGGCACCTTGAGCTTGCCGTTCTGGATGGTGATCTTGGCGCCGCCCGACGGCAGCTTGACATGCTGGTAACCCATGGATGTTCCTTTGAAGTATTGAAAGCGGCCATTACGGCCGCGAAAGACTGAAGCAGATTATACAGTAGCGGATACCGCAACCGGACCTTGCAACGCGAGGGTACCGGAGCGACCCGGCAATTCGCCCATCAGGACATCGTGCACAGGCAACGTCCCGCAATCCAGTCCTGTGGCGATATCGCGCGTGGCCACCAGTTCATAGCCCTGGGCCTGCCAGCCGGTGAGCAGCTGCTTGAACACCGGCATCAAGGCCATGCCTTCCAGTTCCGCGTGCAGGGTATAGACATGCCCATGTTGTGGTGCCTGCTCGGTCAGTGTCAGGAGATGCGCGGCGACGTTATCAACCGTGATGCCACCAACACCCACCAGTTCGTCCAGTGTCGGCAACGTGGTCGGCAGCTGCGGTACCTTGAATACCCGCGCGCCCATCCTGGGCAGGAATGGATGACTGCCGCGGCTGTCGCTCGCATAATCGAATCCGGCCTGCTCCTGCAGCGCCAGCACATGTTGATTGATCTGCCAGCCCGCCGCGCCAAATGTTCCTGGCGCGCTACCGAATACCTCCTTGAAACGCGCGGTTGCCTGCTCGAATTCATGGCGTGTCCATTCAGCATCGCGACGCGCCACGAAATCCTGCCAGCGGATGTGATCCCAGGTGTGGATGCCGACCTCGAAGCCGGCATCGCGTACCGCACGCATGACATCTGCACCGCGCTTGCCGATATCCGGTCCCGGGATCAGCACACCGTACATCAGGGTCTTGAGGCCATAGTTGCCGGCCACGTTGGTGCGGAAGACTTTTTTCAGGAAACCCGGGCGCAATAGGCGTCGCAATGCGCGCCCGGTATTGTCCGGACCGAGACTGAACAGGAACGTGGCCTGTGCGTCGTGCCGTTTAAGCACATCAACGAGCGGCGGCACGCCTTCCAGCGTGCCGCGCAAGGTATCGAC
>DASSKW010000058.1:0-17675 GCA_035690065.1 Gammaproteobacteria bacterium
GCATTCCTCGCAATGACATGGCCAGATCAATAGCTGATAAGCGCCGTCGGTGTCGTGACTACCATCGTCACGCTCCCGTTATTGAAAACGGAGTGGTGCAGCCTGTAGATTGCTTCGTCATTGCATTCCTCGCAATGACATGGCCAGATCAATAGCTGATAAGCGCCGACGGTGTTGTGGCTACCATCGTCACGCTCTCGTTATTGAGAACGGAGTGGTGCAGTCTGTAGATTGCTTCGCCATCGCATTCCTCACAATGACATGACCAGATCAATACGCAGATCAGCGCCGACGCCGTGGCCGCCCGCCGCTACTGCGACTCTCGCGACGTCCACCGCCATGGGTGTGCGGATGCGGTTGATAACGTTCCCGTTTCGCGGGTGGTTGCAGCGCCGGTAGCATGTCCGGCTGGATCGCATCGCGCGGGATCGAATGGCCGATGTATTGTTCGATGTCCGGCAGTGAGAAGGCGTATTCCTCACAGGCGAAACTGATGGCGTCGCCATCGGTGCCGGCACGCGCGGTGCGGCCGATGCGATGGACGTAATCTTCCGCATCCTGCGGCAGATCGAAATTGACCACGTGCGAGACATCCGGGATGTGCAGACCGCGCGAGGCGACATCGGTCGTCACCAGGATCGGCAACGCGCCTTCGGTGAATTCCTTGAGCAGGCGCAGGCGTTTATTCTGCGGGACGTCGCCGGACAATACGGCGGCATTGAAACCGTTGCCTTTCAGATAGGCTTCCAGATCTTCGGCGACCCGCTTGGTATTGACGAACACCATGGTGCGGTGCGCTTCTATCCGACGCAGGATACCGACCAGCAGCGGGACTTTTTCGTTGGTGGCCGGCATGTACAACACCTGGCGCACCCGGTCGGCGGTGACCTTGTCCGGCTCGATGCGGATCAGTTCGGCATTGTTCATGTGCTCGTAGGAGAGCTCCATCACCCGGAACGAGAGCGTGGCCGAAAACAGCATGCTGAGTCGCTCGCCCGGCGGCGGCAGGCGCCGCAACAGGAAGCGCACGTCGGCGATGAAGCCCATGTCGAACATGCGATCGGCTTCGTCCAGCACCATCACCTCAGTAGCCTTGAGGTCGAAGACGTGCTGCTTGAAATAGTCGATCAGGCGGCCGGGGGTGCCTATCAGAAGGTCCACGCCCGCGGCGACCTCGTCACGCTGTTTGTCGTAATTCTCGCCGCCGTAAACCACGGCCATGCTGAGGCCGGTGTGGCTGCCCAGCGCCAGCGCGTCCTTGTGAATCTGTACCGCGAGTTCGCGGGTCGGGGCCACCACCAGCGCACGGGGCTGGTTGGCACGGCGTCCGGGCCGGGCCGGGGTGGTCAGCAGGCGCTGGTAGAGCGCCAGCAGAAAGGCGGCGGTCTTGCCGGTGCCGGTCTGCGCCTGTCCGGCCACATCGCGCCCTGTGAGCAGCAAGGGCAGGGCCCGGGCCTGGATCGGGGTACAGGAGGTAAAGCCGGCTTCAGCCAGACTTTGCAGGAGCGGGGCGGCCAGCCCCAGGGTCTCGAAGCGCAGGTCGGTCAGGTGTTGATCCATGGTCCATTTTACTTGCTGGAGGCGCGGGGCTTGCATTCTTGCGTCAGTTGGGCTCAAATATCCGCATTGCCTAGTAGCCCGTGCCCAGAGCGGGACATTTAAATCAAAATCTCAAGCACTCAACTATCCAGAATCGCAAGCAAGCCGCGCTATTGTGCCTGAACCGGCACCACACGTCACATTCTTCCGGCAGTTTCCCCGACGTTTTGCGCGCTTGCGCCTTGAGATAAACAGTTATCTAAAGCCAATTGGAGGCTCTTGAACCGTGAGTGATCAAATCGTCTATACCAGCGATACGAATTTCGAAAACGACGTCCTGAAATCCGACCTGCCCGTGCTGGTGGATTACTGGGCGGAATGGTGCGGCCCCTGCAAGATGATCGCGCCGATCCTGGACGAGATCGCCGCGGACTATCAGGGCAAGCTCAAGATCGCGAAAGTGAACGTGGATGAAAACCAGCAGATCACCCAGAAGTACGGGATCCGCAGCATCCCGACCCTGATCCTGTTCAAGGACGGTAACGTGCAGGCACAGAAAGTGGGTGCCATGTCCAAATCGCAGCTGGCCGCTTTCGTCGAGACCAATATCTGATTTAGTACGCAGCGGGTGATTTTCCGTCATCCGCTGCGGTATGTGCCGGTGGGGATTGGATGTGCCGGCACGTTCCCATAACAAGACTGTTAACAAGTCCCGGCGGTCGCCGGGCGTTTGACCCATCCCGAGAGACTGAGAAATAAAATTTTTATGAACCTTACAGAACTCAAAAAACAACCCGCCGAAGCCATCATCGAACTGGCCGAATCCATGGGCCTCGAGAACATGGCGCGTTCCCGCAAGCAGGACGTGATCTTCTCGATCCTGAAATCAAGAGCCCGTAACGGCGAAGAGATATCCGGCGACGGCGTGCTGGAGATACTCCAGGACGGTTTCGGTTTCCTGCGTTCCTCGGAAGGTTCCTATCTCGCCGGTCCCGATGACATCTATGTCTCTCCCAGCCAGATCCGCCGCTTCAACCTGCGTACCGGCGATTCGGTCGCCGGCAAGATCCGGCCACCGAAAGAAGGCGAGCGCTATTTCGCGCTGCTCAAGGTGGATCACATCAACTTCGATCCGCCGGAAAATGCCAAGAACAAAGTCCTGTTTGAAAACCTCACGCCACTGTTTCCCAAACGCCGCTTCAAGATGGAACGCGGCAACGGCAGCACCGAAGACATCACCGCCCGCATCATCGACATGATCGCGCCCATCGGCATGGGCCAGCGCGGCCTGATCGTATCGCCGCCGAAAGCCGGCAAGACCATGATGCTGCAGAACATCGCCCAGAGCATCACCGCAAATCATCCCGAGATCTATTTGATCGTGCTGCTGATCGACGAGCGCCCGGAAGAAGTCACCGAGATGCAGCGTTCCGTGAAAGGTGAAGTAGTCTCTTCGACCTTCGATGAGCCTGCCACCCGTCACGTGCAGGTCGCCGAGATGGTGATCGAGAAAGCCAAACGCCTGGTCGAACACAAGCGCGACGTGGTGATCCTGCTGGATTCCATCACCCGTCTGGGCCGTGCCTACAACACCGTGGTGCCGGCCTCCGGCAAGGTGCTGACCGGCGGTGTGGACGCCAACGCGCTGCAACGCCCAAAACGCTTCTTCGGTGCCGCGCGCAACATCGAGGAAGGCGGTTCGCTCACCATCCTCGCGACCGCGCTGGTCGAGACCGGCTCGCGCATGGACGACGTGATCTACGAAGAGTTCAAGGGTACCGGCAATTCCGAAATCCACCTGGACCGCCGTATCGCCGAGAAGCGCATCTTCCCGGCCATCAACATCAATCGTTCCGGTACCCGCCGCGAAGAGTTGCTGGTGCCGCAGGACGAATTGCAGAAGATCTGGATCCTGCGCAAACTGCTGCATCCGATGGACGAACTGGCGGCCAGCGAGTTCCTGCTGGATAAACTCAAAGAGACCAAGACTAATAGTGAATTCTTCGACTCGATGAAGCGCTGAAACGGATCTTTTTTCCGGGGGCCGCGTTGCGGCACTTTCTCGGGTGCTCATTTACTACTTGTAAACTCCGCTCCCTCGAAAGCACCGCGCCTTGCCCGCGAAAAAAATCTCTCGTTTCAGCAGCGAGATGCTGACGGTCGATGCAACAGAGTGAGTTTCGAAAAGGCGCCTGCGGCGCCTTTTCTATTTGAGGGGTTTGCGAACCAGCGTTGAATCGTGTGATGCGTAACCGTGCTTCTCGTAGAACGGTAACACGGCTCCGAAACTGTCCAGAAACACGGCACTACAATCGAGACGCCGGGCTTCACCTTCGGCGAACGACATCAAGGCGCGGCCGATGCCCTGACCACGATAACTTTCTGCGACTATCAGGTCGTCCACATGCAGGTAGCGGCCCCGCGCCAGGGTTTCGACCACCCGCATACCGATCAAACCCGAGAGCATCGGGGTGAAGGAGCCGATGAGACGGTAACCGGACTGGCCGCGGAGATGCTGCAGGAAGGCGGCTTTGTCCAGCGATGGGCGAAGTTGGCGCATGATCTGCAGTGCGCGATCATGATCCTCGGTGGCAATGTCGTGGATACCGGGTACGCCCATCATGTCTGCGCTTCCCGTGTCAGCGCGCGATGGCCGATGTCGCGCCGGAAGAAACGCCCCGGCCAGCGGATACCATCCGCGATGTGATAGGCGCGTTGACGCGCCTCACCCAGATTGTCGCCCAGCGCGGTCACGCACAATACCCGGCCACCGTTGGTCACGATCTGGCCGTCCTGTTCGATAGTGCCTGCGTGAAAGACTTTCACATGATTATTCGGGAAAGGTGGCAGTCCCACGACCGCATCGCCCTGGTGATATTCCCCCGGATAACCGCCGGCCGCCAGTACGACGCCTACGGCGACGCGCTGATCCCATTCCGCCTTGACGTTGTGTAATTCACCATTCAACGCGGCTTCACACAGTTCCACCAGATCCGATTCCAACCGCATCATGATCGGCTGGGTTTCCGGATCCCCGCTACGGCAATTGAATTCGATGACCCGCGGGCTGCCATCGGGCGCGATCATCAGGCCGGCATACAGGAAGCCGGTGTAGGGCGATGCTTCCGCGGCCATGCCGCGCACCGTGGGGATGATCACATCGCGCAGGATGCGTTCGTGTATCTCCGGTGTCACCACCGGAGCCGGCGAATAGGCGCCCATACCGCCGGTATTGGGGCCGGTGTCGCCTTCGCCGACGCGTTTGTGATCCTGCGAGGTCGCGAGTGGCAGCACGTGTTCGCCATCTGCCATCACGATGAAACTGGCTTCTTCGCCCTCGAGAAAATCCTCGATCACGACCCGATGTCCGGCGTCACCGAAACGGTTACCGGCCAGCATGTCGTTCACGGCGGCCTCAGCTTCTTCCACGGTCTGCGCTACCACCACGCCTTTGCCGGCGGCCAGTCCGTCTGCCTTGATCACGATCGGGGCACCGCGCTCGCGGATATAGGCGAGTGCAGCGCGCAGTTCGGTGAACGTGCTGTAGCCGGCAGTAGGGATGTGATGCCGGGCCAGGAAATCCTTGGTGTAGGCCTTGGACCCTTCCAGTTGCGCGGCGGTGCGACTTGGCCCGAAGCAGCGCAAACCGGCCTGAGTGAACACATCCGTGATGCCCAGAACCAATGGCTGTTCTGGTCCCACCACCGTCAGCTCGATACCCTGGCCAAGCGCGAAATCCAGCAGGCCGCTGATATCGTCGGCCGCGATCCGCACGTTCTGGCATTTTTTCTCATGTGCGGTACCGGCATTGCCCGGTGCCACGTAGATCGTCTCCACCCGCGGCGATTGCGCCAGTTTCCAGGCCAGCGCGTGTTCGCGTCCGCCGCCGCCGATGACCAGAACCTTCATGCCATGAAACCCCGAGGTTGCGTTTGCAGGGCGCTATGTTACGGAATTCAGTCGCGCCTGTCCCTTCCAATCCCGGCAGTCGCGTCCCTGGGATTAATTGCTGGCGGGGTTTTGACAGCAACCCCTGGTCATCGGTCACACTAGCTGCATGGCAAAACGCAGATTCGATGTCACACAGGGACCACGCCACGGCGTAGCCCGGATACTTTCCAAGCGCGGATTGTGCTCGCGCACGCAGGCCGCCGAGTGGGTGCGGGCCGGCCGGGTGCGGGTCAACGGGCAGGCGGTGTTCGATCCCGAGCATCCGGTGTACGGCGAGCGCGATCAGATCGAGGTGGATGGTGCGGAGGCGCACGCCAGCGAGCGCATCTATCTGATGCTGAATAAACCACGCGGCGTGGTCACCACCGCGCGCGATGAACAGGGCCGCGACACCGTGTACCGCTGCTTCGATGATGCCGCTCTGCCGTGGATCGCACCAGTCGGACGTCTCGATCGTGCCAGCGAAGGCCTGCTGCTATTCAGTAACGATCCGGAATGGGCTGCGCGCATCGCTGGTATCGGCCGTATCGCCAAGGTGTATCACGTGCAGATCGGTGCCGTTCCCGATGCGATGCAACTCGCGCGTCTGCAGGCTGGCATCGAAGACAAGGGCGAATTGCTGAAAGCAAGATCGGTCCGGCTGCTGCGTCAGGGTTCCCGCAATGCCTGGCTGGAGATCGTGCTTGAAGCAGGCCGCAACCGGCAGATCCGCCGCATGCTGGCAGCGCTCGATATCAGCGTGTTGCGCCTGATCCGGATCGCGATCGGTCCGCTGCCACTCGGTGATCTCGGCAAGGGGGAATGGCGCTATCTGAACGAAGAAGAAATCAAAGCCCTGGGTCAAGACTGATACGGAAACAGCGATGCTGGTAGCACGGTGCTTTCGTGCAGTAAAGCTCGAGATTTTGGTCGCGGGCAAGGCGCGGCGCTTTCCGACGCGCTTGGTATCCTGCTGACGGAGTGGATTTTTCGCGAGTTCCAGGCGCGGTCGTCCGCGAGCAGCGCAGTTTACAAATCGGTAAATGAGCAGCGGAGCGGCGACCGGCAACGACGAAATCGCGGGAAAAACGCCCGTCAGTGGCGGAAGTGGCGCATGCCGGTAAACACCATCGCAATGTTGTGTTCATCCGCTGCTGCGATCACTTCCTTGTCGCGCATCGAACCACCGGGCTGGATGATGGCGCTGATGCCTGCGGCGGCTGCGGCACCCACGCTGTCGCGGAACGGGAAGAACGCGTCGGACGCCATCACCGAATCACGCACTTCGAGTTTCGCTTCTTCGGCTTTCAACACTGCGATCTTGGCGCTCATGATGCGGCTGGGCTGACCGGCACCGATACCGATGGTGCGATTACCCTTTGCATACACGATGGCGTTGGATTTCACGTATTTCACCACGCTCCAGGCGAACAGCAGATCGGCGAACTGGGTTTCAGTGGGCTGCCTGCGGGTGACGACTTTCAGATCGGCGCGGGTGATGCGGCCGTGGTCCGCATCCTGCAATAACAACCCGCCGCTGATGCGTTTGAAATCGAATGGCGCATGCGTAGTGTTGAATGCGCCAGTCGCGAGTGCGCGCACGTTGGCTTTGGCCGCCAGGATTTTGAGCGCGTCTGCGGATATCTCCGGTGCGATGATCACTTCCACGAACTGGTTGGCGATGATCTTCGCTGCCGTCGCGGCGTCGAGGGCGCGATTGAACGCGATGATGCCGCCGAATGCGGAACTGTTGTCGGTCGCGTAGGCGTGTTCATACGCCTGCAGCAGGTCGGCGCCCAGCGCCACACCACAAGGATTGGCGTGCTTGACGATCACACATGCCGGCGTATCGAATGCGCGCACGCAGGCGAGTGCGGCATCGGCATCCGCCAGATTGTTGTAACTGAGTTCCTTGCCTTGCAGTTGTCTGGCACCTGCCAGAGTACCGTCGAGGTTACCCCGTTCGGTATACAGCGCAGCGCGCTGATGCGGGTTCTCGCCGTAACGCAGTTCTGTCTGTTTGTGGAACTGCGAACTGTAGAATGCGGGAAACGCCGATACTGCGCCGTCCTGCGAACGTGACGACAGATAGTTGGCGATGGCGCCGTCGTAGGCGGCGGTATGCGCGAAGGCTTTCACGGCCAATGTGTAACGGCTGGTGTTGTTCAACACGCCGTTGGCCATCAGTTCGGTACTGAGCCAGGCATAATCCGCCGGATCTACCACCACCGCGACATGTGCATGATTCTTGGCGGCAGCGCGCAGCATGGCCGGGCCACCGATATCGATATTTTCGATGGCGTCTTTGAAACTGCAGTCCGGTTTCGCGACGGTGGCTTCGAACGGATACAGGTTCACCACCAGCATATCGATTGGCGCGATTCCCTGTTCCTGCATCACCGCATCGTCTTCACCGCGTCGGCCCAGCAGGCCGCCGTGGATTTTCGGATGCAGGGTCTTGACCCGTCCGGCCATGATCTCGGGGAAACCGGTGTGTGCGGAGACTTCAGTGACCGGGATGCCGGCGTCATGCAGCAGTTTCGCGGTGCCACCGGTGGAGAGCAGTTCGACGTCGAGTTCGTGCAGGGTGCGCGCGAAATCCAGCAGGCCTGATTTATCGGAGACACTCAAAAGCGCGCGGCGTATGGGCACTATCTTTACCTTGAAGGAGGCAAGCGATTCTTGCGTTTGAGGGGACTCTGGTTATTCGTCACACCTGCGCAGACAGGTGTCTGGCTTGTGGGCCTGGATGGATTCCCGCTTTCACGGGAATGACGACCAAGTGATTATTTGGAGTTTCCTCAGGTATTGATCTTGTATTGTCGCAGTTTCTTGCGCAGCGTGCTGCGGTTGAGCCCCAGGATGGCCGCCGCCCGCGACTGGTTGCCGCGCGTGTAATCCATCAGGGTCCGAAGTAATGGCGGCTCGATCTCGCCCAGCACGAATTCATACAGTTCGGACGGATCGTGGCCATCCAGATCCGAGAAATAGCGGCGCAGGGTCTTCTCGGCGTAATCGCGCAGGGAATGACTGGTGCCGACCCTGTCTCCATCCACTACTTCCAGTACCCGCTGGGTCGCGGTTCTGCTCGTCATGCTGCCAGCTCCCTGATGTTGTTGTCTTCTGCCGCAAAGAAGTCGCGGATCAGTCGTTGTTGTTCGCGCGCGGTCTCTACTCGTACCACCTTGTCACGCAATACCGCCGCGGCCGGTTGCGTCTTCAGATACCAGGTGATGTGTTTGCGGGCTACCCGTACGCCGGTATGTTCGCCGTAGAACGTGTACAGGTTATCGAGGTGGCCCAGCATGATGTCGCGTATCTCCTGCTCTTCAGGTTCCGCCAGTGTCTGTCCGGTCGCCAGGTAATGTTCGATCTCGCGGAAGATCCAGGGCCGCCCCTGGGCGGCACGTCCGATCATCACCGCATCGGCACCTGTGTAATCCAGTACCTGGCGCGCCTGCGCCGGGGTATTCACGTCGCCGTTCGCCAACACCGGGATCGTCACCGCCGCCTTGATCGCGCGGATGGTGTCGTATTCCGCCTCGCCGCCATACAAATCCGTGCGGGTGCGGCCGTGGACCGCGAGCGCCTGGATGCCGGATTGTTCCGCGATGTGCGCGATACGCACGCCGTTCTTGTGTTCGCGATCCCACCCGGTCCGTATCTTCAGTGTCACCGGCACATCCACTGCCTGGACGACCGCTTCTAGAATCTGTCTAACCAGTTCTTCATCCTGCAACAGCGCCGAACCCGCGGCCTTGTTGCAGACTTTCTTGGCCGGACATCCCATGTTGATGTCGATGATCTGCGCGCCTTCCGCGACGTTGTAGTGCGCAGCTTCAGCCATCATCGCAGGTTCCGCGCCCGCGATCTGCACGATGCGCGGTTCGACTTCGCCCTCGTGATCCATGCGCCGGCGGGTCTTGGCGGTATCCCGCAGCTCACTGCGTGAGGTCACCATCTCCGAAACTGCCATCCCGGCGCCCAGTTGCTTGCACAACTGGCGAAACGGCCGGTCTGTGACCCCGGCCATGGGCGCCAGCACCAGATTATTACGAAGCGAATAGGAACCTATACGCATAATGCGCTGGCGTTGACGCTGATCAGGAACAGGTTGGAAATAATAACTGCAATCGGCGTGGAGTCAAACTTGCAATTCTCGCTCGACAGGGTTAGTGCACAGGACATCAATCTGTTAAGTCGAGTGAATCACTCAAGTTCTTTGCGTGTTCATTCGTGTTCACGGTCACTTCCACAGACCCGCCCGCTGGCGACATCGAGGCAGGCCATCACCTGGAATCCCACCGCATCCGCACCGGGGTCCACCACATCGATACGGAAATGCGCGGCGCTGCCGGGGGCGGGCAGGGTCGAAGCCTGCGCTGCCGTCAAATACTGATCCGGCCGGAAGTCACGCAGCCGCAGGACATCGCCGTAGCGATCGGTCAGTTCCACACGCAGCAATGGCCAGGTTTGGGAAAAATTGGCGGTATTGGCGAGGCTGCCAGTGATGGACAGCGCGATGGCCGCATCCGGATCGGATGTCACATTGGTATTGCTGATCTGCCAGGCATCCAGCGCTTGCGGTGGGGCCAATGGATGCCCCAGTACCGTGTACAGGGCGCTCAGGGACGGACCGATGACCAGGTTGCGGCTGAGTGCCTGCCGGTTGGCATTGACCCATTGCGCGGCGAGCAGCAAGGCCAGCAAGATGCTGCCGGCGCCCCACCACAGCCGCTGGCGGCGACGGTGTGGATACGCGACCAGATGATCATGCGGGGGCAGTTCGGTATCTGGCAGTCGGTCGGGCTCCGGTTCCAGGGTGCCGAGTTCTGCCGCGAACTCGTCGCCTGTATCAAGTTCGTGATCCAGGTCCGGCAAGGTCGCGGGCGATCCAGAGTCGAGATCGAGGTCCGCAAACAGATCGTCCATGCGCGGCTCGATGCGGCTGGACGGTGTCGTGGGCAGATCGTCGGTATCGCCGAACAGATCCTCATCTTCAGCGTCAGGCGTCTCCGCCCCTGCATCGGGCATCGGCAAGGGTTGCGTGGCCTTGATGTCAGTGAGGTCGTCCGGTGGCAGCGACCAGGGTGTGCCGTCGTCGCCATGCAGATGGATGAAGGCATCGAATATCTCACCGCAGCGTCCGCAACGCACCTGGCCTCCCGCCTGACGCAGTTGTTCCGCGCTGAGGCGGAAGCGGGTGCCGCATTCGGTGCAGGTCGTCAGCATTCAGTCCAGCTCCCGGCGTCGCGTATCCACGCGCAGCCATTCATTGCGTCGCGCCACGCCCGTGATCTCGAACCACGGTGCATAAGCGTCCCGGATCTCCTGTTCCTGGGTAGCGAGGATACCGGACAAGGCCAGCCTTCCGCCCGCTTTGAGCGTCGCCGCCAGACGTGCAGCCAGACCGACCAGAGGTCCGGCGAGGATGTTGGCGACCACGCAATCGGCTTGCAGGGCCGGCAGCGCATCCGGCGCACAGATATGCAGCAGCGCCGCCACCTGATTGCGTTCGGCGTTGTCGTGCGTGGCGATCAAGGCCTGTGGATCGTTATCCACGGCCCACACACGAACTGCGCCCAGCCGCGCGGCAGCGATCGCCAGCACGCCCGAGCCACAGCCGTAATCGATCAGTTCGCAGCCCGCCAGCGCGGCACTGTCCAGCCACTCCAGACACAATGCCGTGGTGGGATGCGTGCCGGTACCGAATGCGAGCCCCGGGTCCAGCATGATGTTGATGGCGTCGGGTTCCGGCGGTGAATAAGCGGTCGGACAGATCCACAGACGCCGGCCGAACTGCATGGGTTTGAAATCCTTCAGCCACTCGCGCGCCCAGTCGCGATCCTCCAACGGTTCGATGCGATGCATCGGCAATCGCGTCAGCCCGAGCTTGGCCAGTAGCACTGCGCGTACCGCATCCACGTCCGCGTCGGCGACGAACAACGCAGTCATGCGGGTGCGTGACCACAACGGCATCTGCTCAGGATCGGGTTCATAGAGCGGTTCGTCGCCAGCGTCTTCGTAAGTGACCGAGACCGCACCGGCGGTCAGCAGCGCGGCTTCGACCTGTTCGGGGTCGAGTTGGTCGAGTGCGAGCTGGAAGGAGAGCCAGGACATGGAGCTATCTTAAAATTCCGTTCACCCTGAGCGCGACCCACAGGGATGTGGGAAGTGCAGATTCTGTAGGGAACAAGAATCTGCCGACCCACAGGGATGTGGGAAGTGCAGATTCTGTAGGGAACAAGAATCTGCCGACCCACAGGGATGTGGGAAGTCCCGGAAATGCAGGAGCGATTTCCGGGACAGGGCCTCAGGCGCGAAGCCGAATGGTGCACAGTAAATGATTTCCATGTGTTTCGACTTCGCGGAGTTTCACTCCGCTACGCTCAACACGAACGGTTGGATAATTTTGAGACAGGCTTCATTCAGAGTCCCAGCTTCTTCTCCAGATAATGGATGTTGGTACCGCCGGCGATGAAGGCCGAATCGTTGAACAGGTCCTGGTGCAGCGGTACGTTGCTGTTGATACCTTCCACCACGATCTCCATCAACGCGGTACGCATGCGCGCCAGCGCTGACGCGCGGTCGTCACCGTAGGCGATCAGTTTGCCGATCAATGAATCGTAGTAAGGCGGCACGGTGTAACCGGTATAGGCATGGGAGTCCACGCGGATGCCGGGACCGCCCGGCGCGTGCCAGCGCTTGATGAGTCCCGGTGACGGCGTGAACTTCAGCGGATCCTCGGCATTGATGCGGCACTCGAACGCGTGACCGTGGATCTCGATGTCTTTCTGCTTGAGTGTGAACGGTTTGCCGGCCGCGATCATCAACTGCCATTTCACGATGTCGATGCCGGTGATCATCTCGGTCACCGGATGTTCGACCTGAACCCGGGTATTCATCTCGATGAAATAGAAACTGCCGTCCTGATAGAGAAATTCGAAGGTGCCGGCGCCGCGATATTTGATATCCCTGCAGGCCTGCGCGACGCGCTCACCCATGGTGCGACGTTGCTTTTCGGTGATACCGGGCGCGGGGGCTTCCTCGATCACTTTCTGGTGTCGGCGTTGCATCGAGCAATCGCGTTCACCCAGATGCACCGCATTGCCTTCGCCATCCGCCAGCACCTGGAATTCGATGTGGCGCGGACGTTCCAGAAACTTCTCCATGTACACGGTGTCGTTGCCGAACGCGGACTTGGCTTCGTTCTTGGTCATGGCGATGGCCGCGATCAGTGCCGCTTCGCTGTGCACCACCCGCATGCCGCGACCGCCACCACCGCCCGCCGCCTTGATGATGACGGGATAACCGACCTCGCGTGCCATGCGCAGCGATTCCTTGGGATCGTCCGGCAATGCGCCTTCGGAACCGGGCACGGTCGGCACGCCGGCCTTGGTCATGGCGTGTTTGGCCGAGACCTTGTCGCCCATCAGACGGATAGTCTCGGGGCGCGGGCCGATGAAGATGAAACCGCTGCTCTCGACGCGCTCCGCGAAATCCGCATTCTCCGCGAGGAAGCCGTAACCGGGGTGGATGGCCACCGCATCGGTCACTTCCGCCGCACTGATGATGGCCGGCATGTTGAGATAGCTGTCGATGGAAGCCGGTGGCCCGATGCACACCGATTCATCTGCCAGCAATACATGCTTGAGATCGCGGTCGGCGGTGGAATGTACCGCCACGGTCTTGATGCCGAGCTCGCGACACGCGCGCAGGATGCGCAGCGCGATCTCGCCGCGGTTTGCGATGACTACTTTATCTAACATACGAATTCTCGTTTCTGATGGTCATGCTTTGCAGCCGGCGAGCGTTGTACACGGATGCACAAGTGCCGCATGAGGTGGCCGTTATGAGCCGAGCTTCAACGCCGCCAGGAAGCAAAAGATGCATTTTCATTATTCGATCACGAAAAGAGTTTGGCCAAATTCTATGGGATCGCCGTTATCCGCGAGGATGGCTTTCACCACACCGGCCTTGTCGGCTTCGATCTGGTTCATCATCTTCATGGCTTCGATGATGCACAGCGTGTCGCCTTCCTTGACCGACTGGCCGACCTCCACGAACGCGTTGGCACCCGGGGACGAAGCCCGATAGAAAGTGCCGACCATCGGCGATTTCACCTGATGTCCGACCGGGATCTCCTTGCCGGACGGGCTGGTGGCGAGCGGAGCAGCCGCTGCGGCAGGGCTCGCGGCCACCGGAGCCGGTGCGGGTGTCGATACCATCATCTGCGTCGCTGGCGGCGCGTTGTAGCGGCTGATGCGTACCGATTCTTCGCCTTCGGTGATCTCGATCTCGGCGATGCCGGATTCCTCGAGCAGCTCAATCAGTTTTTTTACTTTGCGTATGTCCATGGAGGCACCCCTGGGGTCAGGTTTTGTGGGTGTTCAGATAATGGTCGGCGGCCAGCAGGGCCAATTCATAGCCCTGAGTGCCGAGACCGGTAATCGTGCCGACCGCGAGGTCGGAAAAACGGGAACGTCTGCGAAAGGTTTCGCGTGCCTGGATGTTGCTTATATGGATCTCGATGAAGGGTACCCGCACGGCGGCCAGCGCATCGCGCAGGGCGACGCTGGTGTGGGTGTAGCCACCGGGATTGAACAGGATGAAGCGGGTCTCGTCGTTGCGCGCGGTCTGGATGCGGTCGATGAGTACGCCTTCGTGGTTGCTCTGCAAACTCTGGAGGCGGTGACCGAGAGTCTTGGCGCGTTCGCTCAGGGTCGCTTCGACCTGCGCAAGACTGATCTGCCCATAGAGCGACGGCTCCCGCTCGCCCAGCAGGTTCAGATTGGGGCCATTCAGCAGCAGTATCAGTGCCACAACTCGCCTTGGTTTCGTGAGGTTAACGACAGTTCGCGGCAGAAGCCGGCATATTTTTATCAAACAGCGATACAGCTTTCATGCGCGTCATGTCTCAGGTTGCTCTGCGTGTCCGCTGCTCGCATCCAACGTGGTGCAGGATGCTGACCGGTCTCTGATGAATACCGGTTCAATTCCTGATCCGTGGAGATAGCAGGATTTTAACCCCATGTTCCCGTCGTGGGTCCCAATCCTTGGCTAATTGTGGTCCATGACCCCGGATTTGTCTATGCCGGGGACAAAAGAAGCAGTAAGTTCGCAGTAGTTGGAAGCTATTTGCGGCGGGATTGAGGCGCGGGCGTAGCCGCCGGGGCTGGAGCGGGCGCCGATTCGGCGTGCAGGGCGTCACTGACCCATTTTTCGGTCTCGGCGGGGTCAAGTTGGCCGGGATGCAGTTTGACGACCCTGCCGTCCCGGTCCACCAGCAAGGTATAGGGCAGGCCGATCAGATCGCCACCCAGGCCGGCCACCATCTGGGACACTTGTTCATTGCCCATCAGGATCGGGTAGTTGACCAGCATGTGCCTGGTGAAGGTGCGTACGCCGTCTTCGTCCGTCTCGTCGGTGGCGATGCCGATCACCTGCAGTCCCCGGGCGGCGTACTTGGCCTGCAGTTTCACCAGCAGCGGAATCTCTTCCCGGCAGGGCGGGCACCAGGTGGCCCAGAAGTTCACCAGCATCACCTTGCCGCGCCAGTCCGCGAGCGTGTGAGGCGTGCCATTGAGATCATCCAGCGGCAGGGTCATGGCCTGTTGCAGCGTCATCGCTGGCGGGGTTGCATTCTGTGCCTCGGCAAGTTCTGTGGAACGGTTCGGCTGCATCCACTTGTAGACACCGAAACCGGCAGCCGCCGCAGCGATGAGGATGGCGACCACGAGACCGGTGGTTTGAGCAGATTTCATTCGCGAGCTCCAAAGGCGTGATCAACGTGCGCCGCGAATTGTGGCGCATCCATATAGCCGACCACGCGCATGTCGCGGAGTTCCTGTCCATCGCGGCCGAAGAACATGATACTGGGTGGACCATAGATGCCGAAATGTTTCAGCAGGGCCTGATCGGCAGCATCGTCTGCAGTCACATCAGCCTGCAACAGTACGCTGCCGGCGAGTGCCGTTTGTACCGCCGGATCCATGAACGCGCTGTGCTCCATCTCTTTGCACGACACGCACCAGTCGGCATAGAAATCCAGCATCGCGGGTTTGTGTGCGGCCGCGGCTGCACTCAACGCATGATCGAGATCGTCCACGCTCTTGATGCGCGTGAATTTCAGACCGCTTTGCGCGACGGGACTTGCGACGACACCGACACTGGTATTGGCAGACCGCGTGCTGAAGCGTTCCAGCGGACGCAGCGGATCGTCGCCGCCGGTCGCGGCACCGATCAGCAGGATGATGCCGTACAGCAACACCAATACGCCGAGACCTTTCCAGAGTTTGCGCCAGCCACTGCTGCCTGCTGCGACCGGATCGAGCGCGCTGAGATAGATACCGCACACGATCGCGAGTGCCGCCCACAGGAACAAGGTCACAGGACCCGGGATCACGCGCGACAGGAACCAGATCGCGACCGCCAGCATCATCACGCCGAACACGGCTTTCACCGCATCCATCCAATGCCCCGCTTTCGGTACCAGCTTGCCGGCTGAGGTGCCGATGATCAGCAGCGGTATGCCCATGCCGAGTCCGAGCGCGAACAGCGCGAGTCCGCCGCGCACCGGTTCGCCGCTCTCGCCGATCACGATCAGCGCTGCGACCAAGGGTGCCGTGATACACGGCCCGACGATCAGCGCCGAGAGCACGCCCATCACCGCGACCCCGGTAAAGGCGCCGCTGCGTGCGCGGTTACTGCGTTCGGCCAACCGCGACTGGATCGCGCTCGGCATCTGCAATTCATAGAAACCGAACATCGACAGTGCCAGCAGCACGAAGATCAGCGCGAACAGCGACAGCACCCACGGATTCTGGAGCCAGAGCTGGATGTTGGAGCCCAGCAGTGCGACCAGCACGCCGGCCACGGTGTAGGTCAGCGCCATCGCCAGCACGTAGGTGAGTGAGAGCAGGAATGCGTGCAGGGTGGTGATCTTCTTGCCCTGCCCGACGATGATCCCGGAGATGATCGGGATCATCGGCAGCACGCACGGCGTGAAGGTCAGCAGCAGGCCGAGACCGATGAAGGCCAGGAACACCCACGCCAGGTTGCCGGTGCGGATCAACGCCGCCAGCCTGTCCTGCTGTGAACCGTTGCTTGCCGCTTCCGGTGCAGGAGCTGCGATCGCCGTGGAGGTACTGCCCGGCGTCGCCATGTCGAGCAGTACGGTCTTGGTGATCGGCGGATAGCAGAGACCCTTGGTCGCGCAACCCTGATAACTCGCAGTCAGCGTGAAGCGGGTGGTGTCGCCGCTGCGTGTCACCGGGATCAGCGCATCCACGTCGTGCTTGTACACTTCGCTGGTGCCGAAATAGTTGTCGTTCTTGATCTCGCCCTGCGGGAATCCCGGCGCACCCAACTGGATATCGGGGTCGCTGCTCGCGAAATGGAATTTCTGCCGATACAGGTAATAACCATCGGCGATCTGCCAGCGCACTTCGATGGTGTTGGCATCTTTCGCATAGGCCGCAAAGTGGAACACCTGATCCGGCGGTGGAAAACTCGTGTCGGTACTGTTGCCGCCGCTCACCAGTGCGGCAAGATCAGGTGGGTGTACAGCACCGGTCGCTGCCGCCGTCTTGTCTGCTGCTGCCAGCAGCAGAGAAACATGCTGGTGCTGCGGCGGATAACAGAAGCCGATCTTCTCGTTGCAACCCTGATACACCGCTTCCAGGTCCAGCTTGCCAGCACCGGAATAGGGGATCTGCACGGTGACGCCGTGGTGATAGATCACCTCGTCACCGAAGAACTTGTCATGGACCTTCTCACCGACCGGGAACTGCGGCTTGCCGAGTGTGATCCCGGGCGTGTGACTGATGAACTTGAAGCGTGCCTGATACAGGTAATAGTCCGGCAGGATGTCCCAATGCGCCGTGATCATCCCGTCCCCGGCGTGTGCCGCCAGCCGGAACACCTGATCCGGTGGCAGGGGTTGCTGGGCCGCTACCGGCGTCCTGCCTCCCGCGGCACTTGTACCTCCATGTACATCGTCCGCGTGAGCGAACAGCGGCATGAGTGCGAACAGTATCAGTCCAGCCACTAATGCCAGAAAACCGAGGGATTTTGGCTTCTGACTAGGTGCGGGCGACCGAGCAACCGGAGTGTATGTGGGTGATACATGAGGGCTCGCCATATATGGCGAGCGGGCGAACAGGATGTTTGCCCTGGACCAAGAGCGAAGCAGGGATGCGAAGCGA
>DASSKW010000059.1:0-18064 GCA_035690065.1 Gammaproteobacteria bacterium
CGAGATGGTGATGCCGGGCGACAACATCAAGATGGTGGTGAGCCTGATCAACCCGATCGCGATGGAAGACGGCTTGCGCTTCGCCATCCGCGAAGGCGGCCGCACCGTCGGTGCCGGCGTCGTCGCCAAGATTATCGAGTAACCAAACATGTCAACCCAGACAATCCGTATCCGCCTCAAGGCCTTCGATCACCGTCTGATCGACAAATCCGCGAAAGAGATCGTGGATACCGCGCGTCGCACCGGCGCCCAGGTCAAGGGCCCGATCCCGCTGCCGGTCAAGATGGAGCGCTTCACGATCCTGGTCTCGCCGCATGCCGACAAGGATGCCCGCGACCAGTACGAGATCCGCACCCACAAGCGCCTGATGGATATCGTGGACCCCACCGACAAGACGGTGGACGCCCTGATGAAGCTGGACCTGCCGGCGGGCGTGGACGTCCAGATCAAGCTGAATTAAACCCGTTTCCCCTGTTGCGGGGGCGGTACAGGCTGGTATAATCCCCGGCTCCCTGCGGCCCGGTGGGTCTGACCCACCGGGCCGCGAGTTTCCAGGCAGTGCTGACCAATCGAAGTCGGCACGTGAGCAATAGAGCGCGGCCAAGCCGGTCGTGACGAGGAATAGAAGATGAGTATTGGAGTTATCGGTCGCAAATGCGGCATGACTCGCGTTTTCTCCGAAAACGGCGACTCGATTCCCGTGACCGTCATCCAGGTCGAGCCGAACCGCATCACCCAGGTGAAAAGCGCGGACACGGACGGCTATCGGTCCATCCAGGTTACGACGGGCACCCGTCGTGCTACCCGCGTCAACAAAGCGCTGGCAGGCCATTTCGCGAAAGCGGGGACCGGTGCCGGGCGCATCTCGGGCGAATTCCGTCTGACTGACAAGGAAGGGACGGAGCTGGCGGCAGGCGGCGAGGTCAAGGTGGACGTGTTCCAGGCCGGCCAGAAAGTCGACGTCACCGGCACCAGCATCGGCAAGGGCTTCGCCGGCAACATCAAGCGCAACCATTTCACCATGGGTGATGCCACCCACGGTAATTCGCTGTCACATCGTGCCCCGGGTTCCATCGGCCAGCGCCAGACGCCGGGCCGCGTGTTCAAGGGCAAGAAGATGGCAGGTCATCTCGGCAACAAGCGCCGCACCGCAGTCAACCTTGAAGTTGTCCGCGTCGATGTAGAGCGCAACCTGTTGCTGGTCAAGGGTGCCGTACCCGGCGCTGAGGGCGGCAATGTGATTGTCCGTCCGACGACGCGCGCTTAAGGAGGGCGGAATGGAATTGCAATTGCACAACAAGAAAGACGCCGTGACCCTCTCGGACACGACGTTCAGTCGCGAATTCAACGAAGCCCTGGTGCACCAGGTGGTCGTCGCCTACATGGCCGGCGGCCGTGCCGGCACCAAGGCACAGAAGACCCGCGCACAGGTACGCGGCGGCGGCAAGAAGCCGTGGGCGCAGAAAGGCGGTGGCCGCGCGCGCGCCGGTTCGATCCGCAGCCCGTTGTTCCGCGGCGGCGGCAAGAGTTTTGCGGCGGTGACCCGTGATCACAGCCAGAAAGTGAACCGCAAGATGTATCAGGGCGCGATGCGCGCCATCGTCTCGGAACTGATCCGCCAGCAGCGCATGGTGGTGTTGCCGGAATTCGCTCTGGAAGCGCCCAAGACCAAGCAGTTGGCCGGCAAGCTCAAGGAACTGGGTCTTGAGAACGTATTGATCGTCACCGAGCAGGTGGACGAGAAGCTGTATCTGGCTTCCCGCAATCTGCCGTTCGTTGATGTGTGCGATGTGACGGGACTCGATCCGGTCAGTCTGATCGGTTACGAGAAGGTGTTGATGACCGTGCCCTCCATCCGTCGTCTCGAGGAGTGGCTGGCATGAACATGAATCAGGAAAGACTGATGACCGTGCTGCTCGGACCGATCGTGTCCGAGAAGGCCACCCGCGTCACCGAGCAGAGCAACCAGGTGGTGTTCCGCGTACGCCGCGACGCCGACAAGGATCTGGTGCGCCGTGCAGTCGAGAAGATGTTCGAAGTGAAGGTCGAGCGGGTTCAGATCGTGAACGTGCGCGGCAAGAACAAGCGCTTCGGCCAGCGGGCCGGGGTGCGCAGCGATTGGAAGAAGGCCTATGTGAGTCTGGCGGAAGGCAGCCAGATCAACATCGTGGGCGATCAGGCCTGAGCTTGAGCCACGAGGAATAACGCTATGTCACTGAAAAAATCCAGACCGACTTCGCCAGGACGCCGTTTCGTCGTCACGGTCGAGACTCCGGGCCTGCACAAGGGTGCGCCGCATGCGCCGCTGCTCGAAAAGCAGAGCCGTAACGGCGGGCGCAACAATGCCGGTCGTATCACCACCCGGCATCAGGGCGGCGGTCACAAGCAACACTACCGTTTGGTCGATTTCAAGCGCGACAAGGACAACATCCCGGCGCGCGTGGAGCGTATCGAATACGATCCGAACCGGACTGCACACATCGCACTGGTGTTGTACAAGGATGGCGAGCGTCGTTACATCATTGCTCCCAAGGGTATCGAGGCCGGTCAGGAGATCCAGTCCGGCAGCCACGCACCGATCAAGACTGGCAACACGTTGCCGTTGCGCAATATCCCGATGGGCACCCAGCTGCATTGCATCGAGATGCAGCCCGGCAAGGGCGCGCAGCTTGCCCGCAGCGCCGGTACTTCGGTGCAGCTGGTGGCGCGTGAAGGCGCTTACGCCACGGTCCGGTTGCGTTCCGGCGAGATGCGCAAGATACATGTCGATTGCCGCGCCACCATCGGCGAGGTGAGTAACAGCGAACATAACCTGCGTTCGTATGGCAAGGCCGGCGCCCGTCGCCACCTGGGCGTTCGCCCGACCGTACGCGGCGTGGTGATGAACCCGATAGACCATCCGCACGGCGGTGGTGAAGGCAAGACTTCCGGCGGCCGGCATCCGGTCTCGCCGTGGGGTCAGCCCACCAAGGGTTACAAGACGCGCGCCAACAAGCGCACCGACAACATGATCGTCCGTCGCCGCAAGGCGAAGTAATCGGATTTTTGGAAAGTTGAACATTATTTATCGAGGTTTGCGACGTGCCACGTTCGATTCGTAAAGGTCCGTTCATCGACCCGCATCTGGCCAGGAAGGTTGAGTCTGCGGTGGCGAGTAACAACAAGCGTCCCATCAAGACCTGGTCGCGCCGTTCCATGGTGACGCCGGAGATGGTGGGTCTGACGATCGCGGTGCACAACGGCCGCCAGCATGTGCCGGTGTTGATCAGCGAGAACATGGTCGGGCACAAGCTCGGCGAGTTTTCGCACACTCGCATGTTCAAAGGCCACGGCGCTCGCAAGACCGTCGAAGCGCCCAAGTAAGGAGTCGGTGACATGCAGGTAGCGGCAAAACACAGATTCGCGCGCATCTCCGCGCAGAAAGCCCGGCTGGTCGCGGATCAGATCCGTGGCAAGCAGGTCGGCCAGGCCCTCAAGTTGCTGGAGTTCAGCCCCAAGAAGGCTGCGGTCCTGTTCAAGAAGGTTCTCGAGTCCGCGATCGCCAATGCCGAGCACAACAACGGTGCCGACATCGACGAGCTCAAGGTCGCGACCGTGATGGTGGACGAAGGTCCGCACATGAAGCGCTGGATGGCTCGTGCCAAGGGCCGTGGTGCACAGATTCTCAAACGTACCAGTCACATCACTGTGACTGTGGCAGACGAGTAAGGACGGGCGCATGGGTCAGAAAGTCAATCCGGTAGGTTTCCGTCTCGGCATCGCGTCGGACTGGAACTCGAAGTGGTTCGCTTCCAAGGGTCTGTATGCACAGAACCTGTTAAGCGACATCAAGGTGCGTGAGTTCCTGAAGAAGAAACTCGCGCAGGCTTCGGTGAGCCGCATCGAGATCAAGCGTCCCGCCAAGAAGGCGCACATCACCATCCATACGGCGCGTCCGGGCGTGGTGATCGGCAAGAAAGGCGAGGATATCGACGCCCTGCGCAAACAGATCATCGCGATGATGCCGGGCGTGGACGTGGATGTGTCGATCGAGGAAATCCGCAAGCCGGAACTTGACGCTTACCTGGTCGCCGAAGGTATTGCGCAGCAGCTGGAGCGCCGCATCATGTTCCGCCGCGCCATGAAGCGTGCAGTGCAGAACACCATGCGTCTCGGTGCGCTCGGTATCAAGGTGCGGGTGTCGGGCCGTCTCAACGGTTCCGAGATCGCGCGCAGTGAGCAATACCGCGAAGGTCGGGTGCCGTTGCATACCCTGCGCGCGGATATCGATTACGGGTTCGCCGAAGCCTCCACCACCTACGGCGTGATCGGCGTCAAGGTCTGGATCTTCAAGGGCGAAGTGTTGGATGCGAGTGAACTGGGCGCGGGTCGTGACACGGCCGGCGACAAAAAATCCGGAGTGAAGGCAGATGCTGCAGCCTAAACGTACCAAGTTCCGCAAGCAGTTCAAGGGCCACAACCGAGGTCTGGCGCAGTCTGGTAACAGCGTCGCTTTCGGTGAATATGGCCTCAAGGCTACCGAACGCGGCCGTATCACTGCCCGCCAGATCGAGGCAGCACGTCGTGCCATGACCCGCTTCGTGAAGCGTGGCGGCAAGATCTGGATCCGGGTGTTCCCGGACGTACCGGTCACCAAGAAGCCGCTCGAAGTGCGTATGGGTAAAGGCAAGGGTGGCGTCGAGTACTGGGTAGCCAAGGTGCAGCCCGGTTCGGTGTTGTACGAGATGGAAGGCGTGGACGAAGCGACTGCACGCGAGGCATTCCGCCTGGCTGCTGCCAAGTTGCCGGTGCTCACGACATTCGTGAATCGAGTGGTGATGTGATGGAAGTTAAAGAACTGCGCAACAAGACTGACAAGCAACTGCGCGAAGAACTGATCGCCCTGCGCAAGGAGCAGTTCAACCTGCGCATGCAGCATGCCGCCGGACAGATGCCGCGCGCGCATCAGATCCAGGCCGCGCGCAAGAACATCGCACGCGTGAAGACGGTGCTCGCCGAGAAGGCGAAGGCAGGCAGTAAATGAGCGAAGAAAAAGTTTCCCGTACGCTGACCGGCAAAGTGGTCAGCAACAAGATGGACAAGACCATCACCGTATCCGTGGAGCGCGTCGAGACGCACCCCATGTACGGCAAGATCATGCGCCGCCGTTCCAAGATCAAGGCGCACGATGAACAGAATACCTGTCAGGAAGGCGACACCGTCGTCATCCGGCAATGCCGTCCGCTGTCCCGGCACAAATCCTGGACACTGGTCGAAATCGTGCAACGTGCCGCGGGCGAAACCCGCGCCGCGTCGTAATCGTAGCGAGAGGATTGAGTCATGATCCAGGTGCGTACCGTACTCAACGCCGCCGACAACAGCGGCGCACGCAGCCTCAAGTGCATCAAGGTGCTGGGCGGTTCCAAACGCCGTTATGCGCGTATCGGTGACGTGATCAAGGTCAGCATCGGTGACGCGATCCCGCGCGGCAAGGTCAAGAAGGGCGAGGTCTACAACGCCGTGGTGGTGCGTACCCGCAGTGGCGTGCGCCGTACCGATGGCTCGTTGATCAAGTTCGACGGCAATGCCGCGGTGTTGTTGAACAGCAAGCTGGAACCCATCGGCACCCGTATCTTCGGACCGGTGACTCGTGAACTGCGTAACGAGCGGTTCATGCGCATCATTTCACTGGCGCCAGAAGTCCTGTAAGCGCCGGGAGTAGAGACTATGCAACGCATCAAGAAAGGCGACGAAGTGGTGGTCATCACCGGCAAGGATAAAGGCCGGCGTGGTGCCGTGCTCAAGGTGCTGGAGAACGACCGCATCATCGTCGAGAACGTGAACATGGCGAAGAAGCACACCCGGCCGAACCCGAACGCGGGCGTGACCGGTGGCATCATCGAAAAGGAAATGCCGATCCAGTTGTCCAACGTCATGCTGTTCAATCCGGTGACGAAGAAGGGCGACCGGGTCGGTTTCCGCAAGCTGGAAGATGGTCGCCAAGTGCGCTTCTTCCGTTCCAACAAAGAAGTGGTTGACGTCTGAGGGCGGCTGGTATGGCAAGGTTGCAACAATTTTACCGGGAAACCGTGGTGCCGAAGCTGAGCGAACGCTTCGCCTACAAGAACCCGATGCAGGTGCCGCGCATCACCAAGATCACGCTCAACATGGGCGTGGGCGAGGCGACTGCGGACAAGAAAGTCATGGAGAACGCAGTCGCGGACATGACCAAGATCGCTGGCCAGCAGCCGGTGGTGACCAAGGCCCGCAAGTCGATCGCGACCTTCAAGATCCGCGAGGATTACCCGGTGGGCTGCAAGGTCACGCTGCGCCGCGAACAGATGTATGAATTCCTGGATCGCCTGATCAGCATCTCGTTGCCGCGCGTGCGCGACTTCCGTGGCATCAGCGGCCGCTCATTCGATGGCCGTGGCAATTTCAGCATGGGCGTCAAGGAACAGATCATCTTCCCCGAGATCGAGTACGACAAGATCGACGCGCTCAGGGGCATGGACATCACGATCACGACCACGGCCAAGACCGACGAGGAAGCCAAGGCGCTGTTGCAGGCCTTCAACTTCCCGTTCCGTAACTGAGGACTGACAGATGGCTAAGACATCAATGGTGAACCGCGAAGTCAAACGCGCCAAGCTGGCCGCCAAATACGCTGCCAGGCGCGCGGAACTGAAGGCCATCATCTTCGACCTGAACACGGGCGATGAAGAACGTCATGCCGCAGTCGCGAAACTCGCGTCGTTGCCGCGCGATGGCAGCCCGAGCCGCATGCGTAACCGCTGCAAGCTCACCGGCCGTCCGCACGGTTTCTACCGCAAGTTCGGCCTGGGGCGCAACAAACTTCGCGAAGCCGCCATGCGCGGCGACGTGCCCGGCCTGACCAAGGCCAGCTGGTAATTTTCAACTGTAAGGATATCGATACCCATGAGTATGACTGATCCCATTGCCGATATGCTCACCCGCATTCGCAACGCCCAACAGATCGGACGTGGCGAAGTCAGCATGCCTGCATCCAAGATCAAGTTCGAGATCGCCCGCGTCCTCAAGGACGAAGGCTATATCGAGAATTTCGCTCCCCGTGAACAGGACGGCAAGCAGTCGCTGGCTGTGACCCTGAAATATCATGAGGGCCGGCCGGTCATCGAGCGCATCCAGCGCATCAGCAAGCCGGGCCTGCGCGTGTACAAGGGCAAGGATGAACTGCCCCGCGTGCTGGGTGGCCTGGGTATCGCAGTGATCTCCACCCCCAAAGGCGTGATGAGCGACCGTGCCGCGCGTGCCGCGGGTCAGGGTGGCGAAGTCATCTGCGTCGTCTCGTAACCGGTTGCAAGGATCCGTCCCATGTCCAGAGTAGCCAAACAGCCGATTCCGCTCCCCAAGGGCGTCGAAGCGATGGTCTCCGCCGATGCGGTGACCATCAAGGCATCGAAAGGCAGTATCACGATTCCGTTGCACGCAGCGGTGCAGGTCAAAAATGACAACGGCGTGTTGCATGTCGCGGTCAAGGAAGGTCATCCGGAAGCGGATGCCCAGGCCGGTACTGTGCGTGCGTTGCTGAACAATGCGGTACAAGGCGTCGCGCATGGCTTCCAGAAGAAGCTGGAGCTGGTCGGCGTCGGTTATCGCGCCCAGGCGCAGGGCAAGATGTTGAACCTGACGCTTGGTTTCTCGCATCCGGTGAATTACAAGATTCCGGACGGCATCAATATCGAGACGCCGAGCCAGACCGAGATCCTGGTCAAGGGCATAGATTTGCAGAAAGTCGGCCAGGTGGCCGCAGATATTCGCGCTTATCGGCCGCCGGAACCCTACAAGGGCAAGGGCGTGCGTTACTCCGATGAGCGTGTGGTCCTCAAAGAGGCCAAGAAGAAATAACGGGTGGTATGAGCGATGGATAAGAAACCGATGGAAAAGAAACAGGCACGTCTGCGCCGCGCGCGTCGTGCCCGTGCCCGGATCCGCGAGCTGGGAGCATACCGTCTCACGGTACACCGCACGCCGAGCCACATCTATGCGCAGATCATTGCCCCTGAGGGCAAGGTCGTCGTGTCGGCTTCCACACTGGAAGCGGACATGAAGAAGAGCCTGAAGCAGACCGGCAACATCGCCGCCGCCAGCGCGGTCGGCAAGACCATCGCCGAGAAAGCCAAGCAGGCAGGGATCGAAACGGTCGCCTTCGACCGTTCCGGGTTCAAATATCACGGGCGTATCAAGGCCTTGGCCGATGCCGCACGTGAACACGGTTTGCAGTTCTAAGGGTGCAGCATGGCGAAATTCGATAACCTTCCGGATAGCGGTGACGGCCTCCAAGAGAAGCTGGTCGCGGTAAACCGTGTCGCCAAGGTCGTGAAAGGCGGACGTCAGTTCGGCTTCACCGCCCTGACCGTGGTCGGCGACGGCGACGGCAAGGTCGGTTTCGGCTACGGCAAGGCACGCGAAGTGCCGAACGCGGTCTCCAAGGCCATGGAACAGGCGCGCAAGAATCTGCGTCATGTGCAACTGCGCGATGGCACGCTGTTCTACGCGATGAATGCGCGTCACGGCGCCACCCGGGTCTATATGCAACCCGCTTCGCAAGGTACCGGCATCATCGCCGGCGGTGCGATGCGTGCAGTGCTGGAAGTCGCCGGCGTCAAGAACGTGCTGGCCAAGAGTTACGGTTCGCGTAATCCCATCAACGTGGTGCGGGCGACGCTGAACGCGCTCACCGGCATGCACTCGCCGCACGACATCGCAGCGAAACGCGGCAAGTCGCTCGACGAGATCAAGGGCTAAGTCATGAGCAAGGCTAACGTCAAACAGATCAAGATCACGCAGCTGAAGAGCAGCTTCGGCCGGCTGCAAAGTCACCGTGATTGTCTGCGCGGGCTGGGCCTGCGTCGTATACATCAGACCATCAGTGTGCAGGACACGCCCGAGAATCGCGGCATGATCAACAAGGTGTCCTACATGCTGCAGGTGGAGGAGAAATGACCATGCGTCTCAATACGCTCTCGCCTGCGGTCGGCAGCAAGACCGGCAAGAAGCGCCTCGGGCGTGGCACCGGTTCGGGTCTGGGCAAGACGTCGGGCAAGGGCCACAAGGGTCAGTACGCCCGCAAGGGTGGCTACCACAAAGTCGGTTTCGAAGGCGGCCAGATGCCGCTGCAACGCCGTCTGCCCAAGGTCGGATTCCGTTCTGCGATCAAATCCAGCCGTGCGGAAGTCCGCCTGGACAGCCTCGCGCGCGTGGAAGCCGAAGTCATCGACGTACTGACTCTGATCAGCGCCGGCCTGGTGCCGGTGGGGACTGATCGGGTCAAGGTCATCGTCGGCGGCGAAATCAAGAAGAAAGTCACGCTCAAGGGCATCGTCCCCACCAAGGGTGCGCGTGCTGCGATTGAAGCGGCTGGCGGCAAGGTGGAAGACTAACAGTGTCACGCAACGGCGCCGGCATCATGGGTTCGCTGTCGCAGATCGGCAAACTGTCCGATCTGCGCAAGCGGCTCTTTTTCCTGATCGGCGCTCTGGTGGTGTTCCGGATCGGGACGCATATCCCGGTGCCGGGCATCGACCCGACTGCGCTGGCGCGCCTGTTCAATCAGCATTCCGGCGGCATCCTCGACATGTTCAACATGTTCTCGGGTGGTGCGCTCAAGCGGCTTTCGATCTTCGCACTCGGCGTGATGCCGTATATCTCCGCCTCCATCATCATGCAGATGCTGGCGGTAGTGGTACCGAGCCTGGAAGCCTTGCGCAAGGAAGGCCAGTCCGGTCAGCGCATCATCACCAAGTACACCCGCTGGGGCACTGTCGTGTTGGCGTTCTTCCAGTCAATCGGCGCGGCACTCGCGCTGCAGGGCCAGGGCGTCGCGATTACGCCGGGCTTCACCTTCGTGTTCACGGCGACCATCAGCCTGGTGACCGGGACCATGTTCCTGATGTGGATCGGCGAGCAGGTCACCGAGCGTGGTATCGGCAACGGTATCTCGATGATCATCTTTGCCGGCATCATCTCCGGTCTGCCGGCCGCCTTCGGCGGTACCCTGGACCTGGTGCGGACCGGGCAGATGAATCCGATCATCGCCATCGTGGTGTTGGCACTGGTACTGGCGGTCACGGCATTCGTGGTGTTCGTGGAGCGCGGCCAGCGTCGCATCACCGTGAACTATGCCAAGCGTCAGCAGGGTCGCCGCATGTATGCCGCGCAGACCAGCCATCTACCGCTCAAGTTGAACATGTCGGGCGTGATCCCGCCGATCTTCGCGTCTTCGATCATCCTGTTCCCGGCCACCATCGGTAACTGGTTCGGTCAGAATCCGCATTTCGCCTGGTTGCAGCGTTTCGGTGCCTTGATGTCACCCGGCCAGCCCATATATGTGATGCTGTACGGTGGCCTGATCATCTTCTTCTGTTTCTTCTATACCGCCCTGGTGTTCAACTCCAAGGAGACGGCCGAGAACCTGAAGAAGTCCGGCGCCTTCATCCCGGGCATCCGGCCTGGCCAGCAGACCGCCGCCTATATCGATACGGTGCTGACCAAGCTCACGTTCTGGGGCGCCATCTACGTCACCGCCGTCTGTCTGCTGCCGGAGTTCCTGATCCTGTACTGGAATGTACCGTTCTATTTCGGTGGCACCTCGCTGCTGATCGACGTGGTGGTGGTGATGGATTTCATGTCGCAGCTGCAGGCGCACATGATGTCGCATCAATACGAGGGCCTGCTGCGCAAGGCCAACCTCAGGGGCTATGGCCGCAGCGGCCTGCAATAACGATTTTTTTGGTCCCCGGCGGTGCCGGGAACCTGTGGGAGTGGAGTCATGAAAGTACGTGCATCAGTGAAGAAGATTTGCCGAAACTGCAAGATCGTCCGGCGCGCAGGCGTGGTTCGGGTGATCTGCTCGGACGCGCGCCACAAGCAGCGTCAGGGCTGAGGTTTAGGCATTGATTTTGGAAGGAAATTTCGGCAAAATTGCCCGTTTTCGCCCCGCGACAGCGGAGCGTACCAGGAGAGGCAGGTAAATGGCCCGTATAGCTGGCATCAATATCCCAGCCAACAAGCACACCGTCATCGGTCTGCAGAGCATTTTTGGCATTGGTCAAACGCGCGCCAAGAAGGTGTGCGAAGCCTCTGGCGTGAAGCCGGAGACCAAGGTGAAGGATCTGACCGACGCCGAGGTGGAAGCGCTGCGCGCCCAGGTGAGCAAGTTCACGGTGGAGGGTGACCTGCGCCGCGAGAATTCCATGAGCATCAAGCGGCTCATGGACCTCAGTTGCTACCGCGGCCTCCGGCACCGCCGCGGCTTGCCGGTGCGCGGTCAGCGTACCCGCACCAATGCGCGTACCCGCAAGGGTCGTCGCAAAGCCATCACCAAGTAATTACTGATTCAAGCAGGGTAAGTTCATGGCAGACGCCAAGACCACGACAGCCAGTACACCGCGCAAGCGGGCCAAGAAGAACGTAGTGGACGCCATCGCGCATGTCCATGCGTCCTTCAACAACACCATCATCACCATCAGTGATCGCCAGGGTAATGTGCTGTGCTGGGCGACCTCTGGTGGCTCGGGCTTCCGCGGTTCGCGCAAGTCCACCCCGTTCGCAGCCCAGGTGGCGGCGGAGCGGGCCGGCAATGTGGCACTCGAATACGGCGTCAAGAACATGGAAGTACAGGTCAAGGGCCCCGGCCCGGGCCGCGAATCTGCCGTGCGTGCGTTGCACAATCTCGGTTTCAAGGTGGCGAATATCTCGGATGTGACGCCGATCCCGCATAACGGCTGCCGTCCTCCCAAGAAGCGCCGCGTTTAAAGAGGCATATAGTTCATGGCTCGTTATATCGGACCCAAGTGCAAACTCTCCCGGCGTGAAGGCACGGACCTGTTCCTCAAGAGCAGTGCGCGCTCGCTGGAATCGAAATGCCGCATCCAGTCGGCCCCCGGTCAGCACGGTGCCAAGCGCACGCGCTTGTCGGATTACGGTGTGCAGCTGCGCGAGAAGCAGAAACTGCGTCGCATGTATGGTGTGCTGGAACGTCAGTTCCGCCGCTACTACAAGGAAGCGACCCGCCGTACTGGTGCCACCGGCCAGACCCTGTTGCAGATCCTGGAATGCCGGCTCGACAACGTCGTATACCGGATGGGGTTTGCCGCGACGCGCGCTGAAGCCCGTCAGCTGGTCGGCCACAAGGCCATCGAAGTCAATGGCAAGAGCGTCAACATCCCGTCCTATCAGGTGCAAGCTGAGGATGTGATCTCGGTGCGCGAACGCGCCCGCAAGCAGTTGCGCATCCAGTCTGCGCTGCAGGTCGCCAAGCAGGTCGGCTTCCCGGAATGGGTCGAAGTGGATGATTCGAAGATGAGCGGCAAGTTCAAGGCCGTACCGGAACGTACAGATTTCCTGCCCGACATCAACGAAAACCTCGTCGTCGAGCTTTACTCCAAGTAATCGGTTTTTCCGCGAGGGATGTATCCCATGCAAGGTTCAGTAATGGAATTTTTGAAGCCACGCCTGGTCGGCGTGCAGGCGCACTCCGAGCATCAGACCCGGGTAGTGCTGGAACCGCTGGAACGCGGTTTCGGTCATACCCTTGGCAATGCACTGCGTCGCATCCTGTTGTCTTCGATGCCGGGTTCCGCAGTGGTGGAAGTCGAGATCGAAGGCGTGCTGCACGAGTACACCTCCATCGAGGGCGTGCAGGAAGACGTGGTCGAGATCATGCTCAACCTCAAGAATCTCGCCATCCGCATGCATACGCGCGACGAAGTGACGTTGACGCTGGCCAAGAAAGGTCCGGGCGCAGTCACCGCGGCCGATATCCAGTTGGATCACGACATCGAGATCGTGAACAAGGATATGGTCATCGCGCATCTGAACAGCGCGGGTTCCCTGAACATGAAGCTCAAGATCAAGCGTGGTCGTGGCTATCAGCCTGCCAACACGCGCCTGCAGTTCGAGGAAGAGAGCCGTCCGATCGGCCGTCTGCAGCTGGATGCGTCATTCAGCCCGGTGCGTCGCGTCACCTACTCGGTGGAAAGCGCGCGCGTCGAACAGCGCACCGACCTCGACAAGCTGGTCATCGACATCGAGACCAATGGCACCATCGATCCGGAAGAAGCTATCCGGCGTGCTGCCAGCATCCTGTCCGAGCAGCTCACCGCGTTCGTGGACCTCAAGGGCCGCGATGCGGCGTCGGGTCATGCGGATGCGCATTTCGATCCGATCCTGTTGAAGTCGGTGGACGATCTGGAATTGACCGTGCGTTCCGCCAACTGCCTCAAGCAGGAAAACATCCAGTACATCGGTGACCTGGTGCAGAAGACCGAAGTCGAGCTGCTCAAGACTCCGAACCTGGGCAAGAAATCGCTGACCGAGATCAAGGACGTGCTCGCGCAGCATGAACTGGCGCTCGGCATGAAGCTTGAGAACTGGCCGCCGGCGAGTCTCAAGAAGTAAATCTGCTACCAAACGTTGAAGTAAAGGTTATAAGGCGATGCGTCACCAGAATACCGGCAGACAACTGAGCCGCAACAGCTCCCACCGTGCTGCGCTGATGCGCAACATGGCCGCAGCCTTGCTGCGTTACGAGACCATCCGCACCACGGTACCGAAGGCCAAAGAGTTGCGCCGCGTGGTGGAGCCGTTGATCACGCTCGCCAAGCAGGACAGCGTCGCCAAACGTCGTCTCGCGTTCGCGCGGTTGCGCGACGATGCCGTGGTCGCGAAACTCTTCACCGATATCGGTCCGCATTACCAGGCGCGTCCGGGCGGTTATACCCGGATCCTGAAGCATGGTCTGCGCGCCGGGGACAAGGCGCCGATGGCAGTCATGCAATTAGTCGACCGCGAAGCGGCCGCCAACGCTGCCGCCGCACAGCCAGCCGAGAAGAAAGCCAAGGTCAAAGCGGAGAAGCCCTCCAAGGCTGAAAAGCCGGCCAAGGCCGCTAAAGCTGAAGCCAAGCCGGCCAAGAAAGCCAAAGCGGAAAAGAAAGCCGCTCCGGCCAAAGCCAAAACTGAAAAGAAACCGGCTGCCAAGAAGGCGGCCAAGAAAGTCACCAAGAAAGCTGAGAAGTAAATTCCGCTTTTATCGAGTCGATGAGAAAGCCGGGCTTAGCCCGGCTTTTTTTATTGGGGTATCCCGGATTAGCGCGTGTTTTTGCAGGGTTGCGAGCGGCTAAAATATAGACTAAACTAGACGGACTTAGTCTATATGAGATGTGCCATGCACACGGTTAATATCCACGAAGCGAAAACCCAGCTTTCAAAGCTGGTGGACAAGGCCGTCAAGGGCGAGCCGTTCATTATCGCCAAGGCAGGCAAGCCGTTGGTGAGGGTCACTGCGCTGGAAAGCGGCACCCGCATCCAACGGCTTGGGTTCCTGACCGGAGAAATTGCGGTGCCTGATGACTTTGATCAGATGGGCGCCCAATCAATTCAAAAGCTGTTCGAGGAGGACAAGTGAAGTTGCTGCTGGATACGCACGTCCTGTTGTGGGCGGCCGGGCAGGCCGAAAAACTATCGGCGGAGGCGCGTGAGCTTATCGAGAATCGGCGTAATGATCTGTTTTTTAGCGCCGCCAATCTGTGGGAAGTGTCGATCAAACACGATTTGGGACGGAAAGATTTTCGCGTGGACCCGAGATTATTGCGCCGTGGATTGCTGGACAATGGCTATGAGGAACTACCCATTACCAGCGAGCACGTCGTGGCGGTAGTTGGTTTGCCACCCATCCACAAGGATCCATTTGATCGTCTATTGGTAGCGCAAGCCATGGTTGAAGGCATTACCCTGCTTACTGCTGATCCGCACGTTGCAAAGTATCCCGGGCCGATTCGCCAAGTTTGAGTGTTTCAGAGCTTCAATATCCCGGATGAACCGGGACAACACGCTGATCGGGATCCTCTTTTATCGTTCCGTTTTACGTCGCGTTCAACTCAATGGCCACACGTGCGGAATCAGGCTGACAGAGATCGTTAGCATCAGCAGATTGAGTGGCAAACCAAAGCGCAGGTAATCGCTGAAGCGATAACCGCCGGGACCGTACACCATCAGGTTGGTCTGATAGCCGATAGGCGTGGCGAAGCTTGCCGAGGCTGCCATCGCGATGGCGACAGCAAACGGCATGAAATGCAGTCCCAGCGTCTGCGTAGTTGCATAGGCCAGCGGAAACACGATGACGGCCGCCGCATTGTTGGTCACCATCTCGGTCAGGATCATGGTGATCAGGTAGATGAGGCCCAGCAACAGCCAGGGATTGTCGCCGGCAGCCGCCAGTAACGCGTGAGCGAACGCCGCTGCCGCACCGCTGGTATTCAGGGCACTGCCGATACCGAATGCCGCCGCGATCGCGATCAGCACTTCGAGTTCGATGCTGCGCCGGGCAGAACTGAGACTGCAGCAACGGGTGACCAGCATCAGGCCCGCCGCTGCGAGCGCGGCAGGCAGCAACTGCAGCACACCGGTACTCACCGTGACGATCAGTGCGAGCAGGATGGCCCATGCCAGCCAGCTCTTCTCATGCCGCGGGATAGCTGCACTTTCGATCGGGCGCAATAAAAGAAAATCACGTGAATTGGCGTGTTGTTCCATGAATTCGGTTTCGGTCTCCAGCAGCAGGGTGTCACCTGGCTCGAGTTCGATGTCACCGATCTTGCCGGGCAGGCGTTGCCCATTGCGCGCCACCGCGATAATCACCGCGTTGTAGCGCGAGCGAAAGCGGCCTTCACGGATGGTCTTGCCACACACCGGCGAATAGACTGCGATCACCGCCTCGATCAGCGTGCGCGCGGTGCGCGGCGCGGTCAGTTTGAAAACCTGGTTGGTCGCGGGTGTCAGCCCCTTGACGCGCTGCAGGTCCACCACCGAATCGGTGATTCCGGCGAACACCAACCGGTCACCGCCGGTGAGCCTTTCGTCCGGGCCTACTGCCGGGATGACTTCCCCGTCACGTTCGATCTCTATCAGAAACAGGCCAGGCAGTTGACGCAACCCTGCCGCCAGGATGGTTTGTCCAACCAGCGGGCTGCCTGATTCCACCAGCATCTCCACGGTGTATTCGCGCGGGTTATCCAGTTGCGCCATCACCGGACGGCGTTCCGGTAACAGCCAGTGACTGGCGATCAAGACATACAGGATCCCGGCGACAGCGCAGGGGATACCGATCCAGGCCAGTTCGAAGAAACCAAACCCGGCAGCATGTGCCTGTGATTTCAACAGGCCATCGACCACCAGGTTGGTGCTGGTACCGATCAGCGTGCAACTACCGCCGAAGATCGCCGCGTAGCTCAATGGGATCATCAGTTTGGATATCGAGATGCGTTGCCGTTTGGCCCAGTCCGACACCGCCGGCAGGAAGGTGGCCACGATCGGGGTGTTGTTGAGGAATGCGCTCATGAAAGTGACCGGCAGCATCATGCGCAACTGCGCGCTGTGCACGGAACGCGGACGCCCAAACAACAGACCGATCAGGGTGTTGATCGCGCCGGTATCGCGCAAGCCTGCCGCCACAACATAGAGCACCGCGATGCTCAAAACGCCCTCATTCGCAAACCCGCTGAATGCGGCCTGCGGCGTGATGACCTTGAACAACAGCAAGACCGTCAATCCTGCCATCAGCGTGATGTCAGTACTCAAGCGGGTGAAGGCGAGGGTACCGAGACAGGCGAGTGTGACGAAGATGGTGAGCCATGCATCAAGGGACATTGTTATTAGCCATGATTTAACAGCGACCTTTTATTATACGGAAGTTAAAGCGATGGATATGCGGCCACATCAAAATCCTCCTGGCCTGGCGCTGTCGGCAGGCGTTGTTTCGAGGTATGCTGTGCCGCGCACTGGCTTTACGGCTAGCCGTAATCCTGTATTTCCAAGCTGGATCGAAAGGCAAGTAGATGAATCAGCGTGATTCCCTGATAAGAAAATTAACCGACAAGACCGCGCATGTCGGGATCGTGGGCCTCGGGTATGTGGGGCTGCCATTGGCGCTGCGTTTCGTGGAAGCAGGCTTCAGAGTGACAGGCCTGGATATTGATGCAGGTAAAGTACAGGCACTCAATGCGGGCGGCAGCTATATCGCACAGATACCCGCGCAACGAATAGCGGCAGCAGTGAGCAGGAAGTTTACTGCGACCACGGATTTCTCCACTGCACAAAGTATGGATGCCATCATCATCTGTGTGCCGACTCCGCTGGGCCGCCATCATGAGCCGGATGTCAGTTTCATAACCAGTACGATTGAGAAACTTGCGGAATCATTGCGTGCCGGGCAGGTACTGTCGCTGGAAAGCACCACTTATCCCGGGACCACCGAGGAGATTATCCTGCCGGTAGTCACGGCGCGCGGTTTGTACCCAGGCAAGGATTTCTTCGTGGTGTATTCGCCGGAACGGGAAGACCCCGGCAACCTCAATTTCAATACCCAGACTATTCCCAAGATCTGTTCCGGTCTGACGGCGGATTGCGGTGAGGTAGCCAAAGCACTTTATGGCGCCGTCATCGACAAGGTGGTGCCGGTAAGTTCTTTGCGTGCCGCAGAGATGACGAAATTACTCGAGAACATTCATCGCGCAGTCAACATCGGATTGGTGAATGAGATGAAGATTGTGGCCGACCGCATGGGCATTGATATATATGAAGTGATCGATGCGGCTGCTACCAAGCCTTTCGGCTTCGTGCCGTATTATCCGGGCCCCGGTCTGGGCGGACACTGCATTCCCATTGATCCGTTTTATCTCACCTGGAAAGCGATGGAGTATGGCGTGGATACACGCTTCATCCGCCTGGCGGGTGAGGTCAATAGCCGTATGCCGGAATGGGTGGTGGAGAAGACAAGTGCCGCTCTGAATGAGCGGGGCAGAGCCCTGAAAGGTAGTCGGATACTGGTGCTGGGAATCTCCTACAAAAAAAATATCGATGACACCCGGGAATCGCCGGCGGTCGAGATCATGCACCTGCTGCAACAGCGCGGTGCAGAAGTCGCCTATTCCGACCCCATGGTGCCGAAGTTCCCCAAGATGCGGGAATATCATTTTGATCTGGAAAGCACGGTCCTGGATGCAGCTGCGCTGACGGAGTTCGACTGTGTGCTTCTTGCGACTAA
>DASSKW010000060.1:0-31347 GCA_035690065.1 Gammaproteobacteria bacterium
CTACGAACCGATTTAATGGGGTCGTAGGCTCATTTCCAGATTTGGCTATCCTGCCAAATCCGGAAATCCAGGGCAGGCCGTCCTGCCTGCCCGTTCGCCGCTTCGCGGCTCACCCTCTCACCCCGACCCGCTTCCGATCCGGGCAAAAAATCGGGCTTATATCTTTAAACTATAAGATCACATAAAATGACCCGCACCTGAACCGCCGCTTGCGATCGCAAGCCAAGCAGTTAGGCAACGGGCCATGTGGCGATTCTCGCCACCCTTAGCTAGCTACCCTTCAGGGCGCTAGTGGGACGCGACCTCCTCAGCCCGCTCAATACTCTAGTACTGGAGAACCACAATGATTACCCGACACCGGGTGCATTGGTGGGATGTTGAGCGGTTAGAGAAGATGGCGCGCCTTGTGCGTGAAATTCTCTTGATCGCAATTCTTCTGCTGAAGCACCTTTGAAAAATGGGAAGCCGGCTATCACTTAGCCGGCTTCTTTTCCTTATGAGGATGTGGTCTGAGTCATAGCTATACAACATCGAATAAAATAGCCGGCGATCGCCGGCTATTTCTCGATCAAACAAACTTCTCAATCATTTCAACGGGCTGGTTATCTGGTCCAGATAATCCGGGGCAGATTTCACCCGTTCCAGATGCGGATACTTGAGTCCGCCGTGATAATCCACGTCATACGTCTTGTAGTACTCCAGGTTCTTGACCAGCAACTGGATCGATACCGAACCAGTTTGGGCTGCCTTGATCGCCTGCTTGAGCACTTCTGGCGAGTACTTACGACCGTTGACTGCGATCAGCGTCATGCCCGAACCGATCCCTGCCTTGAAGGATGGCCCTTCCCACAGCACGTCGCCGATCTCACCGTCCTTGCTGCCCACGGTCAGCCCGATCGAGTACATGAGATCGAGACGCTTGCGGACCTTCTCGACCGCTTTGAAATATTCCGTTGGCGTATCCGTGTACACCAGCTTGTAACCGCCGCGAGTGATGCCGTCGAGCGGCGCGTGGTACTGACGCACATCGAGACGTTCGCGCAGGAATTTGTCCCAGTCATAAGGCTGCACCTTGTTGAGCGCACTCACCAGATCATCGAACGTATAGGTGCGGGTGACATAACTGCCGTTATCCATGCCATAAAACGCCTTGGCGAAATCGTCGATGGAGCGCCTGTCGTGCGACAGTTCGCGCAGTTTGGTATCCACATCAAGCCACAACAATGTGCCTTCAGGATAGAAATCCGTGCCGCGTCGCCAACTGCTCCAGCTACCCGGTGCGTAATAAAGTATCTGCGCTTCATCAGCCGTGTCCTGAAGGTTGCGCCAGACGCGGCCCGGACGATGATCCATGTAGGCTGCGGTATCGGCCAGCGCATCGCGGAACTGTTGCGGTGTCCATAGCCCGCTGCGAGCAGTCAGGATCGGGCCCAGATACTGGGTCAGCCCCTCGTACACCCAGAGCAGATCGTCTTTCATCGGCACATTGAAATTCGGCGTCCACAGATCTGCGGGGCGCCGGAATTTGCCGTTCCATGAATGCACATACTCGTGCGGCAGCAGTCCGGCTTCGGCAAGATTGTTGTCCGGATCGATGAAGAAATTCGCGAAGATACGATCGTCACTGGACTGATGGTGTTCCAGACCGAAATGTCCGGTGTTGTCCGAGAGTGTGTACAGGAAATGGTACTGGTCGTAGTGATGCGAGCCGAACAGCTTGTAGGCCTGCTGTACCAGTTTGCGATAATGCGCAGTTTGTTCCGGCGTGATCGCAAGATCGTCTTCGCCGTCCGCGACCAGATTCATGTACACCGGCACCTTGGCGCCCGGCGCCAGATCCACCTGACGGAAGTACTGACCTGCGATCAAAGGTGAATCGACCAGGTTGTTGAAGGTCACGGTCTTGAACTGCGTCACCTCACCCTGCTGCGAATCAGTCAGCAGCGCGGTGCCGAATTGCCAGCCAGCCGGTAATTTCACCGACGGCTGGATGTTGATATCACGCGACCAGTAACCGGCCGGATACAGGACCACCTGATTCCATTCCAGATCCACGATCTTCGGGGTCGCCGAGACGCTGCCACCGAATCGCCCGCCGCCGCTGGGCGAGAGGAAATCGAATGCCACATCCAGGCTGTTCACACCCTGCGGGATATCCAGATGCAGGGTGTACATATCCCCCAGATCGCGCCGCCAGTCGAGCTGCTTGCCACCTGCCGTGAAGACCATTCCGGCGAGATTTTCCAGCGGTCCGCTGGGACTGTGTTCGCCGGGGATCCACTTCGGATAATAGAGCGTGAGCGGACCGGATTTGACCGGGATGGTCTCGTGCACATGGAACAGCTTGCGCTGGGCGTCGCTCAGGTCCACTGCCAGCGTCAGGGTTCCCGGATAGGCGCCCGGATCGGTGGCCGGGGCATCCGCATATGCCGCATTCCAACTCAACGCCAGGGTCGCTGCCAGCAGACCGACGGCCTGATTCATAATGGATTTCATGGGTATAGGCTCCTTTGCAGAAAAGCAGATCAAGACAGACCGCGCCCCGCCAAATTAAAGCGTTGCGGCCCCGAACTTAAACCGGAAACATGCGTCGAAGTCTGGACATGTTGTGATAGCATCGGTTCCCCTTGAAAGTACGTTACCGCGCCTGATCTGACCAGCACAAGCCCACGGCGACACGCCATACAGAGACAGGCGGCGGGTTATCTTGCAATCCCGGTTCTTCAGAATAATTATCCAGATGGAGGCTTTATGCGTTTAACCACCTGTTTATTGGCCGGCACGCTCGGCATCATGCCTTTGGGCGCGTTTGCCGCCCCGAGTACGAACTCCACCGGGGCCGAGGGCCTGCACCTCAACTGGCTCGATACCAGCATTAATCCAGCCAAGAATTTCTTCGAATATGCCAACGGTGGCTGGCAGAAAGCCAACCCGATCCCGCCTGCATATTCGCGCTGGGGTACCTTCAACATCCTCGCCAAGCAGAACCAGGAAACCATCCGCCAGATCCTGGAAGATGCTGCCAAGGACAAGCACGCCAAACCCGGCAGCATCACCCAGAAAGTCGGTGATTTTTACGCCAGTGGTATGGATGAAGCCGCCATCAACAAGGCCGGCATTACTCCGCTGGCCCCCGAATTCAAGCGTATCGCCGACATCAGCAATCTGAACGAATTGCAAAGCGACATCGCGCATCTGCAGATGATCGGCGTGGATGCCTTGTTCAATTTCGGCCAGATGCAGGATTTCAAGGATTCCAGCAAAGTGATCGGCGCCGCCTTCCAGGGCGGTCTGGGTCTGCCGGATCGTGATTACTACCTGAAAGACGATGCCAAGTTCAAACAGATCCGTGCCGATTACGTGGCGCACATCGCGCGCACATTCGAACTGCTGGGCGACAGCAAGGACAAGGCGGCGGCCGAAGCCAAGACGGTGATGGACATGGAGACCGATCTCGCCAAAGCCTCCATGTCGCGTGTCGACGAACGCACACCGACGAATATCTATCACCCGATGCTGCTCAAGCAGCTGGATGCTGCCACGCCGGATTTCTCATGGCAGGCTTATTTCGCCGCTGTCGGTCACCCGGAGATCAAGAGCATCAATCTCGCAATGCCGGATTTCTTCAAGAGCGCTACGGCCGCACTCAAGACCCGGCCGCTGGATGACTGGAAGACTTATCTGCGTTGGCATCTGACTGCCACCTTCGCGCCCTACCTGTCTCAGCCATTCGTCGACGAGAACTTCAAGATGCGCGCCGCACTCTCCGGTGCCAAGGAAAATCTGCCGCGCTGGCAGCGTGTCGTCAGTGCCGAAGACGATGCTCTGGGCTTTGCGATCGGCAAGCTGTATGTACAAGAGAAGTTCCCGCCCTCCTCGAAGAAAGCGGTGCTGAACATCCTGCACGGCATCCGTGGTGCGCTCAAGGACGATCTCAAGACGCTGGACTGGATGACGCCCACCACCCGCGAGGCCGCCATCAAGAAACTCGACATGATGGGCGAGCGCATCGGCTACCCCGACAAATGGCGTGACTATTCCAAACTCACGATCGATCGTGACTCGTACGTCATGAACGTGATCCGTGGCAACGTGTTCCTGCAGGACCGTGAGCTCGACAAGATCGGCAAACCGGTCGACAAGAGCGAATGGGGCATGACACCGCAGACCGTGAATGCCTACTACGATCCGTCCATGAATAACATCAATTTCCCGGCCGGTATCCTGCAACCGCCATTCTTCGATCCGAAGGCACCAGCTGCCGTCAACTACGGCGCGCTCGGCTTCGTGATGGGCCACGAGATGACGCATGGCTTCGATGACGAAGGCTCGCAGTTCGACGGTCACGGCAATCTGAAGAACTGGTGGACCGCGGAAGACAAGAAGAAATTCACCGCGGCGACCGATTGCATCTCGGATCACTTCTCGACCTATACGGTCGACGGTGATGTGCATGTACAGGGCAAACTGGTGACCGGTGAAGCGACCGCTGACTTCGGTGGTCTGACCCTGGCCTGGCGCGCCTTCCATGCTTCCAAGGCCTACAAGCATGCGAAGACGATTGACGGCTTCACGCCGGATCAGCAGTTCTTCCTGGGCGCTGCCCACGTATGGGCGAGCAATATCCGTCCGGAAGCAGCGCGTGCCCAGGTGACTACCGATCCGCATCCGCCGGCAGTCTACCGAGTCAATGGAACGCTGGCCAACATGCCGCAGTTCCAGAAGACCTTCGGTGTTCCGAACGACAGTCCGATGGTAAACAAGGACCGTTGCGTCATCTGGTAATCGTAGAGTTTCATGATTGAAACGGAAACGGCGGGCTTAAGCCCGCCGTTTTTTGTTCAGATTTCTGAATGATTTTTGCAACGCACATATCAATACTGGCAAAATCAAAGAAAGTACCATACCCATACTTGAGTACGGGCATCGCCCAGGGGGGGCATCAGTGATAAGCCATGGCAAATTTGCATACCCGGTTCTTCTGTCTGCAGGTCTGTTGCTTGCCGGTTGCGGGGGTAGCAGCAGCTCGGACTCGGGTGCTTCGAGTTCTGTGACTCCACCTGTCGCGTTGCAGCCACCGGCTGCACCGCTGGTCCGCGTCAGCGGAGTCTCGCCATTCAGCAGCAGTTGTGGTGGCACGATGCAAGGGAGCACTTCATATGAAGATGCAGAAGTCGAGCCTTATGTCGCAGTCAATCCGCTCAACCCTTCGAATCTTGTCGGCGTCTGGCAACAGGATCGCTGGTCGGACGGAGGCGCCCACGGTCTGATGGCCGGTTACTCTATGGATAACGGCAAGACCTGGAGAAATCAACCGCTGGTGATGTCAGTATGTGCAGGAGGTGACACCAGCAATGATGCGGACTACGCACGTGCTTCAGATCCCTGGGTCACCTTCTCGCCTGACGGCACCGCGTATGCCATCTCCATCTCTTTCAGTGGTAATACATTCACTCCAAACTCGGTCGGTGGAGTACTGGTCACTCGCTCCGCAGATGGCGGTGCCACCTGGGGACCGGCGAAAGCTTTGATCGTGGATGGTGCCAGCGCCTTCAACGACAAGGAAAGCATCACTGCCGATCCAACCGATTCCAATTACGTGTATGCAGTCTGGGATCGTCTGACGACCGGCAATCTCGGACCTACTTATTTTGCGCGTACGACAGATGGCGGTGCCAGCTGGCAAGCTGCACATGCTATCTACGATCCCGGCCTCGACAACCAGACCATCGGCAACGTCATCGTCGTGACTTCGAATGGCACGCTGGTGGATGCATTCGTCGAATACGATGGCACCTCCAGTAATTCGGCTACCGCGGCCATGAAAGTGATCCGCTCATCCGATCATGGCGCAACCTGGTCAGCGCCCATCAGAATCGCGCAGAGTCAATCGGTTGGCACTCAGGATCCAAACACTGGCGCCCAGGTACGTACCAGCAGCAACCTGCCACAAATTGCAGCAGGCCCGAGTGGTGAGCTGGTGATGGTCTGGCAGGACGCACGTTTCAACGGCGGCAAATACGACGGCATCGTCATGTCGCGTTCCAATGATGATGGCCTGACCTGGTCAACGCCGGTTGAGATCAATACCGTGCATTCTGCGCCTGCATTCACACCCAGTGTCGCGGTACTCCCCGATGGCACCATCGGTGTGAGCTATTTCGATTTCAGAAACAATACTTCGAACAAGAGTCAGTTATTGACCGATTACTGGTTCATCTCATCCAGCGACGGCACACACTGGAGTGAACAGCATATCTCCGGTCCCTTTGACATGGACCTTGCACCTAATGCTGAAGGCCTGTTTATCGGCGATTATCAGGCACTCGCTGTCATCGGAGATACCTTCGTCCCCTTCTATGTGCAGACCAACAATCATGGCACCGATAACCGCAATGACACTTATACCTTGCCACCCCAACCGGTGCCGCTGAGCTTGAACCGCAAGGTAAGTTATATCGCACATGCTTTACCCAGCGCCCCGTCGGACGCGGTATTCCGGCGTCGTGTACATGCAAGCATCATGCAACAGTTACGTGGGGAAAATCCTGGCTGGGACCGGATCGTGGCGGAGCGTCGTCAACACCTCAACCCGCCTTGAGTTCTTCGAATGCCATACTGAAAACGGCCTGGCCGATGGATACAGGAACGCGCGGCGTTCTCATCCTGTGCCCATCACCACGCCAAACAGATGCCCGACTAGAAACGTGACTCCGGCGGCGAAGATACCGATACAGACCATCCGCAGTCCGCTCCACCATAATGTCTTTCCGGTGAACAGGCTGGTGATTGCCCCGGTCGCAAACAATGCCACCACTGTCAGACCGATAGTCCATCCCAGGCTATGTAATGCATGCGGCCATAGGAACGGCAGCAATGGGATAACTGCACCGATGGCAAACGCGATGAATGACGAGATCGCGGCCTGCCAGGCCGAGCCGAGCTCCTGCGGATTCAACCCCAATTCTTCGCGAGCCAGCGTGTCCAGTGCACGCTCCGGATCGCCAATCAGCGTGTCGGCCAGTTTCTTTGCATCCACGGCGGCGATACCGCGTGCTTCATAGATCAACGCCAGCTCTTCGGCTTCCTCTTCCGGATAGGCCTTGAGTTCCTGCGCTTCCAGTCCGATCTGGTATTCGAACATCTCGCGTTGCGAGCGCATGGAGATGTACTCCCCCGCCGCCATCGAAGCCGCGCCTGCCAGCAGCCCGGCGATGCCGGCCAGCAGGATCACCTGGCTGTTCAAGGCTGCGCCGCTCACACCCAGGATAAGGCTGGCATTGGAGACCAAGCCGTCATTCACGCCAAACACTGCGGCCCGGAACCCGCCGCTGCCTGACATGCGTCGGTGTCTGGATTCCGTCTGGCCCGCGACCGGTACACCATGCCCGATGGGTGCACCGTGGGTATAGACGGACAACCCGCGTACCTTCATGGCGGCGAGCACCGGTAACATGCGACGCGGTCCGAGCCGGCGGATCATGTGCGAGACGATGCGTGCGCGCATCGAGGGCTCGAAACCCGATGGCAGATCCAAACCTTTCTCGATCGCAAGTTTTTCCCAGTGATGGGATTGTGCTTCTGCAGCATCCGCCAATCTTGAAAACAGGGTCTTCAGTTCCTTGCTGGGTTCGCGCTTTGCCACGACCCGATAGAGAAATGCAGATTGTTTCTCTTCGTACCAGCTTTCAAGTGCTTCGTGCATGTCGAGGTTTCCGAATGATCGCTTTGTTGTTCAGTCGCGCCGATTGATGATGCCGTGTGGTACATGGCCTGTCGCTACATAACTCGCCGCCGCTTCCACATGCCCTTTCTGGTCGTCGAAGAAGATATCCGCACCGAAAGTCTTGAGGAAGGCGCCTTTCGGCAAGCCACCCAGGAACAGCGCCTCATCGATGCGGATGTTCCAGGCCCGCAAGGTACGGATCACCCGCTCATGCGCCGGTGCTGAACGCGCCGTGACCAGTGCAGTACGTATCGGTGACTGATCCGGTGCGTAGTCTGATTGTATCTGCTGCAGTGCAGCCAGAAACTGCTTGAACGGCCCACCGGATAACGGTTGCCGTGCCTGCGCTTGTTCGCTGCGGGCGAAGGCGGCCAAGCCTTGCTCCTGATAAACACGTTCTGCCTCGTCCGAAAACAAGACAGCATCGCCGTCGAAGGCGATGCGCAGCTCCTCGCGTTCGTCGGCCTGCGCGGGTGACGGTACGATCGCCGCAGCAGCATAACCGGCATCGAGCACCTGCACCACGTCCGCGGGTTCCGCCGACAGAAACAGATCTGCGCTGAACGGTTCCACGTAACGCCATGGTGCCGCTCCGTTGGTAAATGCCGCACGTTCGATGCCCAGATCGAAATGCTGGATCGAATTGAAGATACGCAAACCGGTATCCGCGCTGTTGTGTGAGAGCAGGATCACTTCGACACGCTTCGGTTGCTCCGGCTTGTTCAACCGCAGCAACTTCTTTACCAATGGAAACGCCACGCCCGGCGACAACAGATCTTCTTCGTGCTCGATCTGGTAGCGTGAATAGGCTTCCAGGCCCTGCTCCACGAACACTCGATGACTCGCCTCGAGATCGAATAGAGCCCGTGAGGAGATGGCGATCACCAATCTGGGAGCGGATGTTGCACTCATGCTGTATCCAGTTTACGCATATCGATCGCATGAAAACGGCCCAACAGCGGAAAATACAACCCAACCTTGATCGGCCGCTGCTCACACAGGCGCATGAACTGCACATACCGTGCCAGTTGCCCGAGATAACGTTGCTCTTCGCGTGCCAGGAACGTCTCCAGATCCCCGCCCTGATGCCGGCTGGTCTTGTAATCCACGATCCAGCGTACCCCGTCATTATCCACGAAGGTGCGATCGATCACACCCGAGACCAGTTGCCCGCCCTCGAAGCGGCTGAGTGCATATTCGCTGTGGGCATCCGGCCCTCGTGCTGCCAGTATCGTGCGCCCGGTGTCATCCGCGAGCGTGCGCGTGAGTGCATCGAGTACAGTCTGCGTCGCGTCCTCCAGTTCGCGCACCGGCACACCGGCCTGATGCAACCAGTCACGCATCTGCTCCCTGTTTGCGGTCAGTCGCGCGGTATCCCAGGCATCTGGTCCATCCTGTGCGATACGTTGCAACAACCGGTGGACCACGGTGCCGATGTGCCGCAAGGTATCGCCCGCCCATTCGAATTCGACCTCCGTCTGATTCTCGATCGCCAGGCCACTGACATCCCAGTTCACATCTGGCATCGGGGTGGGCGATTGCCAATACAGCGGCACACGCCGCAATCGCACTACGTATGCATCGGTATCCAGAAGCTCTGTGTCCGCTGACGGCGTATAGGCAGCGAATGCCTGACGATATTCCGGTTCGAGTACCGGCCACAAAGTAGCGAGCAATGAATTCTTTGGAGGTGACAACAACTCCCGTTTGCCGTCTCTCTCGCGGTAACCGACCTGCCCCAGCAGATGCAGTTGCTGACGCGCCCGGCTGGCTGCGACATACAGCAGACGTTGTTGTTCGAGCGTCTCCTGCTCGCGTCGCAAGGCGAATACCAGTTCGTAGAGCGGATCGTGATCGTTACCACGCGCATTCAAAGGTGCCAACAGCAGATCCGGATCACCTTGCGCGCGTGTACGCTCCAGGTGGACCAGTAAAGGCCGTTTGCTGCGGCCACTGCCCGCACCCAGGCCCGGCACGATCACGACATCGAACTCCAATCCCTTCGCCTTGTGTACCGTCATCAGTTGCAGGCTGTCATCCGCCTGCGGATCGGGGCGGGCGAACAATTCCGCGAGCGCCGAATCGAGTGCCGTCGCATCGGTAAGCGTACCGCCTTCATCCAGCGTCTCAAGCAGAGAAAGCAATGCTTCGGCATCATCGAGATCTTCCAGCGATGCCAGCATCGCGGGCCCGGCAAGACGGAACCACGCATGTTCCACCTGCTCCCGCAGACTGCCACGCCGACGTCGAGCAACTGCGTCAAGCAATACCTCACGCACGCGTGCCAGACGCTGTTGACCAGCGTCACTGAGCGCGGCGCATGCTGCTTCATCGTTCAACAAGACCGGCACCGGCCTGTCATTGCTGGCGACCAGTGCGTGCAGATCCGCGAGACTCAATCCACACCAAGGTGCACGCAGCAGTGTCAGCCAGGCGGTACGATCACCCGGATGCAATAGCGCACGCGTCAACGCGACCAGATCATGCACCACCGGCCGTTCGCCCAGCCGTTCCAGTTCCATGGCCCGGAACCGGATGCCTTCGCGCCGCAGTCGCGGCACCAATGCCGTCAGGTGGTTGCGACCCCTGACCAGTACTGCAACTTTTTGCTGTTGTTGGTGCGCCTGACGGATCAATTCGATGACGTGGCCGGCTTCCTGTCCCGCATCCTTCTCGAATGCCGGATGTACCTTGACCGCAGGTTGCGTGACCTCCGTATGGAATGCCGTAGCGGGGCTGTAGCTGATCGCACCGCTCGCCACATCGGCCTGGGCCGGGAATATCCTGCCGAAACACGCGTTGATCCAATCGACCACGCCACGCTGCGAACGGAAATTCACACTCAAGGTCAAAGGCGTCAAGGACACATTCCCTATCCCGTATCGCTGGGCGCGCAGGAACAGGCCCACTTCCGCTTCCCGGAACCGGTAGATGGATTGCATCGGATCGCCGACCACGAACAGGGTCCGGCCATCTCCGGACTGCCAACCGGCAGTCAGCCGTTCCAGCAACAGGAACTGGTTGAATGAAGTGTCCTGGAACTCATCCACCAGCAGATGCTGGAGCCGGTGATCCAGGGTCAGTGCCAGATCGGTAGGTGTATCGGTTTTACCCAGTGCCGATAATGCCGACAAAGCGACTTCCGCATAGTCCACTTCACCGCGTTCCGCGAACAACACCTTGAGCTCTGCCACGCTGAGTGGCAACAGGTTCAACAACGCATCCAGCATCTGCCACTGACCGTCTTCGAACTTTGGTTCCGGTAAAATGCGAGCGCTTTGCAACGAGAGACACAAGGATTCTTCGCTGCCGAGCTGTACCAGCAGGTCAAGCAAACGGGTCTTCTCGTCACTTTTCGGCTCGAAACCGATACGCACATCCACGGCACTGCGCCAACTTCCCGTTTTCGTCAACAGCATCTCTGCCAGGCCCTTCCAGGCTGGAAGCGCCGCAACCTCCGCGGACGGAAATGTATGCAGACCGGCACATGCACACAAGGGAGAATCCCTGCCTTGTGTTGCCAAAGAGCGGCCGGCATGACTCGCAAGTTCGACCAGTTCGCTGTGAAACCGTTCCGGTACTGCAGTGGCCAGGGTCCGCAACTGATGCTCGATCTCGTGCCTGAAAGCCTGTTCGAGTTCATGTCGGCGTTCGCCCCCTGCTCCGCTGCCGGTATGCCGCAACCACTGGTCGCGTCGCGGCAGCATGTCAGCCAGCAATCCGATGACCCGCGGTACATCATTATCCAGATGCTGTAACAACGCCTCGATAACTGCGCTCTGCGCTGCATCGCCCTGTTCCAGCAACGACAGGGTCCGGCGCGCCGCTTCCTCGTAGAGCGGACGCGAGCGTTCCGCGATGCCGGGTTGCGCACCGAAGCCCGACAGCAACGGCATCTGCCGAGTCAGTTCGGCATTCAGCGAATCGATGGTCTGGATCCGCAGACGCGCAGGATGCGCGACCAACTGCCATTCGCGTTGCCGGTCGCGGGCCCGCGCCGCACGCGCCAGTTCCCAGGTTTGCCGGCGATGTGGTTCCTGCGGCGGCGTCTCCTGCTCGGCTGCTTCCAGCGCCTTGACGATGCGACTGCGCATCTCGCCCGCCGCCTTGCGCGTAAAGGTGATAGCGATGATCTCTTCCGGTGCATCCACGCCGGCCAGCAGACGCAGATAGCGTTGACTCAACAACTCGGTCTTGCCGGAACCCGCCGGGGCCTGCACAATGAACGATGCTGCGGCATCCAGTGCGCGTTCGCGTATGCTCCGATCCGCGACAGGTCTATTCATCGTCGATATCCTCGGCATGCCGGGTCTCGTCGATCCGGCACAATGCCGCGAGGTGGCAATAACTGCAGGTACGATTGCGATCCTTGGGATCGACGCGGGCATCACCGGCCGCGAATGCTTCCGCCGTACGCTCCAACACTTCCCGCCAGTGGACCAGCAGCGCGTCCCAGTCGGCACAACCGTCCGGCGGATATTTCTCCTGCTCGAACGCGACGATATCTGGTACCACCCCAGCCGTGCGCGCATAACCCCGATAGCCGTTCTCACCCGGCCGCAGTATTCCGAACAACACTGCCGACACAGCTTCGGTCGCGGTGACTGCATAGCAGGGCAGTTGCGGTTCGTCCGGCCGTTCACCACTCCAGGCTGCGGGTTTCGCATCGCCGGTCTTGTAATCGATGATCGCCCGGCTACCGTCGGCGAGCCGGTCGATACGATCCACGCGGGTGTTCAATGCCAGCGGACCGATCTTCACCGGCTGCTTGTATTCGCGTTGCTCGACTTCGAATCCCTGACGGGCGCGCTCCAGTTGCAACCAATCCAGGACCAGTCGTACCAGTCGCTGCTGCTCGATCAGCAGAAATCGCGGAGTAAAAACTTCCGGCTGTTTCGCTCTGGCGCCAGCGAGTGCCGCCGAGACGTGACGCGATACCAGCGATTGCGTCGCGGCTTCATCCTGACCGGCAAGCATCGCTTGATTGCCGAGTTCGCCCCACAGGCGATACATTACGTCATGCAGCAAACTGCCACGCTCGGCAGGATCGAGCCCCGGGCCCGGCACCCGCATCGGTTCCGCGCCGAGACGATAACGGGCGAATGCCTGGAACGGACATGCTGCCTGCGACTTCAATATCCCGGTGCCACCGCTCACACCGGCTGCGCGCAATACCGGTCCGTGCGTGTCTTCCAGCAGCTCCAGTGCGGGTGCTGCAGCCTGCAGGAACCGCGCATAGCTGGCTACCGCTCGCTGTGGTAATTGTTGCAGACTGGTTTCCGGTAACTGCGCGATCAGCGGACTGATCCGCAGTTCCTGATCCGCATCGCGTTGCGGCACGCTGACTACCACATCGGGCGCGCTCGCCAGCAGCCGGGCGGTGATGCGTCGTGCAAACTCCAGTTCACGGCGGGCACTGGCATGCGGCATATCGTGGCTGCGCTGCACGCTGACCGGGATCAGCGGATCCGGACGCGGGCTGGCGGGCCAGACGTCATCCGATAATCCCGTGATCCACAGATGGTCGAAACACAGGCCCGCGGTCTCAAGCATCCCCAGCACCTGGATCGGAACATCAGGAGCAGCCGGTTGAAAAGTATGCTGCGCCATCAGGCGCGCGAGCCTGTGCACTGCATCGCCCATATCCACTGCGCCCAACAGGGTGTCGAGCCTTGTCAGTTCGCCGAGCGCCTCGCGGAAAGCTGTCACTGTCTGATATTCGATGGAATCCTGAGTGCGTTCACCGGGCCAGCCGAGTGCCTGCAGGAGCGCAGCAAAATTGCGTGCCCAGAGCGAGGGCAACTGCCGCGATGTCTGGGCCTGTTTCCAATCCACGCAGTTATCCAGTGCCGCTACCAACTCCGGAAGCGCTCCCCATTCGCGCGCCAGTCCCGCCAGACGTGGCAGTGGGATATTTTCCGCGCCATCACGCAGACTCAGTTCAAATCCTGCGCGCGTCGCGTATTCCGATTCCGCGCCGCGCAGGAACGGTGAACGCAGCACTTGACTCGCAGCATCGAAATCAAGCCGGCCGTGCGCCATGCGCAGGAACAACAGCGCGTCCTGTATCGGCGGCCAGTCCAGGAGTGGACGACCCAGTGAGAGGTTGTAAGGCCGGATCGGCGCATCACCGACACACGCAGAGGGACACAGTACCTGGTCCAGGATGCGTGCAAAACTTTCGCGGCTGGCAGACAGATCCCGCACCACGATCCCGATGCGGGTGTCTGGATCGCGTTCGAGCAGAGCACCGGCCCATTGTGCCGCGGCACGCAATTCATGTTCGGCATCGTCACATGACGTGCGTTTGGCATCCTTTGAAGCGGCAGCGTCCACGCTGAGCCGTTCGATCTGGCTACCCGCTTCACGCAGACTTTGCAGTAGATGTTCCTGCTGGGGCGTCCATTCATCGAAACCGGCGAATACCAGTCGTGCCGGTACCTCGAAATGTCGCGCCGCGATCCAGGTTGCGAGTTGATCAGGCAAGCGCGCTGCATCGAGCCAGTGTCCGATCTCACAGCGCGATTGGAAGTCCGCAGCCCAGCCGATAAATTGTTCCGTATCGGCCGCAGCAGATTTCGCAAGTTCTTCAGCTGCCAACTGGTAGGCGTGGCCCGATAACCAGGCGCCCTGTGCCAACTGTGCCGCGGCAGCGGGTTGCAGCAAGCTGTCAGCCGCGTCGGAGGCGCGCACCACCCTTTCCCACAAGGCTTCCGCCTGCAGGGGAGACAGCAGGCCGGGTAATCTCGATGTGTCCGCACGGGGATTGGTCAGCGCCGCATCCTGGCAGGCCCTGAACTGCCCGGCAAGAAATGCCGGCCATGACAGAACCTGTGGCCGTTCCCAGACCTGAAGCCCGGCACGCTGCCGGGCCCTGGCATAAGCAAGCTGCACGGTCCGTGCCAGTCGTTCGCTGGCTGTGACGACGAGCGCGCCTGCTGTGAGCGCGTCCACCAGTCTGGTTTCATGCCAAATACGCTGCCCCACCACCTGCTTGCGTCTCCTTTATAATGCTGACAGTGTAACCGGAGCGGCAACCTGGCAGCCACGCAACTTGTCTGCTGGAAATTTGTCCAATCCGGATGAAAAACCACACCAGGAATTCTCCAGCCTGTGCTGTTTGCTGCCGCCAGGACTGGTTGAAAAGCCGGAATACGAGCCCCACATCCTGGTCGTCCGTCTGCCTTCCGGCAAATCTTTGACCAGACAGTTACCACACAGGAAACCTGAAGCCATGCGCGAACTCATGAAAACCAGTAACCCGACCCTCCGGACCAAAGCCTTCCGCAATCCCGCCACCGCTGTCGGCGAACAGATGAGCGTGAATGGCACTATCGGCAAGAGCTTCATCCTGCTGGTACTGGTGCTGGTCACTGCCAGCTGGTGCTGGTCGCGCTTCTATGCTTCAGGCGATGTCGCTTCGGTGGCGCCGTTCATCGTGGGCGGTGTAATCGGCGGTCTGATATTCGGATTCGTCACGATCTTCAAGCCCACCTGGGCATACATCACCGCACCGCTCTATGCCATGGCCGAAGGCTTCGTGGTGGGAGGCATATCCGCATTGCTCGAATTGCGTTATCCCGGCATCGTGGTTCAGGCCGTGGCGCTGACGCTGGCGGTAGCCTTCGGTATGTTGATCCTGTACCGGACCGGCATCATCAAGGTCACCCCCCGCTTCCGTAAAATGATCTTTGCTGCCACCTTCGGTATCCTGATCTTCTACGGCCTCACCATGCTGGTGAGTTTCTTCGGTGTGGATACCACTATGGTGTACGGCCACACGCCGCTCAGTATCGGTATCAGCCTGTTCATCGTCGCCATCGCCGCCTTCAACCTGGTGCTGGATTTCGACATGATCTCGCAGCAGGCGCAGCAGGGTGCGCCACGTTACATGGAGTGGTACGGTGCGTTCGCCCTGATGGTCACCCTGATCTGGCTGTACCTGGAGATCCTGCGTCTGCTCGCCAACAGCCGGCGCTGATACGATCAAGCTCAGTTCCGGAAACAGACAAGGCCCCGCACTGCGGGGCCTTGTCTGTTTCCGGGTGGCGATTCCGGTCAGACCCGATAGGCGTGCACCAGCATCTGTACCGCATTCTCGATATACCTTGCGACTTCTTCATCCGACGGGGGCGGTCCAACGCCGAACTCGGAACGTGCCCTGCAACTGTATAACATGCTGAAGAACTGCTCTGCAGTGATGCGTGGATTGCTGACCTTGAGTATCCCGAGCCGGGTCTGCTCTGCCAGATATTCCGCCACGAATTTGCGCGTCAGCTCCGGGCCCGCTTCGTAATAGATCCGTGCCAGATCCGGGAACCGCGAGACCTCAGCCATCATGATGCGGCGCAGGGCATGTTTGTCATCCGAGGCCATGAATGAAGCATGCAACTGTCCGATAGCGCGCAGGGTTTTCTCGGGGTTGCCGTCCTTGGCGGCTTCGGCAAAAGCAAGTGTCATCTGCTCACAGGAATTGCGAATCATCGCCGCAAACAGATCTTCCTTGGAGCCGAAGTGGTTATAGACGGTCTGTTTGGAAACCTTCGCTTCACTCGCGATGGTATCCATGCTGGTGGCCCCGAAACCGACTTCCAGGAAGACTTTCCTGGCGGCTTCCAGGATCGCATCGCGTTTGCTGCTGCCGATTGCATTATCTGTCATTGCATTCATAGGTCCTCCTCATCAACCGGCTACGTCACTCGCAGCAGCGGTTTGAACCGGCAGCTTCAGTGCGGCGGCGGTCAGTTGCCCTGTCGCTGCCTTCAATGCATATTCAGCCACGATCTCATCGCGCTGTGCGCGCAGACGATTCACCTTAGCACTCAATAATTCCTGCTCGGCATTCAGCACATCGAGTGTGGTACGCTCGCCTTCCTTGTATTCAGCCTTGACGCCGTCATACGCGGACTGCGCCGCAGTGATCTGGGCATTGATCGCGGCCAACCCGGCACTCGCAGTCTGATACGCCTGCCAGGCCTGGACCGCGTCATCACGCGCTGCACGCTCTGCTTCCAGCGCATCCTGATGCCGGCTGTTTGCCTGATGTCTGGCGGCGTGCACCTGCGAACTGAGGCTGCCGCCGGTATAAAGCGGCATGGAAAATTCCAACATGATGGAACGGGTGTTGTATTTCTCGAATGGGAAACTGGGCTCGTGCGCAGCACTCACCTGGCCGCTCAGCGTCACCGACGGTTTCATATCGCTTTCACTTATCTCGACCTGGCTGTCGGCAGCCGCCGCAGACGCTCGCGCGGCGAGTACCTGATAGTTCTGTTGTGCCAGTTTGAGCATCTCCGCCTCGCTGGCGGGCAAATCGGTGAGTGAAGCCGGTGTCTTCAACGTTGCGGGCGGCTGGCCTATGATCTTCTCGTAATTCGCCTGTGCCGATGCGAGCGCGCCCCCGGCTTGTATCAATGCAGCCTGGGCACCCGCGAGACGTGCCTTGGCCTGATCCACGTCTGTGTGCGTGACTTCGCCGTTGTTGAAACTGGCCTGGGCGGCATCCAGTGCCTGTTGCAACACATTCTGATTGCTCTGTTCCAGTTGCAGAACCGCCTGATCCTGCACTACATCCATATAGGCCCGCGCCGCATCCAGCAACACGCCTTCTTCAGTGGCATGCATCCCGGCCTGCTGCGCGCTCATGTTGTGCCTGGCCGCCGCCACACTGGCATCGATCTTGCCGCCCGCATACAAGGTCTGATCCACTTCCAGACCAATGCTGCGTGAATTCAGGATGATGGTGTCGATTGGGAAGAAGCCGCCGGTATCCACATCCTGATGCGCGGCGCCGATGCCGCCGAACACCTTGACCTGCGGGTAGTACCCGCCCTTGGCCTGCTCCACCTGCTCTCCTGACGCTGCCAATGAGGCGCGTTCCGCCTGTAATTGCGGGTTGCTGAGCCAGGCTTGGCTTAGTGCATCCTGAAGGGTTGCCGCAGACGCAACCTGAACGCCAAGTCCGGCTGCGATGAGCCCACTGGCAATCAGATAGCCCGGACGGATCAAGAACGTGTGGCGATTTGACATCGAAACCTCGATACAATTAGACTAGACCGTCCAGTCCATTCTGCCACCTCCCCAAAGGGAAGTCAAAAGCCATGAGCGGTTTAAAGTCCATGTTCGAGAATCCCCGTGTCCGCCGCCTGACCCTGATGATCGTCGGCCCCCTGGTGCTGATCGTCCTTGGAATGTGGTATTGGGCGCACAGTGAACGCTACCAGAGCACCGACAATGCCTACGTCGTTGCGGACCAGGTCAGCATCGCGCCGCAGGTTTCCGGTCGCGTGACCGCGGTGCCGGTCAACCAGAACACCAAGGTGGCACCGGGACAGGTATTACTGCAGATTGATCCTGCCCCGTTCCAGCTCGCACTGGATCAGGCCAACGCGAACTTGAAGAACGTGGCAGACCAGATCCGTGCGCAGCAACAGTCGTTGCGCGCCGCACAGGCGGAGTTGAAAGGTGCCGAAGCCAACGTCGATTATCTGAAGCGTGAAGTACAGCGCAAGGAAAATCTGGTCAAACAGGATGTGGTTGCAGCCGCCAAACTCGACGACATCAAGACCAACTATATCGTCGCCGAACAGCGCACCATTTCCCTGCAGGCGCAGATCGCGCAGATCGAAGCCAGTTTGGGTGGGAATCCGAACCGGCCGATCACCGAACAGGCGGCCTACAAGCAGGCACTCGCAGCGCGCGATCAGGCTGCACTGAATATTTCATACACCACGGTAAAGGCACCGGCCGCCGGCGTGGTCACTGAAGTGGATATCAAACCGGGCGATGTGGTGCAGACCGGTCGGCCGGTGTTCGCGCTGGTGATGAGTGGCAAGCGCTGGATCGATGCCAATTTCAAGGAGACCCAACTGACCCGCATCTACGTGGGCCAGAAAGCCGAGATCACGGTGGATACCTATTCTGGTCGCACCTGGCAGGGTACGGTGGAAAGCATCGCACCGGGTACCGGTTCGGTATTTTCGGTACTGCCGGCACAGAACGCCACCGGCAACTGGGTAAAAGTCGTACAGCGCATCCCGGTGCGTATCGCCATCGATACCGCGGAGGATGGTCCGGACCTGCGTGCCGGCATGAGCGCGGAAGTCACCATCGATACGCATTACAATCCGTTGTTCGGTTCCAGCGAAGCCAACGCCGCGAATCACTGAGCATCGCGGACATGAACCTGCCCAGGCCGGCCGATGCCAAGCAGCATACGGCGCTGATCACCTTTGCAGTGATGCTCGGCACCTTCATGCAGGTGCTGGATACGACAATCGCGAATGTCGCACTGCCCAACATGCAGGGTACCTTGAATGCATCCCAGGATCAGATCGCATGGGTGCTGACTTCATACATCGTGGGTTCGGCGATCATGACGCCGCCTACCGGCTGGCTGGCCGGACGCTTCGGCCGCAAGCGCGTCTATCTCGTCAGCATGATCGGTTTCGTGGCGGCATCGTTCCTGTGCGGTACCGCCAGCTCCCTCACCGAGATGGTGTTGCTGCGCACCCTGCAGGGATTGTTCGGCGCAGCCATGGTGCCGATCTCGCAAGCGATCCTGCTGGACAGTTATCCGCGCGAGAAACACGGCATGGCGATGGCGATCTTCGGCATCGGCGTGATCCTCGGCCCCATCATCGGCCCGGTGCTGGGCGCGTACCTGACCGAATACTATTCCTGGCGCTGGGTGTTCTTCATCAACATCCCGGTCGGCGTACTGGCTGTAGTCATGACCATCGCCTACGTACACGAGACCGCCATCAACAAAATTCGCAGCTTCGATGCCTGGGGCTTCCTGTTCATGAGCGTCGCGATCGGCGCCTTGCAGATGATGCTGGATCGCGGCGAGCGTCAGGACTGGTTCAGTTCCGCGGAGATCATCATCGAACTCGGCCTGGTACTGATCGGTCTGTGGCTATTCTTCGTGCATGCCTGGCGTCGCAAGCAGCCTTACATCGATCTCACGTTATTCCGTGACCGCAACTATGTACTCAACAACCTGCTGGGCTTCGTCCTGTTCCTGTGCATGTACGCGATCATGTCGCTGATCCCGCCCATGGTGCAGAACCTGCTGGATTATCCGGTGATCGTCGCCGGACTGGTGCTGATGCCGCGCGGCATCGGCACCATGATCTCCATGATGGTACTGGGACGCTTCTCCAACCGCGTCAAACCGCGCACCACCATGATCTCCGGCCTGCTCATCCTGGCATTCTCGCTATTCGAGATGTACCACTTCAATACCCAGGTGGACACCTGGTTCATCACCTGGACCAGCTTCGTGCAGGGCATCGGCATCGGCCTGGTGATGGTGCCGATGTTCGCTGCCGCGTTCGCGACCTTGCCAAGCGAACAGCGCACCGAGGGCACTGGTGTATTCAATCTGATCCGCAACATCGGCGGCAGTTTCGGAATCTCCATCGTCTTCACGATGCTGTCACGCAATACCCAGATCAACCATCAGGTATTGGCTGCACACATCTCCCCTTACAACCAGGCGATGCAACTTTCATCCTTGAGCCATAGCATGAGTCTGCACAATCTGCATGACCTGACGATGCTCAACGGTCTGGTCACCAAACAGGCCGCCATGATCGGTTTCAACAACGATTTCAAACTGATGATGATTATCAGTCTCGCCGCCATCCCGTTGGTGCTGCTGATGCGTTCACCCAAAGCATCGCCGGACGGCGCTCCCAAACAACCTGTGATTGCGGACTGAGCCGAGGCAGACATGGTATTCCGCAAACCCGCCAGCGCAGAGCAGCACACCGTACTCATCACCATCGCGGTGATGCTAGGCACCTTGTTGCAGGTGCTCGATACCACCATCGCCAACGTGGCACTGCCCAACATGCAGGGCTCGTTATCGGCGACCCAGGATCAGATCTCCTGGGTACTGACGTCCTACATCGTGGGCGCAGCGATAATGACGCCGCCCACCGGCTGGCTGGCCGGCCGCTTCGGCCGCAAGCGCATCTATCTGATCAGTATGCTGGGCTTCCTGGCCGCATCGTTCCTCTGTGGCACCGCGACCTCGCTTACCGAGATCGTTTTGCTGCGCGTGTTGCAAGGGCTGTTCGGTGCTTCCATGGTGCCGATCTCGCAAGCGATCCTGCTGGACAGCTATCCACGCGAGAAACACGGCATGGCGATGGCCATCTTCGGTCTCGGCATCATGCTGGGGCCGATCCTGGGACCGGTGCTGGGCGCGTATCTGACCGAATATTATTCCTGGCGCTGGGTATTCTTCATCAATATCCCGGTCGGCATCATGGCGATACTGATGACGCTCAGCTATGTGCATGAGACCGAGATCACTCGCAAACGCACGTTCGATGGCTGGGGCTTCCTGTTCCTGAGTGTCGCCATCGGCGCGTTGCAGATGATGCTGGATCGCGGCGAACGCAAGGACTGGTTCAGTTCTGCCGAGATCATCATCGAGTTCGGCCTGGTACTGGTCGGGATGTGGCTATTCCTGTTGCACGCCTTCGCGGAAGAACATCCCTACATCGAACTGAAACTGTTCCGGGATCGCAATTTCATCCTCGGCAACGTGATCGGTTTCATCATCTTCATCAGTCTGTTCTCGATCATGTCGCTGATACCGCCGATGGTGCAGAACCTGCTGGATTATCCGGTACTGGTAACCGGCCTGGTACTGATGCCACGTGGTATCGGCACCATGCTCTCGATGCTGGTCGTCGGGCGTCTTTCCAACAAGATGGACCCGCGTCTGAACATGGCCGCGGGACTCGCTATCATGGCACTGTCCATGTACTTCATGAGCGGCTTTGATACTGGCATCGATACCTGGATCATCACTTGGACCGGTTTCGTGCAGGGCATCGGCATGGGCCAGGTCATGGTCCCGCTGATGACTCTGACGTTCTCCACTCTGCCGACCAGATTACGCACCGAGGGGACTGGCGTCTATAACCTGGTCCGCAACGTCGGCGGCAGTATCGGCATCTCGATCGCGTTCACCCTGTTGTCGCGTAATACCCAGATCAACCATTCGGTGCTCGGCGCCCACATCAATCCCTACAACCAGAACATGCAGCTCTCATCTGCGACTGCACATATGAGCCTGAACAATCCACACGACCTGGCGATGCTCAATGGATTGATTACGAAACAGGCCTCCATGATCAGCTTCAATAATGATTTCAAACTGATGATGATCACCTGTCTGCTGGCGATCCCGTTGGTACTGTTGATGAAGCAACCGAAATTCGACAAGGCGATAGAAGGCGAGAAGCTGCACGCCGTGATGGAATAATGGGACTGCTTGTAGTATCGGCCGTATAGTCTCAGAGTGTTGTAATGGATACCTCACGCCTGCCCACGCTGTTTATCTCGCATGGTTCACCCATGCTGGCGCTGGATACTGCCAACCCTGCGTACGAGTTCCTGCAAACGCTTGGCAGTTCGCTGCCTCGCCCCACCGCCATCCTCGTCATCTCGGCACATTGGGAAACCGGCACACCCCGAATAACCGCCGCCGGGCATCCGGATACCATCCATGATTTCTACGGCTTCCCTGAGCCGCTCTACGGATTGCATTATCCCGCGAACGGAAACCCCACACTGGCAAAACAGGTCGCCCGGTTGCTGCAACCGGCTGCGGACATGGACCTGACCCGCGGCCTTGATCACGGCACCTGGGTGCCGCTGCGACTGATGTACCCGGCTGCCGATATCCCGGTATTGCAACTCTCGTTGCAAACAGCGCTCGGGACTGCGCATCACCTGCATCTTGGTGAAGCGCTACAACCGTTGCGCGAACAAGGTGTACTCATCATCGGCAGCGGCGGCGCCACCCACAACCTGCGCGAATACTTCCAGCCCCGTGGCGGCTATGAATCCTATGCAGATTTTTCCGCCTGGTTACACGAGACTCTCACGCGCGGTGACCGGGAAGCTCTGCTCGATTACCGCCAGCGCGCTCCACAGGCACCGCGCAATCACCCGACCGAAGAACACTTCCTGCCGCTATTCGTGGCACTGGGTGCCGGCGGTACAAACGTGGCGCGGCTGCACCACAGTTTCGACCGCTCCCTGTGCATGGATGCCTACGCCTTCGGAGATTGATATCTCGTCGATATCACCGGTCCATGGCGCAGTGACAATCCATCGAACTCCGGCTAGGCTGTGGCGCCCAGGTCCCTTATTTCCCATCGCACAAGGCAACAAACAATGAAAAGCCCGGCATCCAAGACTGCTCTGCTGCTTTGCGGCCTCAGCCTCACAACAACCAATGCTCTGGCCGGAAATGCCTATGCACGCGATCCGAACCAGCCCATCGATCAGGCTTATACCCAACAGATACGCCAATTTACTACCCAGCCTGATTTCAACTCACCGCTCACGGATTACCTGCCGGCCTCGCCGACCGTCCCCACACCCGAGGCGGCATTAGGCTATATCGCGGGAGCGCCGGACCACCTGCCCTATTCCAGGGATGTGTATCGCTATTTCCGGATGCTGGCCAAGGCGACACCGCGTGTGAGAGTGTTCAGCATCGGCCACACTGAGGAAGGCCGCGAGATGATCGCGGTCGCGATAGCGGATGGATCATTGCTGGCCACACTCAAAGATAACGATGCCCGCCTCGCCAAACTCGCCGACCCCCGCAGTATCGGCATGGACGACGCGGAAGCCGCCAAACTGGTCGCCGCATCGACGCCCGTGTATTACATCACCGGCACCATCCATTCGACCGAGACCGGCGCACCCACCGCGCTGATGGAACTGGCTTATCGGCTGGCAGTCGATGACGCACCATATATAAAGTACGTCCGTTCACATGTCATCACCCTGATCACGCCCATCGTGGAAGTGGACGGGCGCGACCGCATGGTGGACATCTACAACTGGCATCGGGCGCATCCGAAAGACAACTGGCCGCCTCTTATGTACTGGGGACACTACGTCGCCCACGACAACAATCGCGATGCCATGGGTGTGAGTCTGGATCTGACCCGCAACGTACTCAACACATATGTTGGCTGGCACGCCCAGGTCCTGCATGACCTGCATGAATCAGTCCCGTTCCTGTATGACAATACCGTAGGCGATGGCCCTTACAACGCCTGGATCGATCCGATCCTTGCCAACGAATGGCAACAGCTCGGCTGGGATAACGTGCAACGCATGACCAAACTCGGGATGCCGGGCGTATTCACTCACGGTGACTTCGACACCTGGAGCCCCGGGTATCTGATGTTCATCGCGGCGATGCACAATGGCATCAGTCGTCTGTACGAGACCTTCGGCAACGACGGCGCCGACACCGAGGAGCGCATCCTCGATCCGGACGAGTACTCACGTACCTGGTATCGCCAGAATCCGCCGCTGCCGAAAGTATCCTGGTCGCAGCGGGATAACAACAACTACGAGCAAACCGGCTTGCTGACTGCGCTGGATTACTTCGCACATAACAGCAAACAGTTCCTCAACGATTTCTACCTGAAGAGCAAACGCTCCATCGAGAAACCGCTCAATGCGGGACCGGCCGCTTACGTGCTGACCGCAGATGAACCGCGCAAGGGCGCACAAGCAGAATTATTGCGTATCCTGCAGGCACAACATTGCGAGATCCAGCGCGCCACTACAGCTTTTACCGTAACCCTGCACGACTTGCCCGGTGCAGAAGATGCTGCACCAAGGGACAGCGTACGCAGCTTTCCCGCTGGCACTTATATCGTGCGCATGGACCAGCCGTATTCGCGTATCGCCGATGCCCTGCTGGATCACCAGTATTGGGCACCGGATGATCCACAGAAACATCCGTATGACGATACCGGCTGGACCTTCGGCGATCTGTTCGATGTAGACGTAGCCCGTGTCACCGATACCGGCATCCTCAAGACTCCCATGCAGTTGGTATCTGGTTCAGTACAAGCACCCGGCGGTATCCACGGCGATGGCGGCATCTATCTGATCCCCAGTCACGCAGACAATGCCCTGATCTCGTTGCGTTATCGGTTCAAATCTGCCGATATCGAGATTGCGGATGCAGATTTCAAACTCGATGGGCGTGAATTCCCCGAGGGCAGTTTTATCCTCCACGGCGTCAATCGGAAAGAACTTGACCAGGCGCTAACCAATCTGGGCCTGGATGCGTATGCGACCGGCAAAACCCCGGATGTTGCACGACACCCTATCCAGGTGCCGCGCATCGCGCTCATGCACAGCTGGCTGGATACCCAGACCGAGGGCTGGTGGCGCATGGCGCTGGACAAGATGCACGTGCCGTATGCCTATATCAGCACCCAGGACGTATCACGCACAGATGATCTGCGCAAGAAATACGACGTGATCCTGTTCGGACCCATCGGTTACGTCAGCGACCAGATGATCGTGAATGGCCTGCCGATGTGGGGCAATCCGCTGCCATGGGAAAAGACCTCGCTGACACCCAATATCGGGCATATAGATTCCACCAGCGATATCCGCCCCGGGCTCGGTTTCAGTGGGCTCGCGCATCTCCGGCAATTTCTTGAGCAAGGTGGCGTATTGATCACCTCCCAGGATACTGCGCGGTTTGCGATCGATGAGGGTTTCGCCCCCGGCGTCTCGGTCGCCAACACCCATGATGTGCGCGTGGTCGGTAGCGTGTTGCGGGCCGAGTTCACCGATCACGCCAGTCCGCTCGCCTACGGTTACACCGACGAGCTTGCCTTGTACAGCGCCGACGGTATGGCCTTCTCGGTCAGCAACCTCACCACCGGTGATCGCGGTTTACTTGCCAAACAGGATTATCAGCGGCCTACCGGGCGCGGCGGCATCGACGACCCGGATGTGCCGCAAGGCCGGCCCTACTCCGTTCCCGCGGCGCTGCCTGCGGCAAAACCCTGGGAAGCCCTGCCGTTGAATCCGGAACAGGTTCGCAACAATCCGTTCGTGATCCCGCAAGGCCTGCGGCCGCGCGTCATCCTGCGCTATGCGGATAGCAAAAACCTGCTGATATCCGGTTTGTTGAATAATGGCGGAGGACTTGCCGAGCGGCCAGTAGTCGTGGATGCGCGCTACGGCAAGGGCCATGTGCTGCTGTTTGGTAACAATCCGCTCTGGCGTAGCGAGACTATCGGCAGCTATTCGCTGGTATTTAATGCAATCCTGAACTACGGCAATCTGGATGAAAAGCGAAATGACACCGGATATCAGATCGACGCTCGATAACATCCAGGCGTGATGACAAAACATCAAGGCCCGCTGACGGACATCATCTGTCAGCGGGCCTTGATAGTTACTTCCAGATCCTGGCGCGGTATTGCCGTCGTATTTTCAATCTTTCTGCAGCATCCAGTCCACTGCCATCCGGACATGGATCTCAGTGGTATCGAACAGCGGGATACCGGCATATCCAGTAGTACTGAACAGCGAAAATTCGGTACAACCAAGGATCGCACCCTGGGCGCCCTGATCCGCAAGTTGCTCGATGATTTTGAAAAACCGTTGCCTGGATTCCGGCTTGATCTCGCCCCGGCAAAGTTCCGTGAAGATCATCTCATGGATCATATCCCGTTCCGGTTTATCCGGGATCACTACCTTCAGACCGTGCTGTTGTTCCAGTCGATTACGATAGAACGCCATCTCCATCGTGAAGCGGGTGCCGAGTAAAGCCACAGTGTCGAAACCCTGGCATCTGATTGCACGCGCTGTCGCATCGATCACACTCAGGATCGGAATCTGTACTGCCTCTGCGATCGCAGGCGCCACCCGGTGCATGGTGTTGGCGCAGATCAGCAATGCTTCTGCGCCCGCGCGCTCCAACTGACGTCCGGCGCTGGCCAGGATACGTCCCGCCCCTTCCCAGTCATCGGCATGCTGCAGACGCTGGATATCATCGAACTCCACGCTGTAAAGCAACAGCTTTGCGGAGTGGAGTCCTCCCAAATGCTCGCCCACCAGCTGATTGAGACGGGCGTAGTAATGCGCGGTGGACTCCCAGCTCATCCCACCAATCAGGCCGAGCGTCTTCATCGCGGACCTGATCTGGCCCGGGTCCAAATGCCGCGTATCGGTTGAGCAGCCGTGGCATTCCCGAATGCTTTCAAACCATACATATCCGTCAAGGTACGCAGCAGGCTGTAATGAGTCAGGTATTGCGTATTGCTGCCCGGTTTTATCCCCGCTCCGACCATGAGCATCGGTATCCGGTTGCTGGGGCTACCCGCGTCGCTTTCATCCCAGGTGATGACCAGCAGGCTGTCATGTTGCATAGCCCATCTCGCATAGTCATCCAGATGTTGCTGCAACCAGCTATCGCCTTGCGCAATCGTGCCGTCATGCATGTCATCCATCATGTTGGGTACCACGAAGCTCAGCATCGGTAACCGGGAATAATCCTGCGGGAACGCACTGAACGGTTGATTGACTGCCGCCGGCAACCCGGCTTGCCAATCCGCCACCGGATTGTGCTTGCGCCGGTACAACCCTCCGTTCGCACTGCAATCTGTAAAGCCTGCTGCGGGCATGTCTTCCGAATAGATCGCGAATTCCAGTTTCCGCTCCTGCATCGCGCCAGCCAGGTTCGGGCCGTTGAGATCGTGCGGGCAAGAATCGTCGGTTACTCCCTGAGTAGAACCGGAAAACAGCGCGATGTAGTTCGGCTGGCTGGGGTGCGTGACTGCATGCGCGTCGGTGAACAGCACGCCTGTGCCAGCCAGACGATTGATATAGGGCGCATCCTTGCTGCCGATGATGGTGGAAAACGATTTGTTCTCCTCGATCACCACCACCACATGGGCGTAGTGAGGCAGTGTCTGCCATCCGCCGGCAGCAGGCACTGGTTTGGACGGGCCAGCCTGCGCTGCTAACGCCAGTCCGGGAGTGAACAAGAGCAGTACTTTGTACCAGCGCATGGGTAAATGTCCTCCGGTCATCATGGGGGAGATATCTAAAGGTGCAATCTGCCTTCCATCCTGCTCAGTTTGCCTGCTGAAGCCTCCGAATACACCCCCAAATGACCGGCCTCATGAAACCGCCATTCCCCGAGGGGGCCCGTTTGACAAATTAATCAAACGTTTGATTAAATATGCACATGGCGACAAATTCATCAACAATGTCCAAACCTGCAGGCCGGCCACATGGCTCGGAGAATGCTGCCGTCCGGGCCCGCCTGCAAGATGCCGCGCGGACCCTGTTTGCTCAGCATGGCTACGCAGCGGTCTCGATCCGTGCCGTGGCCGAGGCGGCGGGCGTCAATCCAGCCATGATCCATTACTACTTCGGCAGCAAACAGGGCCTTTACGAAGCCATGATCACCGACACCTTCACCCCCCTGTTCGCCGGCCTTGGTGCCGCGGTCTCTGCAGGCACCACAGCGACGGGGCCTGCCCCGATCCATCGCTTCTTTCGGGCGTACATGAGCACCCTGGGTGCGAACCCGTGGATGCCGCCACTGATCCTGCGTGAGGTCGTAGCCGAGAACGGCAAACTGCGGCAGTGGTTTATCCAGCAATTTGCCACGCGCGGCAGTGGCCTGCTGACGCGACTGGTCCAGGCCGAACAGGCTGCCGGGCGTATCCGTGCCGACCTCGACCCCACTCTCACCGCCTTGTCCATGGTCAGTCTTGCCGTGTTCCCTTTCGTCGCTATGCCGATCGCGAGTGTCGTGTTCGGCGTCCGCATCAAACCCGATTACCTGAATATGCTCATCGCACACACTGAGCGGTTGTTTCGGGAAGGAGTCTCCCCATGATGAAATCCCGCCGACTATTCGTCCTGGCCTGCCTGCCGATACTACTCCCGGCTTGTGGCAACGATTCCCCGCTGCCGCTGGTGGGTACCCTGGAACGTGACCGCATCGAATTGGTGGCGGATGCACAGGAGCCGATCACTCAGATCGCGGTACACGAAGGCGATACAGTGAAAGCCGGTCAGTTGATACTGCAATTGGATGACAGCCGGGGCCGGGCGCAATTGCAGCAAGCCACCGCTGCACGCGAGCAGGCGCAGTCGCGCATACAAGGTGCCCAAGCCACCCTGTTACAGGCACAGAACGATTTCAACCGCATACGATTATTGGTGAAGCACGGCACCCGTACCCCATCGGATCTCGACGCGGCGCGTGCCGCGCTCGACAATGCACGCGCCAGCCTGCACTCTGCCCTGGCTGGATTATCAGCAGCCCAGGCTTCCGTGGATGATCTCACCATCACCCTGCAACGACTGAGCGTGCGCGCACCGCGTGATGCAGTCGTGGATTCACTGCCTTACCATCTGGGTGAAAGTCCGCCAGTACACGGTGTAGTGGCGGTACTCCTGGACAACAACGCGGCCTATGCACGGATATATGTACCGGAAATCTTGCGCAACCGGATCCACCCGGGTATGCAGGCAACGGTGCATCTGGATGGGATCGCTCACGGGTATCCGGCCAGTATCCGTTTCATCTCGTCCGATGCCGCCTTCACACCTTATTACGCGCTTACTGAACGCGATCGCGGCCGTTTATCCTACCTGGCCAAGGTCTATCTGGATGGGCCCGACACAGGCAAGCTCCCGATAGGCGCTCCAGTCACCATCGATCTTCCTGCGTTGCGCCACTAGGAATGGACACGCCAGCATGACTGTGGACTACGCGATCCAGACCCGCCATCTCACCCGTCGCTTCGGCACCTTGACAGCAGTGGACGACGTGAATCTTTCAATCCCGCAAGGGCAGATCTATGGTTTCCTCGGACCAAACGGCTCGGGCAAATCCACCACCATCCGCATGTTGTGCGGATTGTTGAAACCCAGCATCGGCGAAGTGGATGTCCTGGGTTACCAGATCCCGCGCGAAGCGGAGTCGCTGCGCCGCAAGATTGGCTACATGACTCAGCAATTCTCGCTCTATACAGACTTGACCACATTCGAGAATCTGGATTTCATGGCGCGCATATTCTCGATTCCGGATGAGACACGCAAACAGCGCATCGGCGAAGCACTCAGGCAATATCGCCTGGATTCACAACGCAATCAGAGAGCCGGCGCCATGAGTGGCGGTCAACGTCAGCGCCTGGCGCTGGCCGCTGCAACCCTGCACACACCGCAACTGTTGTTTCTCGATGAACCGACCAGTGCTGTCGATCCGCAAAGCCGGCGCGACTTCTGGGACAAGCTGTTTGAGATCACTGCCAGCGGGACGACCATCCTGGTTTCGACGCATTATATGGACGAAGCCGAGCGTTGCCACAGGCTCGCGATCCTCGATTCTGGCCGTTTGGTTGCCGAGGGCGAACCCAAGCAACTGATGCGGGATATCGGCGTCAACGTGGTGGAAGTCGATGTCGAAGACACCTATCGTGCCGGTACGGTATTGCGCAGCCAGCTGTTCGTGAAGAGTGTGGCACAGCTCGGAACCCGCTTGCATGTTCTGGTCTCCGGTGACACATCCGATCCTGTGAAGTTGGTACATGAAGCGCTCGCAAAAGTGGGACTCGCAGCGCGACTGGAACAGACCCCCGCGAATCTCGAAGACGTATTCGTCGCCGCCACTGGTTTTGGAAGACGGGAGACGGCAGATGCGTGATTCGCTGTTACGCATATTCGCCGTCGTCTCCAAGGAAATCCGACAACTGCGCCGCGACCGGCTCACCTTCGGCATGATCATCGGTATCCCTCTGATCCAGGTGTTGCTATTCGGTTATGCGATCAATACCGATGTCCGGCATCTGCGGGCAGGCGTTACTGATCTGGCGAATACCCAGCTCTCCCGCGCCCTGGTCACCGAGACTCAGGCCAGCCAGGTACTGGATATCGTGGCGCATGCTGATTCAGCGTCCGCACTGGAACGCATGTTGCAGGATGGGAAGATAGAAGTCGGTATCTATATCCCACCGGATTTTGACCGCCGGGTACTGGATCGGACCCGCCCTCCTGCACAGTTACTGGTTGATGGTAGCGACCCTGCCCTACAAGGCGTGACCAGCGGGCTTGCGAATATGCCGATCGAGACGCGTCCCGATGCTGCCCCCGCTGCCGTACCGAGCTTTGAAATCCGTAATTACTACAATCCGGAACGACGCTCGGCAGTGGCCATCGTCCCGGCATTGATAGGCGTGATCCTGACCTTCACCATGGTGCTGTTCACTGCCATCGCCATCGTGCGGGAACGGGAACGCGGCAACCTTGAAATGCTGATCACGACACCGGTCAGCACGCTGGAACTGATGGTCGGCAAGATCCTGCCTTACATCGCAATCGGTCTGGTCCAGGTCAGTCTGGTGTTGTTGATGGGCTCGTGGCTGTTCGAGGTACCGGTTCGCGGCACCCTCTGGGCGCTTTATGCCGCGGCTCTGATATTCATCTCAGCCAGTCTCAGCCTGGGCTTGCTGATATCGACCATCGCACGCACTCAATTTCAGGCCGTGCAACTTACCATCTTCACGTTCCTGCCCTCCATCCTGTTGTCGGGCTTCATGTTCCCGTTCGAAGGCATGCCCAGGTTTGCGCAATGGCTCGGCGAGCTGTTACCACTGACTCATTTTGTACGTCTGATCCGTGGCATCGTCCTGCGTGGCGCTTCGCTGACAGGGATGCTGCCGGATGTCTACGCACTTGTCGCATTTTTCTGCATATTCATGCTGCTCACGGTACTGAAATTCCATAAGCGGCTCGACTAG
>DASSKW010000061.1:0-8884 GCA_035690065.1 Gammaproteobacteria bacterium
CCCACTTTACTTAATCCAGCCTCTTTACGCCAGCACGAAACCCGTTGCGACTACAGATTAACTCAATTCCCTCCCCATGCTGCAATACCCTTGATTGGGGCAAGCCGTCGGGAATAGTGCTAGTGGCGGGGTGGGCGTCCAGCCGGCTGCTGGTTTCCAAGCAGAGTGGATACGGCGGCGGAGGTTTGAGGACGGGCATACAGAAAGCCCTGGGCCTGTTCACAGCCCAGTTCGCATAACAACAGATGCTGGGCCTGGGTCTCGACGCCCTCGGCAATGACCTTGATATCCATGTGCCGGGCCATGGCGATGATGGCGCGAGTGATGGTGGTCTGATCGGCATCGGCCGGCAGTCCACTGACGAAGGAGCGGTCGATCTTGAGATAATCGACCCGGTAGTTCTTGATATAGCTGAGCGATGAATAACCGGTGCCGAAATCGTCCACTGCGATATCCACCCCCAATTCATGCAGGTCGGCGAAGATCTCCTGGGTCCGTTCCGGGTCGCTCATCATCACACTCTCGGTGATCTCCAGCACCAGGGTATGCGGTGCCAGCCCATTCTCGAGTACGACAGCGGTGACCTGCTCCACAAAATCCAGTTGTCGTAATTGCCGCACCGAGATATTGACTGCCAGATGCAGGTTGGCATGACCCGCTTGTTGCCAGGTGCCGAGTTGCCGACAAGCTTCACGCAACACCCAATGCCCGAGAGGTACGATCAACCCGGTCTCCTCGGCGACCGGGATGAAACGTGTGGGTGGAATCAAGCCAAGATCAGGATGCTGCCAGCGTACCAGCGCTTCGACGCCCAAGACACGACCGGTATCGAGATCGACATACGGCTGGTAGTGCAGCAGCAACTCTCCCTGCTTGATGGCGCGACGCAGTTTGGTGCCAAGCAGGACCATCTCGGCCGAGGCTCGATTCAGCTCCGGAGAATATATCTCGCTGGCGTTGGGCGCCCGTTGCTTGGCGCGCGTCAGTGCAGTATTCGCGTTCTTGAGCAGGCCAGTCACATCCGTACCGTGTTGCGGGAACGCTGCAATACCGATACAGGCCGATAGATACAGTTCGTGATCAAGACTGCTGAAAGGTTGCTCGAGGACGCGCAACAGGTGCTGCGCCAGGACGGGTGCCGCCTCTGCGGCATTCTGCTGTTGCAAGACCACGCAGAAACTGTCCGAGCCAAGATGATAGACCGTGCTTGCCACGCTCGCGTTCCGTACCAGGCTCTGGGCGTACTGCTGCAGCAGATCATCCCCTACCCCGTTGCCGAACGAATCGTTGATGAGCTTGAAACCGTCGAGGTCGATCGCCAGTATCGCCAATTCTCCCGAAGCCTGCGCAGCCTGCTCCACCGCCAGGCTCAACTGCTCATCCAGAACCTGTTTACCCGGCAGCCCGGTGAGCACATTGTGCCGTGCCAGGAACGCGAGTTGCTGCTCATACTGCTTGAGGCGGGTCAGATCGCTGAGCACGGCGATGTAATTACTGACCTTACCGTCCACATCGCGCAACGCGCTCAAGCTCAGTAATACCGGATAGAAATTTCCATTCGTATGCTGGGCTTCCAATTCACCTTGCCAGCGGCCCTCTCTGAGTACCGTTTCCAGGATCTCTTCACGCATCGCCGTACTTACCCTGCTATCGGTCATGAACGGCCAGAGAATACCCAACGCAGCCTGCTCCGGCCGGCCCGTGATGGCCGTGTAACCGGGATTCACCGACACGATATGCATCTGCGGATCGAGCACGATCACACCTTCCGGGATGCACTCGATACTACGCGCCGCAAGTTTGAGCTTCTCCTCGGCCCGGACCCGGTCGCTGATATCCACCATGGCCCCGACCATACGCAGCGGTTTGCCGAGTGCATCGTGTACCACCAACCCACGATCATAAACTTGTGCATAACTGCCGTCCCCACGGCGCAGACGGTAACGCGCTTCCCAGAAACCTTGCCCGGACCGCGCATGCCGGGTGATGCTGCTACGCACCTGCTCACGGTCATCCGGGTGCAGGTGCTCTATCCAGTCGCGGACGTTTTCCGCCTTGGTGTAACCAAACACCTTCTGCATCCCATCGTTGTGCCAGGTCTCATCCGTCTCCAGATTCCAGTCCCAGATCACATCCGTGGCGACGCTGCTAATCAGCCGCAGCCGTTCTTCACTCTGCTGCAAAGACTCCTGCATCATACGTCGCTCGCTGATATCGATACCCATACCGACGATGCAATAGCGGCCACCGATACGCGCACGTCTGCCGGTAAACAGACACGGCATGCTGTCTCCGTTACGGGTCCGCATGGTCACTTCGATACTGAGTTTGCCGCGCTTGAAAGCGGTCGCGACACCGCGCTGGAAGGCCTCGCGCTGATCGGACACGATGAAATTCCATGGCCGCATCGCGACTATCTCGTCCGGGCTGTAACCGCTGCGCCGCTCCAGTTCCTTGTTCCAGCGCAGCATCCTGCCGGTCTCGTCAAACATGCAAAAAATACCCGGCAACATGCCAAGCAGGCTGCGGGTGACGCTGTTGTCATCTTCCAGAGCGGGTTGATCTACCGCGCCTTCTTCATTGTTATTCTGTTCGCGCATAGTCCGCTTATCCGTGGTGTGCCGGTGCTGTGAGGTAACCCTTTCATCCGCCCATACGGGGAGCCGACCAAGTGGGATTTTGGTCTTTTTTGCCCAAAAGGTATTTATAGCTGCTTTAGAAAAATAAGCAACCGAAAATTTCAGAAATTGACTAAAATTTGGACAGAATCGATTTAATTATGCGGTTCTCGAGTATCCCGCTACCAAACTCAACGACCCGCTCCACCGACCGGTTCTTGAGTGTATTCGTATAAAAACCTCCACACCAATGCCGGTGCGTGGGTTTCACTTTACCGATTCGGCTGATACGGATGCGATCAATGCGTAGCGGCATTCCCGCTGGCAAAGTCCAGCACCGTCGTCTGGATATCGTGCTGCAGATTATCGGCGACCTGATCCATCAAGCGCTGTTGCGCCAACGCCGGATCGCTGGCTGAGACTTTCAGTTGCCAGCGACGCACACCGTGCGCCTGACCCGCGCCGTCCAGAGTGACCTGGAGCGTACCGCTGATCCAGTACCAGCCATCACGCGGCGGCAATGCCGCATATTCGAGATGTGCGTTCAGGGTGTAATCGGCGTTGTTGGTTACCGTGAAACCCGCATCCGCCAATGCTCCCGCAAGCAATTTCTCAACCGCAGCCGCATCCTTTCCGTCCGCCGCAGCATTGATCTTGAGACGTGCCAGCAATGCCGATCTGTCGGCCTGGAGTTTGCCGAGATTCCAGGCTGACGGCATGCCGCGGCCGGTGATATCGGCCACCTGCAATTCACTCTGCAGGCCGGCGCGCTCCGTCTGTGCATCCAGCGCGTGGGTGGCAGCCGCAATCTTCACTAACAGATCATCGCTGGCCCGCGCCTGATCCAGATAGGCGCGCGTTCCGGCATCGAGATCGGCGATCTGGGTGCGCAAGGCAGCACTGGCCTTGGCGCGAGACAGCGTCGCCAGTGCGTAATAGACCTGGGTCTGCGGATCCTGCCAGGTATCCGCGATCTCGACACCTTTCAGCATCTGGTCAGTACGAGTGCTGATGTTGCGACTGACATCCGTTGCGTTCTTTGCCACCGTTCCCGTAGCCGCCGAGTTCGTCTGCGAGAACGATGAGCTGTCCTTGCTCTGTTCGCTCACTTGCACCGAGAAGGTCTTGGCAAGATCGGCACGCGCGCGATCCTTGGCAACCGACAATTCATCCGCCTGGCCGCGGCCGGTGATGAACTGCGACGCCGGATATTGCGTACTCTGTCCCAGCAACCAGTCAGGCTGCGCATTCGGTTTAGGCGCCTGACTGCAAGCAGCGAGCAGCAGCAGCCAGGGGAGCGTTACACACAGTTTCAGCGCGCGCGTATTCACGGTGAGATCCTCTCTCTGTAATCAATAATTGACAGCATGCCAGGCAGTGAAAGTCATCCGCCCGGGTTTGATGACCACATCCTCGAAAGTCCTGCTCTGCACGAGATTATCGCCCCTGCCGCGCAACGATACCTTGAGATCATAGGTGCCGGGTGGCAGACGCAGACGTGCCAGTTGGATGTCGTCCGGCAGCGTATTCCAGATGCGGGTATCGGCCTGATCCACCACCGTACCGATGATACTCAACAATGCGCCCATACCCGGCTGATTCTTGTCCGCCTGATTGGCCGCTGCCTGTCGCACGACATTGCGCGAGAGCTCATAGGCGGTCAAACGCGGTAATTCCACGCTCAACGCCCGGGTCGCATCGTAATCGATACTCTCCACTGGCCGGGTAACTGCTGTCTTGTCAGCAATCTCGATCATCGCATTGCTCACGTCCGGCCTGCGGCGCTCCAGGCGCGGTAACGAGATACTGAAAAAATGACCGCTGACTGGATCCTGCACCACCGCGGTAGCCGCCACTTTACGTGGCGCCAATCCGTTGCTTAACACGAACACCAGTTGGCCATCCGGATCATTACCTTCCGGCTGTACCGACGGCCAGGAGTCGATACCGAAACGCTTCTTGTAGTCATCGCGTTCCTGGTCGAGTCCGAGATAATCTGCAAAACGGCACAGACTGATCTGCAGGTCGGGCGGGATGTTGCTGTCCGCGACACCTTCGGCACGATACGCCTGATAAGCCTTGCGATAACCGATCATCGCGTCGCTCCAATCGCCTGCATCCTCGTACACCATGCCGGAAAAATACCGTGCGAACGTATCACCGCCATTGGGAGCGGCGTCCGTACCGGGATACAGCCGCTTTAGCAAGTCATCTATCTGCTTTACTTCGACACGTGCCGAATCGACGTCATCCATCTGCAGATAGTTCAGGCCCAGGTACACATGCAACAGCAGCCGCTCATAAAGCTCTCCCTCGAAACTGCGCAGATTCTCGCTGAGCGACAGTGCTGCAGCATTCTCGCTGACGCTGGTTGCTTCCAGATACGTCATCAGGTGCTTGGCCCGCTCAAAGGCATCCGTGCTGGCGGCATAATCACCCTGCATGCGCAGGATCATGGCCTTGTTCAGCAAATAAAGACTCTGGTCACGGCCTCCTTCCATCGGTGCCAGGGCTTTCAAGGCCGCAGCTGGATTCTGGGCGGCCAGTGCCTGATCGACCCGGCGCATGCTGGCAGTATAGGTCGCACAACTACTCAGGCTGATCAGCAGACCGATAACTGCCAACGCACATGCGCCACGCTTCCATGCCATTGCACCGCTCAACATGGAGCGGTTCCATTCCTGCCCGACATGCTCAAACCGTACTTACGGACGAAAACTGCCGTTCTCGACTATCTTCTTGATCTTCTTCTGCCCGATCCAGGCGATCACGTTGTTATGCATGTTGATCAGCCGCAGATCCACCTGATAATACTTCACCGCTTTCTTGCCGGCTGCGTCGATGATCGTATTGATGGTGCCCTGCATCATGTAGTCGGCGCCGACCTCCTGGCCCATGGCGCTGCGGGTCGGGGCTGTCGCGTTCAGATCCTGATCCTGACGTTCATCGCGCACTTCGCCACGCTGGCCGGAAGATGCGACGAACTGGACCTTGCCGGAATTGATCAGTTCACGTTGCATGTCGTCGATGAAGGTCGAGACGCTGATATGCTCGGAACTCAGATTGCGGATGTCACCGACGATCACCGTTGGTTGTTGACTACCATGACTACGTTCGAAATTACCGAGCCAGGGGTCGCCCAGCATCTGGCTGATCATCTGCTGCGCGGTAAGGTTGGCATCGGTATCGTTCCAGTAACCGGATACATCCGTCACCTGATCGGGGGAGATACGTTCTACCGTAGGTGTAGTCGCACAACCGGCAAGCGCACCCAGACTCAGTACTGTGGCGATGACTGACAAATAACGATGGGCGCGGTTCATTGATGGCCTCCCTGGGCGGCGTTGTCGAACAGGTTATCCGCATGTGCGGCAAAATAATCCTTGAAGCCGGCATTCATCTGCTGCGAGCCGGCCACCATCTGTTTCACGTTTTGCATATTCAGTTCCGCGAGGCTCCAGACCGCGCCACTCTTAGGATCGCGCCAATGCGCGATGATCTGGGCGCCGCTCACATTCTGGTCGGTGATGCTTTCGATCTGGCGTGAGACCGATGCTTCATTCTGCTGATCCCTGTCCGTACCGGCAGACGCCGCATAATCCTGCGAGACCACCCGCATGATCGATGACAGCACCCGCGCCACTTCGGCACGCGCCCGGTCATCGGCGGTGGAGGTCTGTAACGACAGATCGTTCATGGATGGCGCCGAACCGATGCCGTGGATCAACCGCTGATCATGGTCATCGAGCGCCTGACTGCCATTGTTGACCCAATCCGGTGCCCCCGCGATGCCGAGATCGCTCTTCACCACGGTCCGGCTGGAACAGGCCGCGAGTGACAACAGAGCCATGAAGATGAACGCCATCCGGCCATTACGTCTGTTCAACATGATTTGAATCTCCTGATCGTTTGACACGCCCGCTCCGGGTGCTGGAGCGTGAATTGTCTGGCTATGCTACGCCAGCATCGGAGCCATGGCACGCTTCACGGTGCGAACCTTCGTCAAAACAGCGAGTCTCAAGCTGATGGAAACGCGGGACTGGAATTCCCGTGTACCGGATTTACACTTCGGCAAGGTTCCTCGTACATTAAAAAGCAGTACCCTTACCGATATGACAACCCCACCACATGTTTTCTCCGCCCGGTTTCCGGTACTCGTACTGGCCATATTGCTGTCCACGGCCTGCGCCAGTTACAGCGCGCATCGCCACGCCAGTCGCCTTGCCTTGGCGCGACAGGATGACGCCGCTTGTCTGGCTCAGGGCTGGCGCTACCCGGAACCTCGCTATGTTTCCTGCCGCATGGATCTACAGGACGCACGCCTGCACAAGGACTGGATGAACCTGCAACTCATGCAACAGACCCGGAATCAGCCCGCTGGTATCCCTCAACCCTACCCATACAAGGAAGCTTACCGGCCACTGGATCGGGACCATTTCAGTTGCCGGTTGTCCCGCGAGGCCAACCAGGATTACGTGCTGTGCGATGAGGATGACGATGGTCCCGGCACGCGGAACTAGTGCCACCCAATCGGTTTACCAGCGTATCTATGCCGAAGTCCGGCGAATCCCTCGTGGCCGGGTCAGTACCTATGGCGGTATCGCCCGCCGCCTGGGCGGCTGCAGTGCGCGGCAAGTGGGCTATGCCATGGCTGCATTGCCTGAAGGTTCCCGGGTCCCCTGGCATCGGGTCATCAATCACAAAGGGGAGATCAGCCTGCGCGAAGGGGCCGCCCGCCAGCGGGCGCTGCTGGAGGCCGAAGGGGTCATATTCAACCCGCGCGGACGGATAGACCTGTCACTGGCAGGCTGGCCGGCCTGATTTTGCTGAGCCTGCGTAAAAAATCCTGCCACACCTCTTGCATAGCTATTGTGAAGTTAATAGTATTGGTGACATCTTAGTAATGGCTGTCCTCACAGCCCGGCAAGTGAATGACCGAAGATGACGCCTCAGTACGCAAGTTCCAGAAAGAGCTCAATGCCGGCATCGTGGCACTGGTGTTGCTGGCGATACTCGCCCAGGCCGGCGAGCCCTTGTATGGCTATCAGATCGCCAAACAACTCGAGCACGGCGAAACCGACGCGGGCATCATGAAACAGGGCACGCTTTATCCGGTATTACGTTCACTTTCCGCCAGCGGTCTGCTGGACAGCCGGGTAGAGCCTTCCGTCTCTGGCCCGCCCCGCCGCTACTACACGATCACCCCTGCCGGCCACCAGGTCCTCAAACAGTGGCAGCAGGCGTGGCACAACACCCGCAATTTTGTCGATTCCATTCTTAAAGGATCACCGTCATGAACAAGCCCCTGCCCCGCAGTGTCAAGGAATACCTGAACCAGTTGCGCGATGCCTTGTCCGGTGCCGACCCGGCCCTGATCCAGGATGCACTGTATGACGCCGAGGAATACCTGCGCGGCGAACTCGCCGAACATCCGGATAAAAGCGAAGAGCAGGTGCTGGCTGCCATCGCCACCAGTTACGGCGCACCCGACGAAGTGGCTGAGGCGTATCGTGCCACCGAAGTTAAAGTACAAGCGGCTCTGCGCACCCCGCGACCGAAGCAACGCAGTTCGGCACTGGGACGCTTCTTCGGCGTGCTGGCGGATCCGCGTGCCTACACCTCGCTCTTCTATGTGATGCTGATGATGTTCACCGGATTGTTTTACTTCGTCTGGATCGTCACCGGCACTGCCTTGTCTTTCGGTCTGATGCCTTTGATCATCGGCATCCCGTTCTTTTTGCTGTTCCTGGGCAGTGTACGGATGCTCTCCCTGGTCGAAGGCCGCATCGTGGAGACGTTTCTCGGTGTACGCATGCCGCGCCGGCCACCCCATCCTGGTGCATCGATCCCGCTCCTGACGCATGTGAAAGAATTGCTGGTGGACGGCCGTACCTGGTCAACCATGCTGTACATGCTGATGCAGTTTTTCCTGGGTATCGTCTATTTCGTATTCACGCTCGCATGGCTGCTGATCTCATTGAGCCTGATCCTGGCGCCACTCGAAATCCTGCTGGGTGGCAGCCTGTGGCTGGATTGGGACGGGCCGGCTTATATCTCGCTGTCGGCTACGCCGTTCCTGGTCGGATTTGGTCTGCTGCTGCTGATCAGCCTGATGCATCTGGTAAAAGGCATCGGATATATGCAGGGGAATCTGGCCAAGAACCTGCTGGTGCGTGTGGATGATTGAATATCACACGACGCTCGCTTGCGAACTCATACCGGGAATGGCACTCTTTATGCGTCCACCAATGCATGTGCGGAATTGA
>DASSKW010000062.1:0-18453 GCA_035690065.1 Gammaproteobacteria bacterium
CGGTATCACGCTCAACTTCAAGGACGCGGATATCCGCGAGGTAGCCGCCACCGTCGGTCAGATCACTCACAAGAATTTCATCATCGACCCGCGTGTACAGGGGCGTGTGACCGTGATCTCCAGCAAGCCCATCGATGAAGATGCGGTGTATGCGGCTTTTCTCTCGGTACTGCAGGTGCATGGTCTCGCTGCGGTCCCTGCTGGTTCGATGATCAAGATCGTGCCAGCCCTGGAGGCACGCCAGCAACCCGGCAACAATTTTGGCGCGGGGACGCCCGGCGATGCGGTCGTCACCCAGGTGGTACAGATAACCAATGTCTCTGCGGCGCAGCTGGTCCCGGTACTGCGACCGCTGATGTCCACCGAGGCCCAATTGGCAGCGTACACACCTGCCAACATGCTGATCATCTCGGACCGTGCCAGCAATGTGACACGTCTGCTCGAGATTATTCACCGCATTGACCAAAGCACCGACAACAACATCGAGATCATCCCTCTGCAGAACGCATCTGCCAGCGATGTTGCGCAGGTCCTGACTTCACTGATGCAATCCAGCGCCAGCGAAGGTGGTCCGCCTCTGAAGCTGGTAGCTGATGAACGCAGCAACAGCATCCTGGTCAGTGGAGATAAAAATGATCGATTGCGAGTCCGCGCATTAATCGCGCACTTGGATCTGCCACAGGAAAGTGGCAATACCCAGGTCATCTACCTCCATTACGCCAAAGCCAAGGATATCGCTGACGAACTGAAAGGTTATGTGAACGATCTCAAGCAGCAAGGCGGCAGCAAAGGCGCGGCAGCAGCGGGATCAAGCAACAGTTCCATGGCTGACGTGTCGATAATTCCTGACGAACGTACCAATTCGCTGGTCATCACCGCACCACCCAAGTTGATGCGTTCCATGGAAACCGTGTTGGCCAAACTGGACATCCGGCGCGCACAGGTTCTCGTTCAAGCGATCGAAGCTGAGCTGACCTCCGACAAATCCGCAGAACTTGGCGTCACATGGATTGCCAACGCACTCAACAGCGGTGCCGTAGGTCTCACGGATTTCAGCAACACGGGGACCGGCATCGCCGGCCTGGCACAAAGTGCTGCGGCGGCCAGTGCCGCGAGCAGCAGCGGCCTGACCGGCACTACGGGTATTACTGTGCCCCAGGGACTGACACTCGGGGTCGGCAAGATCGTCAATGGCGGCTTCAGCTTTGCGGCCTTGTTGCGGGCATTATCGGGCGATTCCAACACCAATATCCTGTCCACACCGAGCATCACTACACAGGATAATCAGGAAGCCGACATCAAAGTCGCGCAGCAGGTCCCGTTCGTGACCGGTCAGTACACCAATACTACCGGTGGCATCAGCAACGGCGCCACAGCCTCCATCAATCCATTTCAGACGGTACAGCGTCAGGATGTGGGCCTGGAACTGAAACTTACACCACAGATCAATCAGGGCGATTCGATCCAACTCAAGATCGACGCGACAGTCTCGAATCTGACTGGTGCCAGTATCGGCGGACAGCCTGTCACTAACACACGCGAAATCAAGACCAACGTGATGGCACAGGATCGCGAGATCGTGGTGCTAGGCGGTCTGATAGACCGCAATCTGATCGAATCCGAACAACGAGTCCCGGTACTCGGTAGCATCCCGTTGCTTGGGAACTTGTTTCGTTACCGGAGCACCCAGAACACCAAGAGCAATCTCATGGTCTTCATCCAGCCCACGATCCTCAGGGACTCCGAAAGCACCAGTCGCTACACCGATCAAAAATACAAATATCTGCGCGAATTGCAACTCAAGAACCAGGGTGCCGTGCAGCTGATGCCTGGAGAAAAGCGCCCCGTACTTGACGAACTCCAACGGCCCTCGCTCGAACAACCCCGGACCATACCAGATGCGAATACGATAGCTGCACCTGCAAAAGCGTCTCCGCCGCCGGCTGCCTCCGCCGCCAAAGCAAAACCACCGGTTGCCGGCGATACAGCAAGCTCTGCAAACGGACCATGAACATGACTCCGGTCGCTGACGGCGAAGCATCGGTGCAAGCTGTTACACCCGATGCAGTTCGCGGTATCCCGTTCTCGTTTGCCAAACGCCACGGAGTATTGGTCGAATCGCTCAGCGAACGTGGCGCATTAATCGTCTGCCGACAAGATGCATCAGCAGATGCACTGCTGGAGATGCGCCGGGCGCTCGCCGTCAGTATGCAGGTTCGTAGCGTGAGTGCCGAGGAGTTCGATACCTTGTTGCAACAGGCATACGAGGAGCAATCCAACAACGCCATGCAGATGATGGAAGGGTTGGACGAGGACGTAGACCTGTTCAGCGTTGCCCAGGCGCTGCCGGAGCCGGAGGATCTGCTGGAAAGCGAGGACGACGCTCCGATCATCCGTCTCATCAATGCATTGCTCACCGAAGCGGTAAAAGAGAATGCTTCCGATATCCACATCGAGCCGTTCGAGAACCGGCTGGTGGTGCGCCTGCGTGTAGACGGCGTATTGCGCGTGGTGCTGGAATCACGGCGTGCAGTCGCACCACTGGTGGTCTCGCGCATCAAGGTCATGGCTAAACTCGATATCGCCGAGAAACGGTTGCCACAGGATGGACGCATCTCCTTGCGCATCGCCGGACGCGCCGTCGATGTGCGTGTCTCGACTATCCCATCCGGACATGGCGAACGCGTGGTATTGCGTCTGCTCGACAAACAGGCGGGACGTCTCGAACTCGATCACCTCGGGATGCAGGAACAGACGCAAACTCTTGTAGATGATCTGATCCACAAGCCACACGGCATCATCCTGGTCACGGGGCCCACGGGTTCCGGCAAGACTACCACCCTGTATGCGGCGCTTGCCCGGCTCAACGATCGCAGCCGCAACATCATGACTGTGGAAGATCCCATCGAATATTACATCGATGGGATCGGTCAGACCCAGGTCAATACGCGTGTAGATATGACGTTCGCACGCGGATTGCGCGCTATCCTGCGTCAGGATCCGGATGTCGTGATGGTCGGTGAAATCCGCGATCTTGAGACTGCTGAAATCGCCGTACAAGCTTCACTCACCGGCCACCTGGTACTTTCAACCCTGCATACCAATACTGCAGTGGGCGCGGTGACGCGTCTACGTGATATGGGGGTCGAACCTTTCCTGCTTTCTTCCAGCCTGCTCGGCATGCTCGCACAACGTCTGGTACGCCTGTTATGTCCTGATTGCAAGCAACCTTATATCGCAAGTGAACGCGAAATCGCAGCACTGGGCTTACCGAAGGACAAGCCACCCTCGCTCTATCGCGCAGTGGGATGCGAAAGTTGCAATCGCAGCGGTTATCGGGGACGTACCGGCGTGTACGAGATGGTGATCGTGGATGATCACATGCGCGGCATGATCCACGACGGCAGTGGCGAACAGGAACTGGAGCGTTATGCGCGCACCAGGACACCCAGCATCCGTTACGATGGTCGCCGCCGGGTACTCGCCGGTGAAACCAGCGTCGAAGAAGTCCTGCGCGTAACCAGGGAAGATTAGCCACATGGGTGCATTTGACTATATCGCACTCGACACTCGCGGCCGTGAACGCAAGGGCGTCATCGAAGGCGATACTCCGCGGCAAGTCAGACAGCAACTGCGCGAGCAAGGCCTGACACCGCTGAACATCAGCGAAGCATCGGAACAGGAAACCAGAAGCGCAAGATCCGGTTTCAGCCTGCGTCGCGGCATCAGTTCTACCGATCTCGCGCTCATCACCCGGCAGTTGGCGACATTGGTTCGTTCCGCACTCCCGGTCGAAGAAGCTTTGCTGGCCGTCGCTCAGCAAAACGAGAAACCACGTCTGAAAAGCATGCTGCTCTCAGTCCGCTCGCGAGTCATGGAAGGCCATACTCTGGCTTATGGCCTGGGACAATTCCCGCATATCTTTCCCGAAATTTTCCGCGCCACAGTCGCGGCCGGTGAACATACCGGCCACCTCGACGGTGTGCTCGAGCGGCTTGCGGATTATGCTGAAGGCTCTCAACGGCTGCAGCAGAAAATGTCCATCGCCATGATCTATCCGTTGATCCTGACCGTGGTGGCACTCACGATTGTGATATTGCTGATGACCTATGTGGTCCCCAAGGTGACAGAAGTCTATATCCATACCGGGCAGAGTCTGCCGTGGCTGACTATCGCGCTCATCGCCATCAGTAGCTTCCTGACGCATTACGGCATCCTGCTGCTGATCGGGATCATGCTTGGCGTCTATGCCCTCAGGCGCGCGCTCGCCAAGCCGGAGATGCGCAAGCGCTGGGATCGAAAAAAATTGCGCATGCCGCTGGTCGGTCGCTTGGTCAGAGGCATCGACACTTCCCGTTTCACGCGTACTTTGAGCATCCTGGCCGGCAGCGGGGTTCCAGTGCTTGATGCGCTGCGCATCTCCGGCGAAGTGATTCTGAACATTCCGATGCGTGACGCCGTCGCAGAAGCTGCGCTGCGCGTACGTGAAGGTGCGGCTATCAGCCAATCGCTGGGACGGGCGGGGCTGTTTCCGCCGATGATGGTGCATCTGATAGCCAGCGGCGAAGCCAGCGGTAAACTCGATATCATGCTGGAACGTGCCGCAATCAGCCAGGAGCGTGAACTCGAGACGCTGACAGGTATGCTGCTGGGTATACTCGAACCGGTGCTGATACTGGTGATGGGTGTGCTGATACTGCTGATCGTATTGGGCATCATGCTGCCGATCTTTGATCTCAATGCCTTGGTCCATTAGAAGGGAGACGTTCGTGAAACTGACTGCTTTATCACTTGCCTGTCTGTTGTTGCTGCCACTCACGGCCTGGGCTGGAAATTTCAATTACGATTACGCAGAACTCTATTTCCAACACAGTACCCCTCAGGTGGGGGAAAGCAGCAAGGGACCGACTTTGGACCTGTCCTATACGATGACGAGCATGGGAGTTCAGCTATTGGCGGGTTATGCAAGCCTCGACACCCCTGCAACACCCACCGAAATCAACAATCACAATTACTGGCTGGGCCTGCGCGGCGAGAATTCCTTCGGCGACAGTACGGATTTCTATACCGATATCCTGTATCTCAATGATCAAACCAACGCCCACGGCAACACCAGCACCACCGATGGTTACCGGCTGGTTCTGGGATTGCGGCAGCAAATCATCCCCCAGCTCGAATTCGATGGCAGCCTCGCGCATGATTATCTGGCTCAGAGCAATAATGAAGCTGCCATCGGACTGCTCTTCAACGCCACAAGCTATCTGGCAGTGGGTATCTCCTATGCCCACGACAGCCTGCACAACAATACCTCGATGCTGCGTCTGCGGGTTTACTATTGAACTCCATTTTCGGAAACCGGATGCACGCTCTTGCGATTATTCCAGACCAGGACCACGCTTGAAGCCTTCAGCTTCGATCATGGATCGGGCGCTGGGAACTTTACTGCCATGCAGCGGCACTAACAGCCAGCGCACAGATGGCCGCGCGCGCCCTATACTGAAATCTTGCCCCGTAATGCCCGGAGAATTATCATGAAGAAAACAGGCTTACTCACTGTTTTTACGGCAGTTATTCTGACCTTCTGCATTCCTTTTACGACAGTATTGGCAGCCAGTGACAGCACCGCAAAACAATCAGATCCCTTCCAGAACCTTCAATTCCGCAACCTCGGTCCTGCAGTAGCCGGTGGCCGGGTCAGCGCCGTGGTGGGTATCCCGGGCAACCCGCATATCTACTATGTCGGTGCGGCGGCAGGAGGTGTCTGGAAAAGCACCGACGGCGGACAGCATTGGGATTCGGTGCTGAAAGATGCCGACACTGCATCCATCGGCGCCATCGCACTGGCCCCCTCCAACCCCAACCTGGTATGGGTCGGCACCGGCGAAGCCAATGTGCGCAACGACGTGTTGGACGGAGATGGGGTGTATTTCTCTCCGGACGCCGGGCATAGCTGGAAATTCATGGGTCTGAAGGAAGCCGGCCAGATTTCCAGTGTCGTGGTCGATCCGCACGATGCCAATACGGTATTCGTGGGCGCACTGGGGCACATCTGGGCGCCCAACTCCGAACGCGGGGTGTTCAAGACCACCGATGGCGGCAAGACCTGGAAGAAAGTGTTGTTCGTGAACGACCAGACTGGCATCGCCAGCCTGGTCATGGACCCGAATAATCCCAGGGTGCTTTACGCCGCCACGTGGCAAGTGCGCCGCTACCCCTGGACCCTGGACGACGGCGGCGCGGGCAGCGGTATCTGGCGCTCCACAGATGGCGGTGACACCTGGACCAGACTCACTACCGATCTGCCCGATGGACCGCTGGGCCGTATCGCGCTGGCCGTCGCACCCACTGATTCGAACCGTGTCTATGCGCTGATCGAAGCCAAACGTGGCAAAGGACTCTTGTGGCGTTCCGATGACATGGGCGATCACTGGAGCATGGTCAGCGACAACTATAACCTCGACGTGCGCCCATTCTATTTTTCACATCTGGTGGTCGCGCCTGACGATGAAAACCGTATCTATTTCCTTTCCTTCATGCTGTGGCGTTCCGACGACGGCGGCAAGACCGCCAAACCCATCGACCGTGACGTACACGTGGACCATCATGCTATCTGGATCGATCCGCAGAACCCTGAGCGGATCATCCAGGGCAACGACGGTGGCGTCTATCTGACCACCACCGGCGGCAAGAGCTGGCGTTTCCTGGACAGTCTGCCTATCGAACAGTTCTACATGGTCGCTGCAGACAGCCGCACGCCCTATGACCTGTGCGGCGGGCTGCAGGACAACAGCGCGTGGTGCGGCCCTTCCAGCACCCTCGCGGACGATTCGGTTTCAGGTGCCGACTGGTTCACCGTCACCGGCGGCGATGGTGAATATGCCGTACCCGCACCCAGCAATCCGGACATCATCTATTCGGACTCACAGGATGGCGCTCTGGGTCGTTACGATTTGAATACCCATCGCATGTTCTTCACCATGCCCTACTTGCACGGGCCTGCTTATATCAACGACGTGAAACTCGCGGATGCCAAATACCGTTTCAACTGGACTGCGCCAGTGGCTGTTTCTCCCACCGATGCGAACACCGTATTCCTGGGTGGTAATGTCGTATTCAAATCGACCGATGGCGGAATCCACTGGGATGTCATCAGCGGCGATCTGACCCGCGATGACAAGAGCAAACAGCAATTGCCGGGCGGTCCAATCAATTACGACATCTCGGGTGCAGAAAGCTACGATACGCTCCTGTCGCTGACCCTGGCGCCGAACAATCCGGATGTTATCTGGGCCGGCAGTGACGATGGACTGGTACATGTGACACGCGATGGCGGCAAGCACTGGACCGACGCGACACCGTCCGGCGCACCCAAGTGGGAGCGTGTCTATCAGATCGGTGTCTCGCCGTTTGATCCAGGCACCGCGTATGTCGCATTCGACGGCCACATGCTGGACGACCACAAACCGCATGTGTATGCCACCGACAACTACGGAAAATCCTGGCAGCGGATCGACGATGGGTTGCCCGATCAGGCGGTCACCGTGGTACGTGAAGACCCTAATCAGCGTGGACTGCTGGTGCTCGGCAACATGACCGGGCTCTGGTACTCGAAAGACAGCGGCAAACACTGGCAGGCACTCAAAGCCGGCTTCCCGGTCGCACCGGTGTATGACGTCAAATTCGTGCGCCACGATCTGGCAGTCGCCACTCACGGCCGCGGCCTGTTCGTGCTGGACAACCTGCGCCCCCTGGAACAGATGGATGATCAGATCAAGGATCAGCCGTTCCATCTATTCAGCTCTGCGCCCGGCACTCAATTCATCACCTGGAACCGCGGTGAAGGTGCTGAGCCTGCATTCACCACGCCTAATGCCCCGCATGGCGTAATGGTCGATTACTACCTGGCCAAGGAGCTGAAAGCAGACCCTGCCGAGAAGAAACAGGATGAGTCTCCGGTCAAGATCGAGATCAAGGACAGTAAAGGCACGGTCATCGATACCCGGTACGGCGATTCAAAACAAGGCGTGAACCGGTTTGTCTGGAACATGCGCTACAAGGGGCCGACCAAACTCGATTTTGAACATCACATGGGTGGTGGCGATGAAGGTCCAGGCGGTAACTCCGGCCCACTGGTACTCCCTGGTGCTTACAGCATCGCAGTGACTGTAAAAGGAAAAACAGAAACCACACAGACCGCGGTCATCAGTGATCCGAACCAGAAACTTTCATTGGATGAGATGCGGGAACGCACTCAACGCGGCCTCGAAACCAGCAATCAGGTCAGTGCGCTGCATGAGATGCTGAACCGCATCGTCGCGATGCAACACAATCTCGGAGAATTCGAGAGCAAGGCAGCTGCGGATGACAAGCAAGCTCAGTATGCAGCGGCGCTAAAGCAGGCCAAGGCTCTGGATAAAAAGCTGACAACCCTCAAGGACAGCGTGTACAACTCGGAAGTGCAACACGATGCGGCCGAGGACGACATCCATTACCTGCAGAGCCTGAACGATTCGTTGCAATACATGATGTACGCTTACATGGGCGATCCACAACAGTTTCCGCCGGCGGTCGCCGAGACTGGCGATGAACTGTCGGCAAGACGGGCTTCTGCACTATCGGGGTTCAACGCGATCTTGCAGACCGATGTGCCTGCCTACAACAAGACGGCGTATGCAGCGGGAGCGCCTACCCTCATGGTGGGTGAGCCCATCAGCGTCAAGCCCGTGACCATGTAAAGTCATTCCCGGCTGAAACATGAACAGGGAGGGCTATGCCCTCCCTGTTCATTTCCGGTATTTGAATTACGGAAAATTTCGATGCGCCACTTTCAAGGCGAAATAGAAAAAGCCAGGCGAATGATTAGAACCTGATAAGCGCGGCACCCCAGGTAAATCCGCCGCCAAATGCTTCCAGCAGGATTGTCTGGCCACGCTTGACGCGTCCATCCCGCACTGCGACATCCAGCGCCATCGGTACCGAAGCAGTAGAGGTATTGCCATGTTCCTGGATGGTGAGGATAACCCGCTCCATCGGCATCTTCAATTTGCGGGCAGTCGCTTCGATGATACGCAGATTGGCCTGATGCGGGATCAGCCAGTCGATGTCGTCACCGGTCAACTGGTTCGCTTCCAGCGCTTCGATGACGATGTCACCGAGTTTGTGCACCGCGACCTTGAAGACTTCGTTACCTTTCATCTGGATGAAATCCTTGCCGGATTTCAGGTCGTTGAATCCTTTCGAGACGCCAGAGGGAAAGTACAGCATGTCGGCATATTGACCATCTGCATGCACATGCGTGGAGAGTATTCCAGGCTCGTCGGAGGGTTGCAGTACCACTGCGCCGGCACCATCGCCGAACAGAATGCAGGTGCCGCGATCAGTGTAGTCCGTCATCCGCGAGAGCGTCTCGCCACCCACCACCAGTGCGCATTTTGCGCTTCCGGTACGAATATACTTGTCGGCGATATCCAGCGCGTAGATGAAACCGGCACAGGCAGCTTCGAGGCTGAACGCCATCGGACCATGAATGCCAAGACGTTTCTGCAGCAGGCATCCCATGTTCGGGAATACCTGATCGGGCGTGGTGGTACCGACGATCACCAAGTCGATATCCTGCGGACCAACACCGGCCGCCTGCATCGCATTACGCGCAGCCTGCTCACAGAAGTCCAGATTGGTCTCGCCTTCGGATGCAACATGCCGGCGTTCGATACCGGTACGCGTGCGTATCCATTCGTCAGTGGTATCGACCATCTTTTCCAGATCCTGATTACTCAGGATACGTTCCGGCAAACCAAGGCCGGTTCCGGTGATGCGCGAATAGAGGGTTTTGGTCATACATTCACCTGTCTATCCGTCAGCTGGGTCTCGAGCAGCTTGCTGATACGTTGTGGCACTTGATTCTGTACTTCGAGTATAGCGATACGTATCGCGCTCGCAAACCCGACACTGTCAGAGCTGCCATGGCTCTTGACGACCACGCCCTTCAACCCCAGCAGACTGGCGCCGTTGTAATGCCGTGGATCGAGACGGCGCTTGAGGGCATGCAGGACTGGCAGTGCGATCAGCGCCAGCAGTCGTGTGACCATGCTGCGCCGGAATTCTTCACGGATGTACTGGCCTATCATCTTGGCCAGCCCTTCCATGGTCTTGAGTGCCACATTGCCCACGAAGCCATCGGTCACCACCACATCCACATCTTTCGAAAAGATATGATTGCCTTCCACGAATCCGATGTAATTCAGATGACTGGAAGACAGCAGTTTTGCCGCTTCCTTTACTTTCTCGTTCCCCTTCATCTCTTCTTCGCCGATATTCAGCAATCCAACCCGCGGTGCATCGCTGCCGTACACTGCGCTCGCCAGCGCCGCTCCCATAACACCGAATTGGAACAGTTGCTCGGGGGTGCAATCGGCATTGGCTCCGAGATCGAGCATATGCGTATGTCCCTCATGCGACGGGATCAATGCACAGATGGCGGGGCGATCGATCCCGGGAAGGGTTTTCAAGACGAAGCGTGCAGTCGCCATCAGTGCGCCAGTATTGCCGGCACTGACACAGGCATCCGCTGTGCCCTCTTTGACGAGGTTGATAGCAACGCGCATGGAGGAATCTTTCTTGCCACGCAATGCCTGCGATGGCAACTCATCCATGAGTACCACTTGCGATGCATGACGGATTGTCAGGCGCTCGCCGTAACCGGCATGTCTGCCACCCAGACGTGCTTCCAGAATCTTGGTGTCGCCGACCAGGATCACCCGCAGGAACGGATGTCTGGATAACATATCAAGCGCGGCTGGCAACACCACGCTGGGGCCGTGGTCGCCACCCATCGCATCAAGTGCAATCGTAACCGTGTTATCACTCACGGAATAAGGCGCCCTGCTTTTCGACGACCCTGACGGGCCAGTGTGTCGCAAACCAGGTTATTGCAACCTGCCTGCGCGGGATTCAGAACAGCGCCGGAACCAATGACTGGCACTGGCGCTACCTGATTCGGATTGCGAGACGAATCAATCGTCCTGACGGGTATTCAATATCTTCTTGCCGCGATAGTAGCCATCCGCGGTTATGTTGTGGCGACGGTGGGTCTCGCCACTGGTGGCATCAACCGCCAGGGTAGGACCACTCAATGCGTCGTGAGCACGGCGCATGCCGCGGCGGGATGGGGTCTTGCGACTTTTCTGGACAGCCATGATCAACTCCTAACTTGAAGACTCGGTTCTGTGTCAGTCAACGCTGCTGTTTCAATTGTTTCAGCATCGCGAACGGATTCTGTCTGGCCGGAACTTCCGGCTTCGCGGCGGGGTTTTCGTGCATCTCCAAACCCGTACCGCATGTTTCCAATTCATGCAGCGCTACGATGGGCAGCGCCAGCAACAATTCGTCTTCCACCAACTCCGCAAGCTTGACACGCCCGTCTTCCGACAATAGCGGATCAGTGCTTTCGATCTCAATGGCCGCAGCTTCGGCCTCGTTGCGTACCCATACCAGTCGAAAATCCGTACTGATGTGTTGCGACATCGGCTTCAGACAACGCTGGCAAATCAGGGCCAGTTGCGCGGCCACAGCACCCTGCACGACGATCCGGCCACTGCCATCGTCCTGCATGTTCAGTTCCACCTGCGCTTCCGCGCTGCTGCTGTCAGACAAAACCGCAGCCAGACGCGGCATCGAACCAATACGAATGCGGCCCGCCCGTTCCAGCGGCTGGCGCGTCACGCGCGCGAGATCCAGGAACTCAGGCAGACCGCTCGACATAAGCGCGCAATGATACGGTTTGAGAGCTGAACTGTCAAAATAGATGGTCGCCAAGCCCTTGTTTTTACTGCGCCTTATCGGTCCCGCTCTTGACGCGCCCGGGTCAGCCCCGTAGAACGGGCCGGCATGCAAATCATCCTCGCATCCAGCTCTCCCTTCCGCCGCGCCTTGCTGGGACGGCTGGCGCTGCCTTTCACCGCCGAATCGCCGGACCTTGACGAGACCCGGCGGCCTGGCGAATCCCCCGAAGCGATGGTGCAACGACTATCCGAAGCCAAAGCCGCCCTGATTGCGGCGCGGTGGCCTGATGCAGTGGTCATCGGCTCCGACCAGGCCGCGACGCTGGATGGCAGGATCCTCGGCAAGCCCGGCGGACATGCCCATGCTGTGGCCCAGCTGGCTGACTGCTCGGGACGTGAAGTCACGTTCTATACCGGACTTTGCATACTCAAAGACGATCGGCGTTACACCCACCTGGACCGGACACGGGTGCGGTTTCGTGAGCTTGGCGATGCGGAAATCGAACGTTACCTCAGGCTGGAAGAACCCTACCAGTCAGCCGGCAGTTTCAAGGTCGAAGGGCTGGGCATCAGCCTGTTTGAGGCAGTCCATAGCGAGGATCCGACCGCGTTGATAGGCTTGCCCCTGATCGGTCTGTGCCGGCTGCTCAGGCAGGCAGGTATCGCTATCCCCTGACTCCGCCTTCCAGGCGGTCCAGGACCTCCCGCAGACCGTCGTCGAGCGGCGCGCTGGCGGCGACCGGCTCACCGCTGGCAGGATGGGTAAAATTGAGCGAGTGGGCGTGCAGGAACATCCGTTTCAGCCCCAGGCCGCGAAACAGTTTGTTGGCCTCACGATCGCCGTATTTATCATCCCCTGCGACGGGATGACCGATATGGGCCGCGTGAACCCGGATCTGGTGGGTGCGCCCGGTCACGATCATCACTTCGACCAGAGTGGCATTGGCGAAACGGCTGACCGGGCGAAAATGGCTCTCCGCCGGTTTGCCGCCGGCAGCCACCCGTACCATCCGCTCCCCACCTTGCAGCTGATTTTTTTCCAGCGCCACGTCCACCACCTGCTCGCCGCCCTCCCAACGCCCAGCCAGCAGTGCCAGATAGCGTTTTTCCATCTGTCCTTCCCGGATCGCAGCATGCAAGGCCCGCAGAGCACTGCGTTTCTTGGCAATGACCAGGCAACCACTGGTCTCCCGGTCGAGCCTATGGACCAACTCCAACCCGGGCTGATCCGGCCGCATCATCCGCAGGGCCTCGATGACCCCGAGGCTCTGGCCACTGCCCCCGTGCACCGCGATGCCCGCCGGTTTATCCAGCACCAGCAGATGGGCATCCTCATACAGGATGGCCGCTGCCAATGCCGTCCGCTGCCAATCCCGGGGCTGTTCCAGCAGCACGGGTTCAGCCTGGCGCACCGGGGGCAGACGCAGTTCATCGCCAGCTTGCAGACGGTAATCCGGCTTGCAACGCCGGCTGTTGATGCGGACCTGCCCGGTCCGCAACAGGCGATAGACATGCCCCTTCGGCACACCCTTGAGATGCCGGAACAGAAAATTGTCCAGACGCTGACCCGAATCGTCTTCGGAAACGGTCAGACGGCGCACCTTGCTGGCGTCGTCGTGCACTTAAGCTCCTGAAAATAAAAGTTTTCGAGTCATTGATGGGGCATAACTTCGCTGCTATAGTACCGGACAGGTGGTGAAGCCGCGACTGATATGCGCAGCCTGTACCGCCCCTTAGAAAAGCCCTTGCGGGTTTTACAAGGTTAACCCTGGTGGGTCTGCCGAGCTCAGTCTGGCAGCCCCGTGTGTTTACAACGGCGCCGCCCCTTATGACCGGGCATGAGCACCGTAGAACTGCGCTCCCATGCCCCGCATGGTCACGACGCGCGGATTGTAGCCAAGGTTGGATTTCCGGGTCGCCGCGCGTAGCGCAGCGCCGCTAAGAGTAAAGTCTTGAATCCCGCCTGAGGGCCGTCCGGCCTCACGTGACCCTGCGCAGACCGTGGTAGAGCGTCTGCGAGAACCAAAATGAAGAGAATGCTAGTGAACGCGACTCAGCCGGAAGAGTTGCGCGTGGCCATGGTTGATGGCCAGAAGATCTATGACCTGGACATCGAAGTCCCGTCCCGCGAACAAAAGAAAGCGAACATCTACAAGGGACGCATCACACGTATCGAGCCGAGTCTGGAAGCCTGCTTCGTGGATTACGGTTCCGAACGTCACGGCTTCCTGCCGCTGAAAGAAGTCTCCCGCGTCTATTTCAAACCCGGCACCGATCTGTCCGGTCGGATCAATATCCGCGATGTACTGAGCGAAGGCCAGGAGATCGTGGTACAGGTCGACAAGGAAGAACGTGGCAACAAGGGTGCTGCACTCACTACGTTCATCAGTCTTGCCGGCCGCTTCCTGGTATTGATGCCGAACAATCCTCGTGCTGGCGGCGTCTCGCGCCGGGTAGAAGGCGATGACCGTGACGAATTGCGCGAAGCCATGGCAGCACTGCAGATTCCGGATGGCATGGGCATCATCATCCGCACCGCGGGTGTCGGTCGCAGTGTCGAGGAACTGCAATGGGATATGGATTACCTGGTGCAGGTCTGGCAGGCGATCGAAAAAGCCGCTACCGAACGCAGCGCTTCATTCCTGATCTATCAGGAAAGTAACGTCATCATCCGTGCGTTGCGTGATTACGTACGCACCGACATCGGCGAGATCCTGGTGGACGACGACAAGATGTTCCATGAGGCGCAGGCATTCATGCAGCAGGTGATGCCGCAAAGTCTGTCGCGACTCAAGTATTACGACGATCGTGTCCCCTTGTTCACCCGCTTCCAGATCGAGAGCCAGATCGCCGCGGCATTCAGTCGTGAAGTACGGCTACCATCAGGCGGCGCTCTCGTCATCGATCATACCGAAGCATTGGTCGCCATCGATGTGAACTCTTCACGCGCAACCAAGGGCGGCGACATCGAAGAGACTGCCTTGCGTACCAACCTGGAAGCGGCCGACGAAGTCGCGCGTCAGTTGCGTTTGCGCGACCTCGGCGGTCTGATCGTGATCGACTTCATCGACATGACACCGCAGAAAAATCAGCGCGAGGTCGAAGACCGGTTGCGCGACGCGCTAAAGATGGATCGCGCTCGCGTCCAGGTCGGACGTCTGTCCCGCTTCGGCTTGATGGAGATGTCACGCCAACGTCTGCGTCCGTCATTGGGTGAGTCCACTCAGATCGTGTGCCCGCGCTGTGTCGGCGAAGGCCGCATCCGCGGTGTCGAGTCCATGTCGCTCTCGATCTTGCGCTTGATCGAGGAAGAAGCGATGAAGGAACGTACTTCGCGCGTGGTGGCGCAGATGCCGGTGGAAGTCGCCACGTTCCTGCTCAACGAGAAACGCGCCATCATCTCGGCCATCCAGGAACGCTGTGGTATCGAATTGATCCTGGTGCCCAATCCGCATCTGGAAACGCCGAACTACGAGATTCAGCGTCTGCGTGATGACGAGATCAGGCAGGCAGGACCGGCCAGTGCCAGCTACAAACTGGTCACAGAACCCGAGACACCCTCGATACCGGGCGCCGAAGTCAAACGCGAACCTGGACCAGAGGCAGCCGTCAGAGGAATCATTCCCACATCGCCGGCACCGGTTTCAAAACCTGAGCGTGCCGCCAAGACGGGTCCGGGCCTGTTCGTACGTTTGTGGCGCAGTCTGTTCGGCGCCGGAGAGCAACAACCGGCACGGCCGCAGCAACGTCGCCCGGAACACAACACCCGGCGCGATCACGACCGTAACCGGGATCGCGATCGTAAACGGCAGGGCAACAGCGGTGGTGCTCGACGCCACGAGCGCAGCCAGAACAACCAGAGTAATGCGCCGCGTAACAATGAACGCGATCAGCAACGCAATCGGGATCGGGACAGAAACCGTGACCAGCAACCGCAACGTGAGCGTCCGGCACCGCGTCCGGCTGAAGCAGCTGCGCCCGTACGTGAGAATCGCGAACCGGTATCAGCACCACCATCCGCCACCGCAACCGGCGCGCCGAATACGCCGGAGCGCGATGAAGCGAACGCCAATCGGGAGCGCAGCAGCCGTGGCACCCGTCGCGGCCGGCGTGGCGGTCGTCGTCGTCGTCGCTACGAAGGCGGTGAGCGGCCGGCACAACAGAACGATCACCCGCCGCAGGAAAACGGCAACCAGGCTGCTCCGGATTCCATCGAGCATTACCTGGCGGATCCGAGCATACCTGGCACAGTGAGTCGCCCCACCCCGGCGTCAGCACCAGTCGAGCCTGTACAGGCAGCACCGATAGCCGCGCCGGCATCGGCACCCGTGCCCGCTCCCGCTCCGGTACCGATGGCCGCACCGCCAGCGATCGCTCCGGAACCTGCGCCTCAGCGCCAGCATGAGCGGGCTGGATCGAATCATGGCTATGCCCCGCCGCCGCCTGTCGCGCCATCGGCACCACGCGAACCCGCGACTGAAAATTACCCTGGTAACTCATCCAGCGATGACCGGGACGGCGAGTAAGATCCCTCGACCCAAACAAAAAAGCCCGGCTCAATGCCGGGCTTTTTTGTTACCTGATCGGTATTTCAGAAAATCGGATTTTTCGACTGTCGCATAATCTGCGCAGCAATCCCACGATACCCTGCTCGATCAGATCAAGTACCCGTTCAAAACCGGCAGGGCCTTCATTGTAGGGATCGGGAACTGAACTTGACCCTGCCGTCTGTGTGTAATCAAGCAACAGACCAAGCCTGGCCCGGCTTGAAGCAGGCTGCATCCTCTGCAGGTTCTGCAGATTTCCTGCATCCATCGCCAGCACGTAATCGAACTCGGCGAAATCGCGAGGCGTGACCATGCGGGCACGATGCCCGCTGATGTCATATCCTCGTCGTCCAGCTGCCCGTTGTGAGCGCTGGTCCGGCTGTTCACCAAGATGGTAATAAGCATGAGTGCCGGCAGAATCGACTCGCAGTTTCAACTCGGGCGCCATGCTCGGCTGCAAGTTCCGCAGTACACCTTCAGCAGTCGGTGAGCGACAGATATTGCCCATGCAGACGAACAGCACCGCACATTCTGTGTTGGCGTCGACAGCGGTCATGGCATCAAGTTGGACTGCGCATCAGTTCTGCGACACGTGTCAGATCTTCTGCGGTATCCACGCTAGGCCCCGGGATCTCAGTTGCTGTATCCAGCGCAATCTGCATCCCCATCCACAGGGCACGCAACTGCTCCAGTTTTTCGATCTGCTCCAGCTCACAAGCCGGCGTGACCGATAACTGTTGCAAGGCAGCGGCACGGTATGCATAGAGCCCGATGTGACGCAATGCTCCCTGCCAGGTCTGCTGCGAGATGAGGCCCGCTGGCGCACCTTCCCGGTTCCAGGGAATTGGCGCGCGGCTGAAGTAAAGCGCCCGCCCTTTCCCGTCGGTGACTACCTTGACTACATTGGGATTGAGAAATTCGTTGAGCGTAACGATTGGAGTGCATAGGGTCGCGAGCTGTGCAGTCGGATGCTGATCGAGCAGTTCAGCCACCTGTCGGATCACACGACCCGGCATCAGCGGTTCATCGCCTTGCAGGTTGATCACTATCCGTCCGTCACCCCAGCGCAGACGCTCAGAAACCTCTGCGATGCGGTCGGTACCCGATCCGTGATCGGTACGCGTCATCTCGACGTCCACCCCGGCTGCCTGGCATACGTCGCGGATGCGTGCATCATCCGTCGCGACGATGACTCGGTCAGCACCGCTTTCCTGTGCCCGCTCACAGACATGCAGGATCAACGCCTTGCCGCAAAGCGTTGCCAACGGCTTGCCGGGCAAACGTTGCGATCCATGCCGCGCCGGGATCACGACATCAAATTGCATTCACGCAGCCTCGTCCGGCTTCAGTTCACGGGCTTCATCTTCGAGCATCACCGGTATGCCGTCCCGAACCGGGTATGCCAGACGATCTGCCTTGCAGATCAGTTCATGCTCGGTCTTGCGATATACCAGGGGGCCCTTGCAGATCGGGCAGACCAGAATCTCAAGTAATTTGGCGTCCACGTACTGCTCCTTATAACTCTGCTTTCACCAGATATTCATTCAAACCGGACAGGAATCGAACCTTGTCCGTCTCGCTGAAATGGGCGATCGCCGGCACATACCAGTGATTCCCAAGTTGCAGGTGCCGGCATTTCACTGCATCTTTCTCCGTCATCAGGACCGGCAGATCGTCATCGAATATCAAGTCTTGCAATTCGGGCACCGCATGATCCGGTAAAGTGCGGCCATCGACACGCAGACCCAGTGACTCAAGGGCGGCGAAGAATTGCCCTGGATCGGCGATACCGGCCACGGCATGTACATTCTGACCCACAAATTCGGCTAGTGCACGAGGCTTTCCTGTCGATAGCGAGATCGCCTCGGCTAACTCCAGACGCATGCTCAAGGCATCGCCCGGAGCACCAGCAGCTATTGTCCCGCTCGCCTTTATCACGACAAAGTCTGCCTGCTGCAAACGCCTTGCAGGTTCACGCAACGGACCGGCCGGTAAACGCCAGCCATTACCCAGACCGCGCCTGCCATCAAACATGACAACTTCGACGGCACGAGGCAGCCGATAATGCTGCAAGCCATCGTCGCTTAATATCAGATCAACCTGTTGTTGCTCGATCAGCAGCATGG
>DASSKW010000063.1:0-14427 GCA_035690065.1 Gammaproteobacteria bacterium
GCATGATCACGCCTGCTATCTCGGTATTGAGCGCAGTGGAAGGTCTGCAGGTAGCGACACCCAGCATGCCGCGTGGCGTGATCCTCACCATCACGGTGCTGGTGCTGATCGGGTTATTTTCATTCCAGAAGAGCGGCACCCGGCGGGTCGGCGCGGTATTCGGCCCGGTGATGGTGTTGTGGTTCACAGTCCTGTCGTTATTGGGTTTGGCTGCGATTATCCGTAACCCCGAGATATTGATCGCCATCAATCCCAGTTATGCGCTGCATTTCATATTCCATCATGGCTTTGCCGATATCGTGGTATTGGGTTCGGTCTTCCTGTGCGTCACGGGTACTGAATCGCTGTATGTCGACATCGGCCATTTCGGACGTTCGCCGATCCGCGTGTCATGGTTCGCATTTGTCATGCCGGCCTTGCTATTGAATTATTTTGGTCAGGGGTCGGCGATACTGGCGCATCCGGATCAGACCATCGCGCAACCGTTCTATAGCCTTTCGCCTTCGTGGTTTCTGTATCCGCTGGTCGCGCTGGCGACGGTCGCTACGGTAATCGCTTCACAAGCGGTCATCACCGGAGCCTTCTCGCTGATGGGACAGGCGATCCAGCTCGGACAAAGCCCGCGCCTGACCATCGTGCGTACCTCGATGGATGAGAAGGGACACATCTATATCCCGTCCCTGAACTGGATATTGATGCTGTGCACGATCGCCATCGTCCTGGGTTTCAAGACCTCCAATAACCTGGCCGCTGCCTATGGAGTGGCAGTCAGTTCGACCATGGTGATCACTTCGATATTCATGTTCTTCGCCATGCGTGACTATTGGCGGTGGCCTATCTACGTGGCAGCGCCGATAGCCTGTTTCTTCCTGGTCGTCGATCTGATGTTTTTCATCGCCAATATCTTCAAGATATGGGATGGTGGTTGGCTGCCGCTGCTGGTGGGATTGATCGGGTTCACCATCATGTCCACCTGGAGCACCGGCCGGCACAATCTCATCAACCGTTTACGTGAGAGTACCGAACCGCTGGATCAGTTTCTGGATCGTATCCGTGTCGAGAAGCCGGTGCGGGTACGCGGCACCGGTATCTTCATGACCGCGCCGAATCTCGGTACGCCGCCGATGTTGCAACACCACCTGGAGCACAATCAGGTATTGCACGAGCAGATCGTGTTGCTTACGGTATTGACCGAAGATGTGCCGTTTGTGCATCCGTCCAATCGACTGGAAGTCGAGAAACTCGATTTGGGCTTCTACCGGGTACTCGCGCATTACGGTTTCATGCAGATCCCGAACGTGCCGCAGGCATTCCGCAAGGCCAAGGATCTCGGCCTGGTGATCGACCCGGAGACGGTGACTTACTATATCGGACGTGAGACGCTGGTGCCGACCAAGAATACGCCTACCATGATGGTCTGGCGTGAGAAACTGTTTGCCTTCATGTCACGCAATGCGATCCGCGCTACCGATTTCTATCAGATCCCACCGGATCGAACCGTGGAACTGGGATTGCGGTTGCGGATGGCGGAGATACGCAGTACGCCGCGTGCACCAGCACCGCCGCCGCCACCACCGCCTTCCAGGTTGTAAGCGTAGATGCTGAGCAAGTTGTTAACCATGCTGGCGGGATTCGTCATCGCCACCATCTCCACACTCGGCTACGCCGGTATCGTGTTGCTGATGGCGATCGAAAGCGCCTGTATCCCGCTCCCTTCCGAGATCATCATGCCGTTTTCCGGTTATCTGGTGTTTCGCGGCGAATTTGTCTTGTCGCTGGTGGCATTGAGCGGGGCCATCGGTTGTGTGCTGGGTTCACTGCTGGCGTACTGGGTCGGCGCCAGGGGCGGGCGGCCGCTGGTCGAGAAATACGGGCGCTATATATTGGTGTCGCAGCATGATCTGGCGCTGGCCGACCGCTGGTTCACCCGTCACGGTGACATCATCATCCTGATCGGTCGGCTGCTGCCGGTGGTACGGACCTTCATCGCGTTTCCGGCTGGCGTGGCGCGGATGCCGATAACCAAATTCATCATCTACACCTTCATCGGCTCGCTGATCTGGTGTTGGGCGCTGGCCTGGATCGGCCTGCGTCTCGGTGAGCATTGGGACACGCTGGGGACATGGTTCCATCGCTTCGATACGGTGATCGTCGGGATCATCGTGCTGGCGGGCGTCTGGTATGTCTGGCGGCATCTCCGCCATCTGCGGCGCCCGCCGCCTGCGGGTTGACAGTCCGACCAGCAGGGTCAATAATTCTCACAGCGCCGATTTGATACTCAGCTTGCGGGCGCTTAATAAATACGGCTAAAGCGGTGTCCGCAAGAACCTGCTTTGGCGCCTTTTCAAGGAGTAACGCTGAGCGGGTTTTTTGTTGCCTGTAAATCAGGCCGGCATCCAGAAGTCGGTCGGGAGCGTATTGCAGGACACAAAACGGAATCGCCGATTAAGTGACAACTTGCAGGGCGATGAATGGTGTGGCGATTGAGCGTCACGCTAACTGCTAAAGCGTCGGGAGTCAGGATGAATTCTCTTTCCACAGTGTGGGACCGCAGCGCATTTCCAGTGCGCCCCAATATTTCTTTCGAGTTCTTCCCACCCGCCACGGTCGAGATGCAGCAGAAGCTGTGGCAGGCACTCAGCAAGCTGGCGCCGTTGGCGCCACGATTTGTGTCGGTGACCTACGGAGCCGGCGGCTCCACGCGTGAGCGCACCCACGATACGGTGGTGAACATCCAGAAACGGCTCGGCTTGCGGCCAGCCGCGCACCTCACCTGTGTGGATGCCAGCAAGGCCGAGATCGAAGCCATCGCGCGGCGTTACTGGGAAGCAGGCATCCGGCACATCGTGGCGTTACGCGGCGATCCACCGGAAGACACGGGTGGTTTCAGTCCACACCCACAGGGCTACACCTGCGCTGCGGAGCTGGTAGCAGGCTTGAAGCAGGTCGCCGATTTCGAGGTCAGTGTGGCTGCGCATCCGGAAGGGCATCCCGATGCGGTCTCGCCGCAAGCGGATCTGGAAAATCTCAAGCGTAAACAGGATGCGGGTGCCGCACGCGGCATCACGCAATTCTTCTTCGATGTGGAAGCCTATCTGCGATTTCGCGATACGGCGGTCAGGCAGGGCATCTCCATGCCGCTGGTGCCGGGAATCCTCCCGGTCACGAATTTCCAGCAAGTACAGAAATTTGCCGCGCGCTGCGGCGCGAAAGTGCCCGCCTCACTGGCGCGTCATTTCGAGGGGCTTGATGATGACCCGGAAACCCGCAGGTTGGTAGCAGCGCATGTCGCAGGCGAGCAATGCCAGCGTCTGCAGAACGAAGGTGTGCATGAGTTCCATTTCTATACGTTGAACCGCCCGGAACTGACGCGGGCCATCTGTCATCTGTTGGGCATACGTGCCGCCAAGCCACAAGCTGCACCCGTTTCAGGAACGCGTGCGGCAGCTGGTCAATGGGTCCAGTGATGTCCTGTCAGAACCACCTGGAACGATTGCTCGAACAGCGCGTCCTGCTGCTGGATGGCGCGATGGGCACCATGATCCAGAGTTACCGGCTTGGTGAAAAGGATTTTCGCGGCCAGCGCTTCAAAGACCATCCGCGGGATCTGCAAGGCAACAACGACCTGCTGACGCTCACACGTCCGGACATCATCGGCGCGATACATGCAACCTACCTCGATGCGGGCGCGGACATCATCGAGACCAACACCTTCAATTCCACCGCCATCTCGCAGGCCGATTACGGAACCGAGTCGCTGGTGTATGAACTGAATTGCGAAGCCGCCCGGCTTGCCAGGGTGGCGGCTGACAGGACGACGGCAAGGACGCCGGACCAGCCGCGCTTCGTCGCCGGCATCCTGGGCCCCACCAATCGCACGGCATCCATCTCACCAGACGTCAACGACCCCGGTTTCCGCAATGTCAGCTTCGACGAATTGCGCACGACTTATGCCGAGGCGGTCCGCGGGCTGCTGGACGGCGGTGCAGATCTGTTGATGGTAGAGACGGTGTTCGACACGCTGAACTGCAAGGCTGCACTGTTCGCCATCGAAGAACAGTTCGAGAGCCGCGGCGAACGCGTCCCGGTGATGATCTCTGCGACCATCACTGATCTTTCCGGCCGAACCCTGTCCGGCCAGACCCCGGAAGCGTTCTGGAATTCGGTACGGCATGTGCGACCATTCAGTATCGGCCTGAACTGTGCGCTGGGTGCGGAGCAGTTGCGGCCCTATGTCGAGGAATTGTCGCAGTTGGCCGATTGCTACGTGAGCGCGCACCCGAATGCCGGTCTGCCGAATGCCTTCGGTGGTTACGACGAGACACCTGAACACATGGCCGGCCTGATCGGCGACTGGGCCGCGAGCGGTTTCCTCAATATCGTGGGCGGTTGTTGCGGGACTACCCCCGCACACATCAAGGCACTGAAGGAAGCGGTAGCGAAATATCCACCGCGCGTGGTTCCTGTCATCGAACCGATGTGCAGACTAAGCGGTCTCGAAGCCCTGAATATCGGTCCCGAAAGCCTGTTCGTGAACGTGGGTGAACGCACTAACGTCACCGGATCCGCGAAGTTCAAGAAACTGATCCTGGAAGGCGATTACGAAACTGCACTGAGCATCGCTCGCGAACAGGTGCAGAACGGCGCACAAGTCATAGACGTAAACATGGACGAGGGCATGCTGGACGGCGTACCGGCCATGCAGCGGTTTTTGAGCCTGATCGCCTCGGAGCCGGATATCTGCAAGCTGCCGGTGATGATCGATTCCTCGCGTTGGGAGATCATCGAAGCCGGCCTCAAATATCTGCAGGGTAAATGCATCATCAATTCCATCAGCCTCAAGGAAGGTGAGGAAAAGTTTCTGCACGAGGCCAGACTCGCACGCCGTCATGGTGCCGCCGTAGTGGTCATGGCCTTCGACGAGCAGGGTCAGGCCGATACCCTGGAACGGCGTGTGGCGATCTGTGAACGTGCCTACAAGCTGCTCACGCAGATGGTCGGGTTCCCAGCCGAAGACATCATCTTCGATCCGAATATCTTCCCGGTCGGGACCGGCATAGAGGCACACAGCAATTACGGTGTCGATTTCATCGAAGCGGTCAGGCAGATCAAGCATAAATTGCCGCAAGCGCTGGTCAGCGGTGGTGTCAGCAACGTGTCGTTTTCATTCCGCGGCAACAACACCGTGCGTGAAGCGATGCACGCCGCGTTCCTGTATCACGCCATCCAGGCCGGCATGGACATGGGCATTGTCAACGCCGGCCAGTTGGCCGTGTATCAGGACATCCCCAAGGATTTGCTGGAACAGGTGGAAGACGTGCTGCTGAACCGCCGGCCGGATGCGGCGGAACGGATGGTGCAGTTTGCCGCGACCTTGCAGCAGGGCGGCAGGAAGCAGGTGGAAGATGAAGCGTGGCGCCAATTACCGGTGCATGAGCGCTTGAGCCATGCACTGGTGCAGGGCATCACCGACTATATCGAAGCCGATACCGAGGCGGCGCGGCTCGCTGCCAAACGGCCGATAGACGTGATCGAAGGTCCGCTGATGGACGGCATGAACGTGGTCGGCGATCTGTTCGGTGCCGGCAAGATGTTCCTGCCGCAGGTGGTGAAATCGGCGCGGGTGATGAAGAAAGCGGTCGCTTATCTCATACCTTATATAGAAGCGGAGAAGGATGCGAAGGCGCGGGCCAAGGGCAGGATCCTGATGGCCACCGTCAAAGGCGACGTGCACGACATCGGCAAGAACATCGTTGGCGTGGTCCTGCAGTGCAACAACTACGAGGTGATCGATCTCGGCGTCATGGTGCCGGCTGTCAAACTGCTCGAAACCGCACGTACCGAGAATGTGGACATCATCGGCGTGTCGGGGCTCATCACGCCGTCGCTGGAGGAGATGACGTATGTTGCGAAGGAGATGCAGCGCGAAGGTTTCAGCATCCCGTTATTGATCGGCGGTGCCACCACCTCGCGGGCACATACCGCGGTCAAGATCGCCCCCAATTATTCAGGCCCCGTCATCTATGTGAAAGATGCTTCGCGCGCCGTAAGCGTGGCTACCAGCCTGTTGAGCGATACCAGGCAAGCGTTCACGGACAATGTGAAGCAGGAATACATGGAAGTGCGTGCACAACATGCGGGCCGCGAGGATCATGCCAAATGGCTGGCGTTGGATGCCGCACGTGAGAACCGGACCCGCATCGAATGGCAGGGCTATTCGCCGGTCAAGCCCCGCGGGCTGGGTGTGGAAGTGTTCAACGATTATCCGCTTGAAGCGATTCGTGAATACATGGACTGGACGCCGTTCTTCCATGTCTGGCAACTGAAAGCCAGTTACCCGCGCATCCTGGACGATGCGGAAAGAGGGGAAACCGCGCGCAAGCTGTTTCAGGAAGCGAATCAGATGCTGGACCGCATCGTCGCAGAGAAATGGCTGCGTGCCAGTGCCGTGTACGGCCTGTTCCCGGCCAATGCTGTCAATGGCGACGACGTGGCAGTGTTCCGCGACGGCAATCGCGACGGAAAACTCATCACCTTCCATTTCCTGCGTCAACAACAGGAGAAACCACCCGGCAAACCCAATCAGTGTCTGGTGGATTTCATGGCGCCGCACAGCACCGGTATCGAAGATTACATGGGCGCATTTGCAGTCACTGCCGGCCTCGGTATCGAGGAACATCTCAAGCGATTTGCTGCTGACAACGATGACTACAGCGCCATCCTGCTGAAGTCGCTGGCCGACCGCATGGCGGAAGCGTTTGCGGAATTGTTGCACGAGCGCGTGCGCAAGGAATTCTGGGGTTATGCGGCGAACGAGAATCTGGATAACGATGCGCTGATCCAGGAACAGTACAAAGGTATCCGCCCGGCACCCGGTTATCCAGCCTGCCCGGAACACACCGAGAAAGGCGGTATCTGGCAACTGCTGGACGCGGAACGCCGTGCCAGCATCAGGCTCACCGAGCACTACGCCATGTGGCCGGCCGCAGCGGTCAGCGGTTTCTATTTCTCACATCCGCAATCGCGTTACTTCGCGGTCGGCAAGATCAACCGCGATCAGGTCGTCGATTACGCCAAACGCAAAGGCATGGATCTGGATACCGCGGAGCGCTGGCTGGCGCCGAATCTTGGCTATACGCCCTGAAGCAATAAACATGCTCAGGCACATCATCGGACATTCGGCGGATACACAAGATCAGCAACTTCGCTGTTTTCGCCGGAAAGCATGGGTTGGCTGAAGCGATTGACTCGTTGCAGTTAAATTCAGGAACTCATTTGGTGCGCCGTTCCGGGAATAGCCATGGATCGGCCAGCATACGTGTCTTGAATCGGGTATCCGGAATCGGCTCGTCATAGGAATTCCGCGCCGTGCGCCAGTGTTCCGGATCGAATTCATGCAGAAAGAATTCGCGCAGACCGTTGCGAAATTGTGTCACCAGGTCGGTTCGAGATACCACGGCTTCGAGGAACAGATCCGAATTCCAGCGGTCCTTGACGGCGAACAGCACTCGGTCAGCCGAATACAGATCGAGCACGATCAGACTCTTTTCGGTGCCTTCCTCGTCAATATCCACCTGCATGGGCAGGTCGCCGCGTGCCACGGCTCTTGTCCAACTCAGGATATTCTCGAACGGTGGAAACACATCCGATAGCCGTATGCGGCATTCCGCATCGCCCAGTGCGATAGTGAGATGCGCCCAGCCATGATGCCCCATGCTGAACTGCACATGCACCGGGGTATTGTTCACATCCGGCGCGACGCGCAGCGGGCGCATGGAGGGAAAGGCGGGTTGCGACAGGGCACTTGTGTCGCTGATGCGCCAACTGTCGCCGAGCACGCCGGTCTGGTCGTACACCAGATAAGCATCGCAGTGACGCCAGCTGCCCTGCCAGCCGCCAGCGTGCGGTGCGGAATACAGCCACTCCATGAACTGACCGTAACCCGGCCAGCGGAACGCTTGCCATTCCAGCGGCCAGGCCCCGGTCTCCGGGTTGTCGTCTATCAGGGTGAGATACCGGAAATGCGCTGTCAGGGTCTCGAACAAACCGCTGCTGCGTTGCAGGGCTACAAAACCATCCAGACTGGTAACAGGTTCCAGCACCAGCTTGCCATCGAATGCGCGATCGAGAATCGCCTGAACTTGCGCGCGCCGCCGCGCCACGTCGAGATCCGGTTCCGGCACCATCACCAGCGGCCGCAATGCGTCCAGCGCTTCGCGCATGACAGGCTCATCGCACAGCGAGGCGGGCAGGATCACACCCTGTCTGGGAAACAATCCGTTGCCTTCCGCCTCGCATACCGTATAACGTCCGGCCTGTATTGAAGCGGCATCGGGAATTTCCCATGTCATACCGGCTGTGCAGATAAATACAAATGGCTTGAGCGCATCGAGTTTTCCCCGGATCTCACCGGCTGCGCGCTGTCGCCGCCAGCCACAGGGAGGCCGGATGGGTTTGTTGGGTCGCCGGATGAGCGTCATGGCCGAAACCATAACCGCCTGCAGGCTCATGGCGTGAGCTTGCTCGATGAGCCATCCATATTCCGGTGCCATTCTGGCACCAGGCTGCTATACTATCCGGGTATCTTCCAGGGAGTTGTCAGCCATGCCCAACGCCAGCGCCAAAGATGAACGGGTCACCGCGCGTGTGCCGGGGGCGGCGCGCGCGCGCCTGCAACGCGCCGCGGATCTGAGTGGAGCCACACTCAACCAGTTTCTGGTGCAGTCGGCACTCAAGGAAGCGGAAACCGTCATCGAGCGGGAAAGCGTGATCCGGCTCTCGCGCCAGGATGCGACGGTTTTCTTCGCGGCACTGGAACGGCCGGCGAAGCCCAATCGCAAACTGCGTACCGCGGTCAAGGCATACCGGCGGGCCGCCCACGATGCGGCGGATTGAAGTACTCGGCCCGGTTCACGACCGTCCGGGCTTCGATTGCGGCGTACCTGCACTCAACCGTTATCTGCACGAAACCGCGCGCCAGCACGCGGAGAAGGGCATCGCCCGCAGTTTCGTGCTGGTGGAAACGGCAGTCCCCGCCCGTATCCTCGGGTTTTTCTCGCTCTCCGTCTGCGAAATCCAGTCCGAATACCTGCCGCCGCGGCTGGCGCACAAATACCCGCGCCTGATTCCCGCTGCCCGGCTGGCCCGGCTCGCCGTCGCAAGGGAGCATCAACGTCAGGGCATCGGCGGATTGCTCATGGTGGATGCCATGCAGCGCTGTCTTGCGGTGGCGGAATCAGTCGGTATCGTCGGCCTGTTCGTGGACGCGAAGGATGAAACCGTCGCACGTTACTATGCGCAATACGGTTTCATCCCGTTGCCGGATCAGGTATTGACCCTGTTCCTGCCACTGGCGCACTTGCAGCAGGCGCTGGCATGATGCGGCAGCCCGCGTGACGATAAAACCTAAGAGTAAACTCCCGCCATGCCCACGCTGAACTGGATCGGAAAACAAGCTGTCGTCAAACACCATCAGGATGTGCCGTACCGGCTGCTGGAACCGGTGCCGGCACTTTCACTCCCCGCTCGTCCTGAGTCCTTCGACCATGCTCAGGGCAGGCTTAGCGATCCGCCGAGCCGCGAAGTCGAAGGGCAGCAGGAAACCGCAGATTTCGGCGGCAATCTCATCGTCCAGGGCGACAACCTCCACGCACTGAAGGCGCTGCTGCCGCGTTACGCCGGGCAGGTCAAGTGCATCTACATCGATCCGCCGTACAACACCGGCAACGAAGGCTGGGTCTATAACGACAACGTCAACAGTCCCGAAATCCGCAAATGGCTGGGCGAAGTGGTGGGCCGCGAAGGCGAGACCCTGGATCGCCACGATCGCTGGCTGTGCATGATGTATCCGCGTCTGGTGTTGCTGAAACAGTTTCTGCGGGAAGATGGCTCCATTTGGATTTCAATGGATGAGTCAGAAATCACACACTTACGTTCCATTATGGATGAGGTATTTGGAAGACAGCAATTCGTCGCTTGTAACGCATGGCAAAAACGTTACTCACGCGAAAACAGAGGCGCGATTGGCGACGTCCATGAATATGTGCTGGTGTATGCATTAAATTCCGAGTTATTTCAGACCACCAGGAATCGTGTGCCTATTGATGAAAAACAAGCTGCAGTTTACAAAAACCCTAATAATGATCCAAAGGGACGTTGGCGCGGTATTCCTATGACGGCCCAAGGATTTAGACCTAATCAAATGTATGAAATTGAGACTCCATCGGGACGTAAAGTTCGCCCCCCGGAAGGACGGTGTTGGTCAACAATTGAAAGTGAATTTTTAAAACTTAAATCTGAAGGTAGGATTTACTTTGGAAAAGATGGCAATTCACAACCAAATATTATTCGGTATCTAACCGAAGTAGAAGGTTTCGTGCCTTGGACTTGGTGGCCTCATGAGGAAGTCGGGCACACAGATGAAGCTAAAAAAGAAATTCAAAGTTTATTTGGTACTCAAACAGCTTTTGATACTCCGAAACCTACCCGTTTAATTCAGCGTATTTTGCAAATCGCTTCCAATAAGAATGATTTGATTCTCGATTCCTTCGCCGGTTCCGGCACCACCGGCCATGCGGTTCTGAAACAAAATGCCGAAGACGGTGGCAAGCGCCGATTCATTCTGGTGGAGATGGACGACAACATCGCGCGCAATGTAACGGCCGAGCGCGTGAAGCGCGTCGCGCAGGGTTATCGTAAAGGAAAAGACGCCCTCACCCCCACCCCTCTCCCGGAGGGCGAGGGGAAAGATTGGGTTGCAGGACTCGGCGGCGGCTTCCAGTTCTGTACCTTGTCCAAAGAACCGCTGTTTACTGCGGAAGGCCAGATACGCAACGATGTCCGGTTCGCGCAACTGGCGGAATTCGTCTGGTTCAGGGAGACGGGGTCGGGCTTGCCCGTTCACCCTTCGACAGGCTCAGGGCGAACGGCTTTGAATTCGCCATTGCTGGGCGTGCACGCAGGCCGCGCGATCTACCTTCTATATAACGGCATCCTCAAGGACAAATCCGTGAACGGCGGCAACGTGCTCACCGGCAAGGTGCTGGAGGTGTTACCGGCGTTCGACGGACCGAAGGTGATCTATGCCGCTGCCTGCCGTCTGGGTGAACCGCGCTTGCGTCGCGAGGGCATCGTGTTCAAACAGACACCCTACGCACTGGCGGTGTAATAATGGAAATCAACCCGCGCATCCTTGTCATGGCCGGGCCAAATGGCGCAGGCAAGACCACGTTTGCCCGGGAGTTTCTGCCGCAGGAAGCCGGTTGCCCGATTTTCGTCAATGCCGACCTGATCGCAGCGGGGCTTTCTCCATTTGAACCCGGTCTCGCCGGTTTTCGTGCCGGTCGATTGATGCTGGAAGAGATAACCCGGCATGTTGCGGAGCGGGAAAATTTTGCGTTTGAAACCACGCTTGCAGGGCTGGGTTATGCGCGCCTGATCCGGGCGTGGAAAGCATCCGGCTACCGGGTGAAAATCATCTTTCTCAAGCTCGATAGTCCCGAACAGGCTATTGCCCGAGTGGCCGAGCGCGTTCGTCAGGGCGGACACAATGTGCCGGAACAGGTCATACGCCGCCGCTTCCATACCGGACTTGAGAATTTCAACAAATTTTATGCGCCATTGGCAAATGCCTGGGCGCTGTACGACAATTCGGGCGATTTGCCCGTATTGCTTGATTGGAGATCTGCCGATGAATGACAAACCCATAACACAGTCCGGAGATGAGGATTTGCGCAACTCCTGGATTGCGCTGTTGCGTGCTGCGGCACGTGCGCGGGAACTGGCTCGGCAAACCGGAACACGGCTGGTAGTGCAGCAGGGCGGGAAGTTGCGCTATATCACTCCGGAGCCGGCGTCGGTCGCAGAGGAACAGGGTTCTTATGGAAAGAAAACCTGAGTCAGGGAAGCGGATTCAACGGGATTACTGGACCTGCCGGATCGTAAAACCATGACCGCATTTGTCGCCAAGGAATACCAGGCCGAAGTGCTGCACTCGGTGCAGTGTTATCTGCGCGCCTGCCGCGACAAGGGTAATGCCAATACGGCATTCTATGAAACCACGCTGGCGCTGTGGGGACAGGGAACGACCTATCATCCGCTGAGTGATTTCAATCCGGCGATGCCGTATTTCTGTTTGCGGGTGCCGACCGGCGGTGGCAAGACCTGGCTGGCGGCGAGTTGCGTGACGTATGTGAACGATCTGCTGTTGCGGGTGCCGCACAGTGTAGTGCTGTGGCTGGTGCCGTCCAATGCCATTCGTGAACAGACACTGAAAGCACTGAAGAACCCACATCACCCTTATCACGCGGCTTTGCGGGATGCCGGACCGGTGACGGTGCTGGATATCGAGGAAGCCAAGAGCGTCACGCCCGCGACGCTGGCGACCTCCACCACGGTGATCGTGTGTACCCGGCAGGCGTTCCAGGTGGAGGAGACCGAAGGTCGCAAGGTCTATGAATCCAACGGCGCACTGATGGCGCATTTTGCCGATCTGCAGCCTGAGCAGCGCAGTGAATTGCTCATGGACGATAACGGTACTGCCCCGTATTCGCTTGCCAACGTGTTGCGCCTGCACCGGCCGTTCGTGATTGTTGACGAAGCGCACAACAGCCGCACCGATCTTGGATTCGACATGCTGCGGCGTTTGAATCCTTCCGGCATTCTGGAACTCACCGCGACTCCCGATACCGAGCGTACGCCGAGCAATGTGTTGCATAGTGTGTGGGCGGCGGAGTTGAAATCGGCGCACATGATAAAGCTGCCGATCCTGCTGGAAGCGCAGCCGGATTGGCAGAAGTGTCTGAACCAGGCGCTGGCCTGGCGCAACGAACTGCATGGCAAGGCGGACGCCGAGCGGCGTCAGGGCGCCGCGTATCTGCGGCCGCTGGTGTTGATCCAGGCCGAGCCGAAACGGCAGGGCGTCGAGACGCGCCATGTGGATGTGGTGTGGGAGGAGTTGCAGAAGAATCACGGCATCCCCGTCAGTGAAATCGTGCGCTCAACCAGCGAATACAGCGAGCTGGAGAAGATCGAAAAGGAATATCCGCACGGCATTGCGGACGAACGCTGCCCTGTGAAATACGTGATTACCCAGCGCGCGCTGGCGGAAGGCTGGGATTGTCCGTTTGCCTACATTCTGGTGAGTATGGCCGAATTGCATTCGGCTACGGCAGTCGAACAACTGCTGGGCCGGATTCTGCGCCAGCCTCTTGCTGTGCCACGCACGGATGATTCGCTCAATCAGTCTTACGCCTACGTGGTGTCGCGCAGTTTCCGCGATACCGCCAACAGCCTGCGTGACAGTTTGATAAAAGGCGCCGGTTTCGAGCGCCGCGAAGCACAGGATTTCGTGTCTGCACGCGATCCCGAGGAAGCCATATTCGATTTCGAGCGCAATGCCGGGCGCATCGAATTCACACCAATCGCTGTGCCGCTCTCCGAAGTGCCGGCGAAACGCGAATTGAAGGCGCTGGGTGATAAAGTGGAGTGGGATGACAAGGAAAAGAAACTGGTCATCAACGAACCGCTGGATGCCGCCGATACCGCTGCGGTGCAGGCGGCAGTGAAAAGCGAACAGGCACGCAATACGATTGCCCAGGCGGCGGAGGCAAGCCGTCAGCAGGCGACCGCGCAGTTCTTTCAGACACCCGCCGAACAAGGCAAGCATTTTGAGGTGCCGCAACTCGGTTTGCGTGTGCAGGGGGAACTGCAACTGTTCGATGATCCGGAAGTGCTGGATTATCCATGGGAACTGTCGCCTTACGATGCCGAGCCCACCGCGCAGCAATTGCAGCGCCTCGCCGACAACGAAGCAGGGGAAACCGGAACCATTGATATGGATGAAGACGCCGGCACGTTGCGCGTGGATTTCATGGCTGGCCTGACCCGCGACCTGGAATTGAGTTATCGACCGGAACACCTCGATGAAGCGGGTCTGGCAGCGTGGTTTTGCCGTAATCTTCCCGACCCCACCATCACCCATGCCAGCAAGCGCACATTTGTGGTGCGCTGGATCAGCAGCCTGTTGCAGCGCGAGGGCATGAACCTGGCGCGGCTGAACGCGCGCAAATTTTTGTTGCGGCAGCTATTACAGGACCGTATCCGGGATTTGCGTCTGACTGCGGTCAGGAAAGCCTATCAGGAAACACTGTTTGCCGATAGCGCTGCTGCCAACATAGTGGTAGGCGGTGAAGAGCTTACGTTTGATTTTCCAGAGTACGGCTATGCACCGACCCGCACTTACGACGGGCGCTTCGGCCCCGCGCATTTCCGCAAGCATTATTACGCGCAAGTGGGCGATTTCGACAGCAGGGAAGAATACGAATGCGCCTGCTGGCTGGACGATCAGGCGCAAAAAGGCCGGATTGAATTCTGGGTGCGCAACCTGGCACGCAAGCCCATGTGCGCATTCTTTCTGCAGAAAGCCGA
>DASSKW010000064.1:0-39101 GCA_035690065.1 Gammaproteobacteria bacterium
TGCTCCCAATCCGGCCCCGCCAGATACGGCGGCAACTCATGAATCCCCAACCCGCGTGAATACGCGCGAATGTAATTCTGCGCATCGCGCAGCCGTGTAATGAACGGCACTTTGAGTCCTTCCAGAAATGCTTCCAATTCCCCGAAGATCAGCAGATTCTCCCGCACGCGATTCGCGACTACCGCGACCTTGACGTCCTTGCGTTCGACTTTGCCGACATTGAGCAGCTCGCTGACGAACTTGCCGGCGGCATTGATGTCGATCGGCGAGGGCAGTACCGGCACCACGATGGTTTCGGCGTGCCGCACCATCTGCGTGAGTTCCGGGCCGTGCGAACGCGCGGGCGCGTCGATGATGAGAAAATCGGTGTTGCGGTCGAGGTGCTTGAGGCCATCCTTGTGTGCATCCACGCGGTGGATCGGATCGCGTTCGGCCGGACGCTGGGCGAGCCAGTCGAGGCTCGAACCCTGCGGATCGAAGTCGGCGAGGCTGACCACGCCTTCCCAGTGGCTGGCGAAGTAGGCCGCGATGTTCGTGGAGAGGGTGGATTTGCCGCAGCCGCCCTTGGCATTCATGACCATGATCGTACGCATTGGACCTCCCGATGAAGCTGGCTCATCCCTGTGCTGTTTATTGTCCTGCCCCTTGCGACCTCAAGAAGTATAGACGGCTACGGCCGGCGCTGCCTGCCGGGGAAAACATGCCTTTCAGCCGATGCCCAACTCCTTCCACAGCGCATCCACCCGCTGTTTGACCGCATCGCTCATGCTGATCGGCCGGCCCCATTCGCGGCTGGTCTCGCCCGGCCATTTGCCGGTGGCATCGAAGCCGATCTTGGAACCGAGTCCCGAGACCGGCGAGGCGAAATCCAGATAATCGATCGGCGTGTTCTCGACGAGGGTGCAATCGCGTGCCGGGTCCATGCGGGTGGTGACGGCCCAGATCACATCTTTCCAGTCGCGCACGTTCACGTCGTCGTCGGTGACGATGATGAACTTGGTGTACATGAACTGACGCAGGAAACTCCAGATACCGAACATCACACGTTTGGCGTGGCCGGGATACTGCTTCTTCATGCTGACGCAGGCGATGCGGTAGGAACAGCCTTCCGGCGGCAGGTAGAAATCCGTGATCTCGGGAAACTGCTTGCGCAGGATCGGCACGAACACTTCGTTGAGCGCGACGCCGAGCACCGCGGGTTCATCGGGCGGCCGGCCGGTGTAAGTGCTGTGATAGATCGGACTATCGCGCTGAGTGATGTGGGTGATGGTGAAGACCGGAAACTTTTCGACTTCGTTGTAATAGCCGGTGTGATCGCCGAACGGACCTTCGTCCGCGACTTCACCGGGATGGATCACGCCTTCCAGCACGATCTCGGCGCTGGCCGGCACCATCAGCTCGCTGCTCACGCATCTCACGACTTCGGTGCGCGCACCGCGCAACAGACCGGCGAACGCATATTCCGACAAGGTATCCGGCACCGGCGTCACTGCACCGAGGATGGTGGCCGGATCGGCGCCGAGTGCGACCGCGACCGGAAACGGTTCGCCGGGATGATCCTGCTGCCAGTCGCGGAAATCCTGCGCACCGCCGCGGTGTGCGAGCCAGCGCATGATGACCTTGTTCTTGCCGATGACCTGTTGCCGATAGATACCGAGATTCTGGCGATCCTTGCGCGGCCCTTTGGTAACGGTCAGGCCCCAGGTGATGAGCGGACCTGCGTCGCCGGGCCAGCAGGTCTGGATCGGGAAACGGCCAAGATCCACTTCCTCGCCTTGCAGGCGATGCTCCTGACAGGCGGCCTTGCCGACCTGTTTCGGTGGCATCCGGAATACCTGCTTGAACACGCCGAGTTTTTCCCAGGCATCTTTCAGACCTTTCGGCGGTTCCGGTTCGCGCAGCATGGCCAGCAACTGGCCGACCTCGCGCAGTGCTGCTACCGATTCCTGGCCCATGCCGAGCGCCACCCGCTGCGGGGTGCCGAACAGGTTGCCGAGTACCGGGATCGAATGGCCCTTGGGGGTTTCAAACAACAGCGCCGGACCGGCGCGCTTCAGGGTCCGGTCGCAGACCTCGGTCATCTCGAGGTGCGGGTCGACGGACGCGCCGATGCGCTTCAGCTCGCCGCGGGCTTCCAGTTGCGCGAGGAAATCACGCAAGTCACGGTATTTCACATCGGGTTCCCATCGCCGCCTGATTGCTGCTTACTATACCGGAGTGGCTGCGCGCCATGTCCGCCTGCCGGTGGACTGGCAATCGTTCAGCTTTGATACATACTTAACGTGGCCGTCGCGTCTGGGGGCGGCATCCACCCATATCGAATACAGGGATCTCCATCATGATGCACGATTACTTGCCTTTTCTGTTTACCGGCTGGGCCATCGGCTTCTGGATCATCTGGCTGGTCATCTTCATCCTGTACCTGATCACGCTGATGAATGTTTTCAATGCGGTCTCGCCCGCCAACCGCAAACTGGAGCCGGGGTTGGTGTTCCTGTTGCTGGTCCCGCTTTTCAACCTGATCTGGAACTTCATCGTGATCGGCAAGTTGCGCGATTCGCTGCAGGCTGAATATGCGGCCCGTGATCTGCAGGGTGACGGTTTCGGTTACGGCATCGGGCTCGCCATGTCGATCCTGTTCGTTTGCGGGATCATCCCGCTCATCAACCTGCTGGTAGGTATCCCCGCGCTGATCTGCTGGATCATCTTCTGGGTGAAGATGGCGGGTTACCGGAAAACCCTGGCGGCCGCGGCAGCCTGAGTCGATGTTTCATCCATGCGCGGGCGGGCTCAAATCCGCCCGCGTTTTCATGCGCTTCCGCGAACTCTATATAATGTTACGCAACGTCCCCACTTTCCGGACCACATGAGCTTCACCAACCCCACCCCCGAACAGATCCGCGCCCTGTTGCAACGCGCACGCACCCTGGCTGTCGTCGGCCTGTCACCGAATCCGGCCCGGCCGAGTTTCGGCGTGGCGAAAGCGATGCAGGGCTTCGGTTACCGGATCATCCCGGTGCGACCTGCGACCGAATCGGTGCTGGGTGAAACAGCCTATCCCGATCTGCGGCACCTGCCCGGCCCGGTGGACATCGTGGATGTGTTCCGTGCGCCGGAACACGTCGATGCCATCGTGGACGATTGCATCGCACTTCGCGCGCAGTGGCTAAAAAGCGCGCGAAACCAGGACACGGATGTCCTGCACGGAAACCGGGAGCAAAGCGATCCGGTTTCTGGAGCAAGGCAAAGATCGCGTTCTTTGTCGCAGCGACCTGACAAAGCTGAGGACAAGCTTAGTCAGGGTAAATTCAACCCGCCCGCCATCTGGTTGCAGGAAGGCGTGGTCAACGAAGCGGCTGCGCTGCGGGCCCGGGAGGCCGGTATCATGGTGGTCATGGACCGGTGTATATATAAGGACTACCGCGCATTCGTCCAGGAATCCTGAATCGATGAGACTCGCATTCACCAAGATGGAAGGCCTCGGCAACGATTTCATGGTGATCGATGCCATGCAATCCCCGGTGCAGCTCAATCTCGACGCTATCCGCCGGTTGGCGGACCGCCGGCGCGGGGTCGGCTTCGATCAGTTGCTGGTAATCGAGCCAGCGAAAAACCGGAGCAACGTCGCACGCTTCCGCATCTATAACGCCGATGGTGGCGAAGTGGAACAATGCGGTAATGGCGCGCGCTGTGTGGGACGTTTCCTGATGGAAGCCGGGCGCACCGATGGCCGTACCGAATTCAGCCTGGAGACGCTGGGTGGCGAACTGGTCGCTGACGTACACGACATCCACAACGTGCGCGTGAACATGGGCATCCCGATACTGGAGCCGGCCGAGATCCCGTTCGAGGCACACCAGCGTGCGGTCAGTTACAAACTGGACGTGAACGGCAAACACCACGAGATCGGTGCGGTGTCCATGGGTAACCCGCACGCCATCCTGGATGTACCGGATATCGATATCGCGCCAGTGGCAGAACTCGGCCCCGAGATCGAACATCACGCGCGGTTCCCGAAACGTACCAACGTGGGTTTCGCGCAATGGCTGGACCGTGGCCGGATGCGGTTGCGGGTATTCGAGCGCGGCACGGGCGAGACGCTCGCCTGCGGTACCGGCGCCTGCGCGGCTGTGGTGTGGGGCCGGCTGTCGGGTTGGCTGGATGAACGCGTCGAAGTCGCGCTTGCCGGCGGCCAGCTCGTGATAAGCTGGCAGGGCGAAGGGCAGCCCGTTTGGATGAGCGGCCCGGCCAACCGGGTCTATGACGGACACATGAATACATGAGCATCGAACGTAAAACCGGCGTGCGTGATCTGGCTGACACCGAACAGTCGGTGCTGGATTATCTGCAGACGCATCTCGATTTCTTCGAGTCGCATACCGAACTGCTCACCCGGCTCAAGGTCCCGCATCCCAGTGGTCACGCCGTATCACTGATCGAACGTCAGGTGGAAGTGTTGCGTCAGCAACACCGTCAGGCGGAACGCAAACTGGTCGATCTCATCGAAGTGGCACGCGCCAACGATTCCCTGATCGAACGTATCCACCAACTCGCTACTGCCCTGCTTGAGACCAACACGCTGCCGGAACGCCTGTATGCACTGGCCGAAGAACTGCGCAACCGTTTCGGCGCCGACGAAGTCACCCTGTTTCTGTTCAATACTCGCAATCTCAGCGACGATGCCGGCCCGGCGCGCTGGTTGAAACCGGATGACAGTGGCCTGGAACAGTTCCGCGAATTTCTCAAGCTCGGCAAACCGCATTGTGGCCGCTTACGTGCGCCACAACTCGAATTCCTGTTCGGCGATCAGGCCGAACGCATCAGTTCCGCGGCGCTGATCCCGCTGGGTGAACACGGCAAGCTCGGCTTGCTGGCGGTCGGCAGCCACGAGGCCGAGCGTTTCAGCCCGACGTTGGGTACCGCGTTCCTGGTGCGCATCGGCGAACTTGTCGCGGCGGCGATCCGACCGCTGCTGCCGGCGTGAGCCTGACGCTCGAAGCCTGGCTGCAACGTTTCCATAGTCATCTCTCGCACGAGCGGCGCCTGTCGCCGCATACGTCTGCGGCATACAGTCGGGATCTCGCACAGTTTCATCGTTATTGTCTGCAACAGGGCATCACGGATTGGGATACGGTGGATCTGCATTTGGTGCGTGCGTTCGCCGCCTCGCGTCATCGCGGTGGCCTGAGTCCGCACAGCGTGCAGCGACTGCTGGCCGCGATCCGCGCCTTCTACAATTATCTGCTGCGTGAACACGCGGTCCGCAACAACCCCGCTAACGAAGTGCGTGCGCCAAAGGCTGCCAAACGCTTGCCGCAGACTCTGGACGCAGACCAGATGGCACGGCTGCTGGAGATTCCGGGGGACGATGCCGCCGCGGTGCGCGATCGTGCAGTGATGGAACTGCTGTATTCGTCCGGCCTGCGACTGGCGGAATTGATCTCGGTGAACCTGAACGACATCAATCTCGCCGATGCCACGGTCACGGTCACCGGCAAGGGTTCGAAGACCCGCATCGTGCCGGTCGGCCGACAAGCCAAACAGGCGGTCGCTGCCTGGCTCAAGGTGCGTGCCGAATTCGCCAAACCCGACGATGTCTCGCTGTTCGTCGGCCCGCGTGGTGGGCGCTTGAGTCCACGCAGTCTGCAGGCACGGGTACGCAAACTGGGCCGGGCACAGGGTATTCAGCAGAACGTGTATCCACATCTGTTCCGACATTCCTTCGCCAGCCACCTGTTGGAATCCAGCGGCGATCTGCGCGCGGTACAGGAACTGCTGGGGCACGCCAACATCAGCACCACCCAGGTCTATACCCACCTTGATTTCCAGCACCTGGCCCGCATATACGATCAGGCACACCCGCGTGCCAAGAAGAGCAAGGAGTAAGAAATCAGGACTAGGGTAAAATCGCCAGATACCCGATCCTGTATTTACACCTTGCACCTTAGCCTTCGCGTCTTACCGGCTACCCCGCCACGGTCTTGAAAGCGCGGGGAGAATTTATTTCAGAAACGTAGCGTCAGGAACATACTCATGGAACAATTCCGCGGCACCACCATCCTCTCCGTCCGCCGCAATGGCGCCGTCGTCATCGGCGGCGATGGCCAGGTCACGATGGGCAACACGGTGATGAAACCGAATGCGAAAAAAGTACGCTTGCTGTACGACGGCAAGGTGCTGGCAGGTTTCGCCGGTGGCACGGCGGATGCCTTTACGTTATTCGAGCGTTTCGAGGAAAAACTCAGCAAGCACAGCGGCAACCTGACGCGCGCCGCGGTGGAACTCGCGAAAGACTGGCGCACCGACCGTATGCTGCGGCGGCTGGAAGCCTTGTTGTGTGTCGCCGACAAGACCGCCTCGTTCGTCGTCTCCGGCAACGGCGATGTGATCGAGCCACAGGACGGGCTCATGGCCATCGGTTCCGGCGGGCCGTTCGCGCAGGCGGCCGCGCGTGCCTTGATCGAGAATACCGAACTCGATGCCCGCAACATCACCGAACGCGCGCTCAACATCGCCGCGGATATCTGCATCTACACGAACCGCAATTTGACGATCGAGGAATTGAAGTAATTATTCAGCTGTTTAATCGCTTTAAATCGCGACGAAGCTGATGCTGCTATATGTCTGTTGCCTGTGTGACCGATGAAAGTTGAGAACCTTTTTATACAGAGCGTGCCTGTGGAAGCTGACATATTGAGTCCGGCCAAGAGGTTTGCTCTTAGAAACCCCGTCGGAGCGTGCCGAAGCACCGCTGCGAGCAAGGTTGACCCGCAGGGGCGCGCGACAGGAAGTCCGCGCTCGAGCGCAGGGCCAGGGATGGCCCGTGAGCGAGACCCCGCAGCGCAGCAAGGTGCGAGGAAAGTCGCGAAGCGACCACGCGACCGGGGCGGTTTTCTTTCGCCCCTTTCTTTGTCCGCACAAAGAAAGGGGCCCGGCCATCGGTCCGGGAACCGATCTCAATGGACGCGGCGAAGCCGCTCCCTTCTGGACTGGACCCCGGCTTGGCAGATTTTTGCTCCTGCAAAATCTGCACTTCCCACATCCCTGTGGGTCGCGCACGGGATGACGAAGAAACAAGGTGGATTCCAGCTTTCGCTGAAATGACGAGCGAGCGACTTGCGGTCGGTTAATCAGTATCTGGATTCCCGCTCGGACGAAGTCTGGTCTATCCTGAGCTCGCCGAAGGACGGGAATGACGAGATGGTGCGAGGCGAATCCCCGCACCAGATTCACGCGACGCAGCCGCCCAAATAATTGTTATCGAAAACGAGTAACACGAATGTACGAAATGACGCCCAGAGAGATCGTCCAGGAACTCGACAAGCACATCGTCGGCCAGAACGCCGCGAAACGTGCGGTCGCCATCGCACTCCGCAACCGCTGGCGCCGCATGCAGGTCGACCCGTCGCTGCGCAACGAGATCACGCCCAAGAACATCCTGATGATCGGCCCCACCGGCGTCGGCAAGACCGAGATCGCGCGTCGCCTCGCGCGCCTCGCCAACGCGCCGTTCATCAAGGTCGAAGCCACCAAGTTCACCGAGGTCGGTTACGTCGGCAAGGACGTCGACGCCATCATCCGCGATCTCGCCGACGCCGCCGTGAAACTGGAACGCGAACACGCCAAACACCGCGTGCAGACGCGTGCCGAAGAAGCCGCCGAGGAACGTATCCTCGATGCGCTGCTGCCGCGCAAACAGCACTCGGTCGGCTTCGCCAACGAACCGCCACCGCCGGTCGATTCCGATACCCGTCAGAAGATGCGCAAGCTGCTGCGTCAGGGCGAACTCGAGGACCGCGAGATCGAACTGGAGCTCAGTATCGGTAACGTCGGCGTCGAGATCATGGCGCCGCCGGGCATGGAGGAGATGACCCAGCAATTGCAGAGCATGTTCCAGAACATGGGCAACCAGCGTACCCGGACCCGCAAACTCAAGATCGGCGATGCCCGCAAGTTGCTGACCGACGAGGAAGCCGGGCGCATGGTGGACGAGGACGAGATCAAGCTGGCCGCACTCGAAAATGTGGAACAGAACGGCATCGTGTTCATCGACGAGATGGACAAGGTCGCACGGCGCGGTGACGTACACGGCGCGGACGTCTCGCGCGAAGGCGTACAACGCGACCTGCTGCCACTGGTCGAAGGCACCACGGTGACCACCAAATACGGCATGATAAAGACCGATCACATCCTGTTCATCGCTTCCGGTGCGTTCCATCTTTCCAAGCCTTCCGACCTGATCCCGGAATTGCAGGGGCGTTTGCCGATCCGCGTGGAGCTCACCGCGCTCACCACCGAAGACTTCGTGCGCATCCTCACCGAACCGGACGCTTCACTCACGCGACAATACATCGCATTGATGGCAACCGAAGGCATGCAACTTGAATTCACGACCGACGGTGTGCGCCGCATCGCCGAAGTCGCGTTTCGCGTTAACGAAACTACCGAGAACATCGGCGCCCGCCGGTTACACACCGTCATGGAACGTCTGTTCGAATCCATCTCGTTCGAAGCTGCCGACAAAAGCGGCAAGAAGATGGTCATCGACGCCGCCTACGTGGACAAGCAGGTCGGCGAACTGGTGAAGGATGAGGATCTGAGCCGGTACATCCTGTGAGTGAAATTCCGCATCCGACTGAAATCCGTCTGCGCAAATCCGCCGGGGTGCTGGCGGTGACGTTCGATAACGGCGAAATCTTCGAGCTGCCGTTCGAGTACCTGCGGGTGTTCTCGCCCTCGGCCGAAGTGCGCGGCCACGGCACCGAGATCCTGCAGGTCGGCAAGGAGAATGTGCAGGTAAAAGGTGTGGAGCCGGTGGGCAGCTATGCAGTAAGGCTGATCTTCGACGACGGCCACGATACCGGCCTGTATTCCTGGACCGTGCTGTACGACCTCGGCACGAATCAGCAGGCAAACTGGTCCCGCTATCTGCAGCGCCTCAAGGAAGCCGGCGTCCAGCGCAAGACCCGCTGAGCCTCATGCCGCATGCGGGCTGGCGACCATCAATCGCGAAGCCGGCAGCGCGGGTAGCGCAAGACCCGCTGAGCCTCATGCCGCATGCGGGAAGGGGATGCCGCTGCTAGAATGCCCTTCCCGACCATTGAAATACCGCCATGTCCGGCAATGACAAGACCCATTTCGGCTATCAGGAAGTGCCCATCGGCGAGAAGGCCCGGCGGGTGGCGGGCGTGTTCAGTTCGGTGGCGGATAACTACGATCTGATGAACGACCTGATGTCGTTCGGTATCCACCGGTTGTGGAAGCGTTTCACGCTCGGCCAGACCGGCCTCAAACCCGGCGACTTGGCACTCGATCTGGCCGGCGGCACCGGCGATCTGGCGCGCGGTCTCGCGCACCAGGTCGGCGATACCGGCAAGGTGGTACTGGCCGACATCAACGCCGCGATGCTGGGACACGGCCGCAGCAAACTGATCGACCACGGCATCACCGGCAACGTGGAATTCGTGCAGGCAGATGCAGAGCGTTTGCCGTTTCCAGACCGGTATTTCGATTGCATCACCATCGGCTTCGGTCTGCGCAACGTGACCCGCAAGGAAGCCGCTCTGGCCAGCATGTACCGCGTACTGAAACCGGGCGGTCGGCTGCTGATACTGGAGTTCTCCAAACCACTCACGCCCACGCTGCGTTCCCTCTACGATCAGTATTCGTTCAAGGTGCTGCCACAACTCGGCAGGCTGGTCGCGAAAGACGAAGCCAGTTATCGCTATCTGGCGGAATCCATCCGCATGCATCCGGACCAGAAAACCCTGAAAGACATGATGGAGGCTGCCGGTTTCGAGCGCTGCAACTATTTCAATCTCACCGGTGGCGTCGTGGCGCTGCATCGGGGTTACCGGTTTTGAACACCCCACCCTTCACGGCGTTGCTGGCCGCCGGCATCGAATTCGCGCTCAACAATGCGTTGCGCGGTTCAAATACAGCACAGCAGGATCTCAAGCTCCTCGCCGGCAAGGTCATCGCGCTGGAATTGAAAGAGTTTCCCCTGAAATTGTATTTCCTGCCGCAAGCCGAACGCATCAATGTGCAAGGCGCATACGACGGCAAACCGGACATGACGGTGCGTGCCCCGAGCGCCGCGCTGTTGCAGGCAGCGTTGCGACGCGACGAGGTCCCGCCCAAAGGTATCGAGATCAATGGCGACGCGGAGACCGCACAGATCTTCTCGCGATTGCTGAAGCAGGCAGACCTGGATTGGGAAGAGTTGCTGTCACAACATATCGGCGATGTGGCAGCACATCAGATCGGCAACCTGGTGCGCGGGGGCCTGCACTGGGGACGCGATGCGTTCGATCGTGTGAGCCGTGATCTCGCCGACTACCTGCAATTCGAGATCAGCGTGCTGCCGCAACGTCATGAAGTGGAGACATTCCTGACTGACGTGGATCGCTTGCGTGACGATGTGGAGCGCTTCGCGGCGCGGGTAAATCGTGTGACTGGTGGACGGCGCTCATGATCACGCCACGCCAGGCTCTGAGGCTGATGCGTATCAACTTCGTGCTGGTACGGCACGGGCTGGACGAGATCGTGCTGGCCACACATCTTTTCCGGCCGGTGCGTTTCCTCATATATCTCTCGCCGTTCTACTGGCTGCGTTCGCACGAAGCATCGCGAGGCGAGCGCATCCGGCGCGCGCTCGAAGATCTGGGCCCGATCTTCGTCAAGTTCGGACAGATGCTGTCCACACGCCGCGATCTGCTGCCGCTCGACATCGCCGATGAACTGGCGAAGCTGCAGGACCGGGTTCCCCCGTTCCCTGGAGTACAGGCACGGACCATGGTGGAACGCGCGCTGCATGCACCGGTCACCGAACTATTCGACAGCTTCGATGAAACGCCGCTGGCTTCGGCGTCGATCGCGCAAGTCCACGCAGCGCGGCTCAAGGATCAGCGCGAGGTGGTGGTGAAAGTATTGCGCCCCGGTGTGGAACGCATTATCCGCGCAGACCTGGATGTGCTGCATCTGCTCGCCAGGCTCGCACAACGTTACTGGGCCGACGGTCGGCGCTTGCGCCCGTGTGAGGTAGTGGATGAATATGAAAAGACCGTACTCGACGAACTGGACCTGATGCGGGAGGCGGCGAATGCCGCGCAACTGAAACGTGATTTCGAAGGTTCGGCGCTGCTGTATGTGCCGGAAGTCCATTGGACGTTCACGCGTCGCAACGTGATGGTGATGGAGCGCATCCGTGGGGTGCCGGTCAGCGATATCGCCACGCTCGCTGCACGTGGCACCGATATGCGCCGCCTGGCCGAGAACGGCGTCGAGATATTCTTCACCCAGGTGTTCAAACACAACTTCTTCCACGCCGACATGCACCCGGGCAATATCTTCGTGGACATAGACGATCCGAAACAGCCGCGTTACGTGGCGGTGGATTTTGGTATCGTCGGCAGTCTGAGTCCCGAAGACCAGCATTATCTGGCGGAGAATTTCCTGGCGTTCTTCAACCGCGACTACCGGCGCGTAGCGGAACTGCATGTGCAGTCCGGCTGGGTTCCGGCTGGTACCCGCGTGGATCAGTTCGAGGCCGCGATCCGCACCGTCTGCGAACCGATCTTCAACCGCCCGCTCAAGGACATCTCGTTCGGCCAGTTGCTGGTACGCCTGTTCCAGACCGCACGTCGCTTCGAGATGGAAGTACAGCCACAACTGGTGCTGTTACAGAAGACCCTGCTGAACATAGAAGGCCTGGGGCGCGATCTGTATCCCGATCTCGATCTGTGGCAGACCGCGAAACCATTCCTGGAACACTGGACGCGCGAGCAACTGGGATTGACCGCCACACTCAAGAAGATCTGGGCCGGACTCCCCACCATCCGTGAATTGCTGATCGAGGGGCCGGGACGGATCAACACCATCCTGCAGCAGCTCGAAACCGGCCGCCTCAGTCTGGGGCTGCACGGCAATCAGCTTGAGCGACTGCAGGAACTGCAGCAGCAACGCAATCAGCATCTATATCGTGCCGCAACAGGTGGCGCACTGATCGTCAGTGCTGCGCTGCTGTTGGCAGAGCACGCAGTCCCTTCCTGGCCTGCGATCCTGATCGGTCTGGCGGGTGTTGCTGTATTGCTGTGGGGTTGGTTGAAAACCTGAAACGCCTGAGCGTGACGCTAGCGTTTCAAAAGCAGCGCATCCGGGAACACGTCTGCGGGAAGTTGCAGCGGATGGCTCTGTTGCAACTTCACGATCTCTGCTACCGATACCAATCTGATCCTTTGTGCGGACAGCAGCGGTAACTCGTGTGCCAGCACTGCGAGCGTGGCCGGACGCGGATGACCGATGGCAAGCGCAAATCCATCCTTGCGTGCGAGTTTGAGTAGCCGCTGGAACTGAAACTCGACCGCCGCGTCGGTGTTGGTGTCGTCCAGAAATACATTGCGGCGTGCTGCCGGCACGCCGTACTCGCGGGCCACGCCATACGCCACGCTGTCCACTGCCGTGTAACTGTCCACATAGAACAAGCCTGGTGTCTGCGCCAGCACCTGCATGATCCAGGCCATGTCGCCAGGATGCTGGGTGATGAGGCTGCCTTCGTGATTGTTGACCCCGGCGAGATGCGGGATCGAAGCCAGATCATCGCGCACCGTGTCCTGGATCTCTTTCTGGGTCATATCGAGCGTGATACCACCGGGGCCGAGCGGCATGTCGCTGACCGATTCCATCGGCAGATGCAGCATGACCGGTTTGCCATCTGCATGAGCAAGCTCGGCGATCTGTTTCGAAAATTTGGTATGCGGCAAGATCGCACACGCGACCGGACCGGGTAGCGCGATGGTCTGTTGTCCTTCTTCCAGCGAATTGCCGAGATCATCGATGATGATCGCGACCACCGGTTGCGCGACGGACGTCGCCGCCGGTGGTGCCTCTGCGCGTACCCCGGTGGCGATGCCGAGGCAGACCAGACCCAGTATCAGTGCACGCCTCTTCATCCGTGATCGTTGCTGCTGCGTTCCAGACTGAGACCTTTGAGAACATTCAAAGCCTGATACAGCTGAAAGTCCTGTGCCGCCAGTTGCTGGTCGGTGACATTACCGTCATTGCCCTGGGGTGTGGGCGCGGTGTTTGCCAGGTGTCCTTGCAAGTTCGATTCCTTGAGCATGTCGACGTCGCCACCCTGATCCTTGGTCAGTTGCAGCGGTAATACTTCGATATCCGGGGCGATGCCTTCCGCCTGGATGGAATGACCTGATGGTGTGTAATACAAGGCGGTAGTGAGTTTGATCGCATCGCCCTGCGGCATCGGGATCACGGTCTGCACCGAGCCCTTGCCGAAAGTTCGCTCACCGAGTATCAAGGCGCGGTGATCGTCCTTGAGCGCGCCCGCTGTTATTTCCGCTGCCGATGCAGTGCCGCCATCCACCAGTACGATCATCGGTGCACCATCAAGCACATCGCCACTGGTCGCGCGCCGCACGAAATTGGCGTCGGCTGCGCGGCCTTTGGCCGAGACGATGATGCCGCTGTTCAGGAATGCATCCGAGACCGAGACCGCCGCATCCAATAAACCGCCGGGATTGTCACGCAGATCCAGCACCAGACCGTTCAGTGGTCCCTTGTTCTGCCTGGTCAAGGTCTGCACCGCGTTACGCACACCGCTGCCGGTGTCGTCCGCGAACTGACTGATGCGCACATAACCGAAACCCGGCGCCAGCAAGTGGCTCTTGACGCTGCTCAGGTGGACTTCGGCACGCGTGAGTTTGATGTCGACAGGTTTGTCGGCGTTCGCATGCAGGATGGTGAGCGTGACCTGACTGCCGGCTGTACCGCGAATCAGCTTGACCGCCTGATCCAGCCCCATACCGTCCAGCGCCGTGCCGTTCACGCGCAGGATCGCATCGCCGGCCTGTATTCCGGCTTTCGCCGCCGGCGTGTCGTCGATGGGCGAGATCACGATGATCTGGCCCTGATCCATTCCCACCTCGATGCCCAGACCGTTGAAATCTCCGGTCGTGAAAGTCTGTATCTGCTCGAACTCGGATTTATCCAGAAATGCGGAATGCGGATCGAGGCCGGAGAGGATGCCGCGGATGGCGCTATGCAACAGGACCTTGTCGTCCACCGGTTGCACGTAGTCCTGTTTCACGAGTTGCATGACATCGACCAGCAGCCGCACATCCTGCCAGGGCAACTGAGCCGCAGTGGCAGATGGTTGCGAGTCCGCTTTCGTGACCGGGGTTGCCGCCTGTGCGATCGGCATCACTGCCAGCAATCCCGTCAACACAACCGGTATGAGATGCATGCGCGACGACATGGCAGGATTCCTCGAAGTGACGACTGATGTTTTGACTGTGTGCATGGTAACGCGTTCCACCGCTCAGGCACTCGGCAAACGCCCGCGACACCATTTGCGCGGGTCGAGGGACGAATTCTTGTGCCGGATCTCGAAATACAGCGCCGGCTGCTCCTGGCCGCCGCTATCGCCCAGGGTAGCGATGACCTGGCCCGGATGTACCCAGTCGCCGACCTGTGCATACAGGCTCTGGTTATGTGCGTAGATACTCATGTAACCATCGCCATGATCCACGATCACCAGCAATCCGAAGCGCGGCAGCCAGTCCGCATACACCACTCGTCCCCAGGAGATGACATGCACCGGTGTGCCCATGGGGGCGGCGATCAGGTCGCCTTGCGCCGGCAGCCGGTTGCCGACCAGAGGTTCGCCGAAGCGATGTGCCAGTTTACCGCTGACCGGCCATTGCAGATGGCCGCGTAGCTTGACGAATTCGCGGGTCTGTTCCAGATCCGGCGGGATGTCCGAGAGTGCCTGACGCAGGTTGGTTAAAAGGTCCTGGATGGATTGCTCGTCGTGCCGGAGATGCGCGAGTTCGGCGTTGCGATCATGGATATCGGAATTGATGCGGGCCAGCAATTGTTTGCGGGCATCGCGTCCAGCCTGCATTTTGGTCAGGGCCTCCGCACGCTGATCGCGGAGTTGTGACACGTCCGCGAGCTGCGCTTTGACCTGTTGGTTCAGGGTGGCCAATGCCTGCAGTTCACTGCGTACCGCCTGGATGCGGGCAGCGCGCGCCTGATTAAGATAATCGTAATAGGTCAGCAGCCGTTCCACCGTGGCTGGATCTTCGGCATTCAGCAACAGTTGCAGTTCCGAATCCCGCCCCTCCGCATAGGCGGCCCGGATCTGCGCAGCGAGTGCCGATTTCTGCTGATCCAGCGCGGCCTGCTTGAGGGCCTGCTCATGTTGCAGCGTATCGAGGCGGCTCTGGGCGGCGGCCACCTTGCCATCCAGTTCACGCAGATTCGCCGCCGCGCGGGCGATGTCACGCTCGGACTGGCGGAGCTGACTCTGCACTGCGCTGCGCCGGCCCACATCCCGGTCCATGCGGGTCTGGACTGCATCGATCCGACTACGAAGCTGATCGAGTTTGTGCTGCTGCGCCGCCGCATCGCTCCCCGCGGCCCGGGTGGCAGGACATATCGCCAGCAAGGCAACGGCAACTACGAGGGGGAAACGGACCATGCGGAAATACCGGACTCCCAGTGGGGCGGGGCGTGAACGCGGCCAGTTTAACAGGCCGTCGGCGGATCACTGCGGGGCACGCTCGCGGCCGGCATCCGAAGTGGCTGCTATACTACCGGCCCATTTTTTGACCAATCCAGCGAATCCCATGCCACGCCTGCTTGTATTCATCCAGCATCACCCTTACCTCATCGGTGCCGCGATCTTGATCGTGGCGTTGTTCATCGCCGACAGCCTGTGGCGACGGATGCGCAAGTTCCAGGAGACCTCATCCGCCGAGGCGGTGTTGCTGATCAACAAGGGTGCCGCGGTGATCGACGTCCGCCCGGCGAAGGATTTCAGCGCCGGCCACATCATCGGCGCGCGCAATCTGCCGGTCGCGGAGTTCAACGATCGTATCGCGGAGCTGGAGAAGTTCCGCGAGCAGCCAGTCCTGATCTACTGCCAGAACGGACAGACCAGCCAGGGGCGTGCAGCCGCACTGGCCAAGGCCGGGTTCCAGCAGGTGCATAGCCTGAAAGGCGGTCTCAGTGCCTGGCAAAGCGACAACTTTCCACTGGAACAGGCTTGATACGGAGCGAACCATGCAAGCGGTCACTATCTACAGCACCAGGGTCTGCCCCTATTGCATGCGGGCCAAGGCATTGTTGGGCGCCAAACAGGTGGCCTACACAGAGATCCTGGTGGATGTCGATCCCGCTAAACGTGTCGAGATGGAACAAAAGAGCGGTGGACGCCGCAGCGTACCGCAGATCTTCATCGGCGAGTGTCACGTCGGCGGTTTCGATGAACTCTACGCGCTGGAGCGCAAGGGCGAACTCGATCCGCTCCTGAATAACTGATCCAGCTTCCTTATTACTCAATCATACGGGGATATCTTGCATGGCCGACAACACGACACCTGCCGCAGCAGCAACCAGCGAACAGAATGGTGACAAACAGATCATGCTGCAACGCATCTATGTGAAGGATTGTTCATTTGAATCGCCGCGCTCACCGGCGGTCTTTGCGACTCCGATGACACCTGAGATTACCGTCAACATGCACACCAACACCCAGTTGCTTGAAGACGGCAATATCGAGGTTGTGTTGCAGGTGACGGCCGAAGCCAGTTTTGAACAGCGCACCGTATTCCTGGTCGAAGTGCAGCAAGCCGGTCTGTTTACCATCAAGGGTTTCAATGAGCAGGAACAAGCTGTGCTGCTCGCCACTTATTGCCCCAACATCCTGTTCCCTTACCTGCGCGAAGTGGTGAGCGATCTCACGCTCAAGGGCAGCATGGCGCCATTGCTGCTGCAACCGGTTAACTTCGACGCACTGTATGCACAGCAGGCCGGTGATACCGGCAATAACTGACCATCCGGATGAATGCACTCAAATCCATCGGTATCCTGGGCGCCGGCTCATGGGGCACGGCACTCGGGATACTGTTGGCGCGCAACGGATGTCGCGTCAGACTGTGGTCGGTGGATGCTTCTGAACTTGCGCCGCTGCGCGCCGACCGCGAGAACCGGCGTTATCTGCCGGGTATCGCTTTCCCCGAAACGCTCGATGTCGAATCCGATCTGCACACATTGACGACGCAGGCGAGCGACCTGCTCGCGGTGGTTCCGAGTCACGGCTTCCGCGCCACCCTGATGCAGTTGCGTGAATGCGCACCGCACGAGCTGCGCCTCGCGTGGGCGACCAAGGGTTTCGAACATGACAGCGGCAAGCTGTTGCATGTGGTCGCGCGTGAAGTCTTGGGTGAAAAGGTACCGCTCGCCGTGTTGTCGGGACCGACTTTCGCGCGCGAAGTCGCCGCTGGATTGCCGACCGCGCTCACCATCGCCGCCAGCGATGGCGGCTTTGCACACGCCCTGGCCGAAAGCCTGCGCAACCCGGGTTTCCGCGCCTACACCTCGGATGACATGGCTGGCGTGGAGACCGGCGGTGCGGTGAAAAACGTGATCGCCATCGGCTGTGGTATCAGTGACGGCTTGAAGTTCGGCGCCAATGCCCGTGCTGCGTTGATCACGCGCGGGCTCACCGAGATCACCCGTCTGGGTGTCGCCCTGGGTGCCCGTGCTGAAACTTTCCAGGGACTTGCCGGGCTCGGCGACCTGGTGCTGACCTGCACTGACGATCAATCACGCAACCGGCGCATGGGGCTTGCACTTGCCGGTGGCAAGGATCGCGCCAGCATCGAACACGAAATCGGTCAGGTCGTGGAAGGGGTGCCGGCAGCGGAAGCGGTGCACCTGCTCGCCCAGCGCCTGGAAGTCGAGATGCCGATCACCGAGTGTATCTACCGGATACTTTATGAAGGGCTTTCGCCGCGCGCTGCGGTGGAAACGCTCATGTCGCGAGAGCTTAAATCGGAGGACTGATCGCGACAGTGTACAGCCGCATATCCCGGATGTCGTCGTCTGTGCATCCTCATCATCGCAGACACCCCGGATAACTGTCGCGTCCGCCTCAACAAGACGCCTGCGATATTGAAAGGATGATCACGGCTCAACTCCCGCCGTCGAAGCCGAGTTGCCGCCAGGCTTCATAGAGCGTCACCGCTACTGCATTGGAAAGATTAAGACTGCGATTATCAGGGCGCATCGGCAGACGCAGGATCTGTTCCGGCGGCATGGCGTCGAGCATGGTCTGCGGCAAACCGCGGGTTTCAGGACCGAACAGGATCGCGTCGTCTTCCTGAAAGGACGTATCCGTGTAGCGCTGCCGGCCTCGGGTGGAAATCGCAAACACCCGACCCGGACGCGCTGTATTCAGATAGGCTTCGAAGTTGTCGTGTTCGTGCACCTGCGCCAGTTCCCGGTAATCGAGTCCGGCGCGCCGCACCCGGGCGGCTGACAATTCAAATCCGAGTGGCCGGATCAGATGCAGGGCGGCGCCGGCATTGGCGCACAGGCGTATGATGTTGCCGGTATTGGGCGGGATTTCCGGCTGATACAGGACTACTTGCAGCATAGCTAACGGCTTGGAATGGTTATGAAACAGACAGACACGCTGCCCGAATCGTTGAAGACCGATTTCTGCGGCCTGGAGTTCGCTTCCCCGCTGGTGCTGTTATCGGGTTGCGTCGGGTTCGGCGAAGAATATACACGCGTGGCCGGTTTTTCCAACCGGGACGCGGGTGCGATCTGTCTCAAGGGCACCACGCTCAAGCCCCGGCTGGGCAACCAGCCGCATCGTCTGAGCGAGACGCCCTCCGGCCTGCTCAATGCCATCGGCCTGCAGAATCCCGGTGTGGAACATGTGGTCGACAAGATCCTGCCGATGCTGGATTTCTCGGAGACCCGCTTCATCGCCAACGTATCCGGCTCAACGCTGGAAGAATATATCGAAGTCACGCGCCGCTTCGACGCCTCGCGGATCGACGCCATCGAGATCAACATCTCCTGTCCGAACGTCAAGGAAGGCGGGGTTCAGTTCGGTAACGACCCCGACATGTCGGCACGGGTCGTCGCAGCCTGCCGCAAGGTCACCGACAAGCCCCTGATCACCAAACTATCGCCAAACCAGACCGATATCGCCGAAAATGCGCGCCGCTGTATCGAGGCCGGCACAGACGCATTTGCAGTCATCAATACCCTGATGGGGATGAGCATCAATGTGGAAACACGTCGGCCCGTGATCGGCAACATCCAGGGTGGGCTGTCCGGCCCGGCCATCAAACCGATCGCGCTGCTCAAGGTGCATCAGGTCTATCAGGTCGCCAGGGCCCATGACATCCCTATCATCGGCCAGGGCGGTATCACGACACCGCACGATGCACTGGAATTCATGATGGCCGGGGCAGCAGCAGTAGGCGTGGGGACCGCCTTGTTCTATGACCCGTTGGTCTGCAAAAAACTCAACGCCGGTATCGCTGATTATCTGTCCCGGCACGGATTGAAGCATGTCGCCGAACTGGTGGGGACACTCGACACCGGGACTGAAAAACAACTTGCCTGTGCGGCAAGTTGAACCCCGAGCACTCTGTCAGTTACCCTGCTCCTGTAGTTTCCGCGTCAAGGTGTTACGTCCCACGCCGAGGAGGCGTGCGGCGTTCTGTCGGTGCCCGCCTGCTTTGCGCAGCGCTTCGTCGATCAATATCTGTTCCAGATCGCTACTCGCTCGTTCAAGGACTCCTTGCTGACCACTTGCCAGTTGTGCGCGCGCCCAATCCCGCAACATCGCTTTCCAATCCCCTGCCGTGAAGTCTTTGCCCGCGGCTTCTCCCAGCAATGCTGCAAGATCGCTGCGATGGATGATGCGGCCCGGCGCCATCAGGGTCAGGCGCCGGCAGATATTGCGTAATTCGCGTACGTTGCCAGGCCAGTCCCGGTCGTGTAGTTGCTGCATCGCATCGGCGGTGAGGCGTTTGGGCTCACAGGACAGCTCGGCCGCTGCACTGCTCATGAACAGTTGCAGCAAGTGTGGGATATCCTCACGGCGTGCGCGTAGTGGCGGCACATGGATATGCATGACATTGAGACGATGGTAAAGATCTTCCCGGAACTGCCCTGCCCTGACGCGTGCTTCCAGATCCTGATGGGTGGCGGCAAGCACGCGCACATCCACTTTCACCGCTTCGTGTCCCCCGACACGAAAAAATTCTCCTTCCGCCAATACCCGCAGCAATCGGGTCTGCAAGGCAGCAGACATGTCACCGATCTCATCCAGGAACAGAGTAGCCCGATGAGCCTGTTCAAAGCGTCCGATACGCCGCACGTTGGCACCGGTGAACGCACCGCGCTCGTGCCCGAATAATTCGGATTCCAGTAGATCGGCCGGGATCGCTGCAGTGTTCAATGCGACGAACGAACGGTCGGCACGCGGACTGTGCCGATGCAAGGCCCGTGCTACCAACTCTTTGCCACTACCGGATTCACCGGTTATCAATACCGGGATGCTGCTCTTGGCCAATCTGCCGATGGCCCGAAATACGTCCTGCATCGCAGCAGCTTCGCCGACCAGAATATCGCCGGTTTCGTTCTGATCGGAAACCATGGCCCCGGCTTCCTGGCTCGGCAATGCACGCGCCACCAACGCCACCAGTTCATCAAGATCAAAAGGTTTCGGCAGGTATTCGAATGCGCCCCCCTGATACGCGGCGACGGTGCTGCCGAGATCAGAATGTGCAGTGACGACGATCACAGGCAATGTCGGATGCTTTGAATGTACCTGGTTCAATAGTACAAGGCCGTCTTCGCCGGGTAGCCGGATGTCGGTGATGAGCACATCCGGGCGCGACGCGGGTAATGCCTGCAACATCTCTTCTGCACTGACCATGACCCGCACTGCATATCCAGCCTCGGCGAGCGCCTCGTTCATCACCAGCCGCAACGAAGGGTCGTCATCGACTACCCAGATATCATACTTGGCGTTGTTCATGTGTATTTCCGAATGGAAGTAAAATTGAAAACACGGTATTACCAGGTACGCTGTTGCATTCGATGAGCCCACCGTGACGATTGACCAGTTCCTGGGCGATGGCAAGACCGAGACCGGTCCCATTTGGCTTGCCGCTTACCAGCGGAGTGAACAGCCGCGCTTGCAATGCATCAGGAACTCCAGGGCCGTCATCGATGACTTCGACACGGGTCACCAGTCGATGACGGATCCCGTTCAAGGTGTACTGTCGTGCGACGCGGGTGCGGAAGCTGATGTTGCCGGCGTTGCCGATGGCTTCGACGGCGTTGCGAGCCAGATTGATCAGGACCTGGGTGATCTCATCACGGTCCAGTGTGAGCTCTGGCAGGCTGGGATCGTAATCGCGTTGCCAATGGATGCGGTTGCCCGTCTCCGCGCGCATCAGTTCGATGACATGGTCGATCCGTTCATGCAGATTGGTTGGAATGCGTTGTGGCAAACGGCTGGGCCCCAGCAGCGTATCAACCAGTGACGCCAGCCGGTCCACTTCATGCACGATGATGCGGGTATATTCCAGCAGACGCGGTTCAGCCAGTTTCCGTTCCAGCAATTGCGCGGCACCGCGCATACCACCCAAAGGATTCTTGATCTCATGAGCCAGTCGCAGCGCGAGTGCGCGCGAAGCCGTATGCCGTGTGCTCAGCTCTTCTTCACGGCTGATATGCAGATGGCGTTCGAGCGGAATCAGTTCCACCAGCAACTCGGTCTGTTGCCCGTTCTCGACGATGGGCGTCACAGTCAGGTCCATGGTGATATGGCGCCTGGACGACGCTCCCAATTCCAGGATCAACTCTCTCCGGGTACAGATCTCACCGCTCTGCCGCGCGCGCGCAAGGGTCTCCAGCAGGCTGGTCGCGGATGGGAGGCAGTGGCCGATGTCGGCACCGAGCGCTTGCAGACCTGAAAGCTCCAGCAAGGTCTCGGCGGCCGGATTGAGATAGCGAATCGTCAGCATCGCGTCCAGCCAGAGGATACCCGTGGTCTGGTTTTCTACTATGCTGTCTATAAAGCGAGGACTGGTTGCACCATATTTGTGCATAAGCACCAGTATAGTGCAAAAAGCTTACTATTGCGGCGGTTTGCCGCGAAAAACCGTGGCCTGGCGAAGGTAGAAAGTCACTGGAGCAGCTTCGATGGTCTGGCCGTCCGCCGTGTTCAGGGTTGCCGACACGCTATGTTGTCCGCGGTCCAAGTCGTCAAACGTCACCGATGTACTCGCCAACGGCCCGCGCTGCTTGCCATCCAGCTCGAAGGTGAGCATGTCTCCCGGGGCCAATCCCGGGGAGACTTTTACCGACACCGTGACACTCCGGGTGTCCCAGATCGTCGAGTCCGGTTTCGGTGATGTGACCGAAACCTCATATTGATGGTGGGCCTTGGTATCAGCCTTCGCGGGACGGCGATCTCCCCCTTCTACACCCTCATTCGGCACCGGCGCAGCATAGCTCTGGGGAGGGGCGATTTTGACCTTGGCGGCGCCGGGATGGGGTTTATCCGAATAATGCACGTTGCCCTGGGCATCGACCCATTTATAAACCTGGTCCGCCTGGACCAGGCCGGTCGTCGCAAGCGCGAGCAGGATGATGATCAAACCGGTGTGTTTCATGACTTCAGCCTAGGCCAGAACCGAAAGTGAGGCAAGCGCGCCTCAAGCATGATAACGCTGTAGCCTGGAATCGGGATGACCCCGAGTCACAAGACTCACGCTCGGCAGGTAATATCAGGACCAGATTTTCAATCGTGGAAAGCGGTAGCCTCCAGTTCAAAAGATACATACGACAGCGACGAACAGCCGGAAGATATTGTTTACCGCAGACATATCTCCAGACCTGGCGACATGGGCCTGCATACGGATGACGTTGTTCCAGGACGGCCACGCCGGGAAGCGCGGCCGTCCTTGCTTGTTGTTACAGACTGAAATACATATCGAATTCGATCGGATGTGTGGTCATCCGCAGCCGGGTAACTTCCTGCATCTTGAGTGCGATGTAGGCATCGATCACGTCGTCGGTGAAGACCCCGCCTGCTTTAAGGAAGCCACGATCGTTATCCAGGTGATCGATAGCCATATCCAGTGCATAGCACACCTGCGGGATATTCCTCTCTTCTTCCGGCGGCAGGTTGTACAGATCCTTGTCCATGGCTTCGCCGGGATGGATCTTGTTCTGGATGCCATCAAGCCCCGCCAGCATCATGGCGCTGAATGCCAGATACGGATTGGCGGTGGAATCCGGAAAACGGACTTCGATGCGGCGCTTCTTGGGATTCGCCACATACGGGATGCGGATCGAGGCGGAACGGTTGCGTGCTGAATAGGCCAGCATCACCGGTGCTTCAAAATGCGGCACCAGACGTTTGTAACTATTGGTACTGGCATTGGTAAAAGCATTGAGCGCGCGCGCATGCTTGATGATGCCGCCGATGTAATACAACGCGGTTTCCGACAAGCCGCCATAGAGATTGCCGCTGAACAGGTTCTTGCCATCCTTCGCCAGCGACTGGTGCACGTGCATGCCGCTACCGTTGTCGCCCACCAGGGGTTTTGGCATGAATGTCGCGGTCTTGCCATAGGCGTGTGCGACGTTCATCACCACATACTTCAGCACCTGGACTTCGTCGGCTTTTTTGAGCAAGGTTCCGAAGTTGACACCGATCTCGCACTGTCCGGCGGTGGCGACTTCATGATGATGTACTTCGGTCTTGAGTCCCATGTCTTCCAGCGTCAGACACATGGCGGAGCGGATGTCCTGCAACGCGTCCACTGGTGGCACCGGAAAATATCCGCCCTTCACGCCGGGCCGATGACCGAAGTTGCCGTCTTCATATGCGCGTTCCGAATTCCAGCCGGCTTCCTGCGAATCGATCTTGTAGAAACAACCGCTGATGTCTGCACCCCAACGGATGTCGTCGAAGATGAAGAATTCGTTTTCGGGGCCGAAATAAGCCGTGTCGGCAATGCCGGTGGACTTGAGGTATGCCTCAGCGCGCTTGGCGAGCGAACGCGGATCGCGTCCATAGCCCTGCATGGTAGTCGGCTCGATTACGTCGCAGCGCAAATTGAGTGTCGCCTCTTCAAAGAACGGATCGATCACGGCAGATGCGGCATCCGGCATCAGGATCATGTCCGACTCGTTGATGCCTTTCCAGCCGGCGATGGACGAACCATCGAACATCTTGCCGTCTTCGAACAACTCTTCATCGACGGTGTGCGCGGGAACGCTGACATGCTGTTCCTTGCCGCGGGTATCGGTGAACCGGAAATCCACGAATTTCACGCCTTCTTTGGCGATCAGATCGATCACGTCCTTGCCGCTCTTGGTAGTCATGGGGCTGTTCTCCAAACGGGATGGTTGATAAGGGGCTGTCTTGAGATAAGCAGGAACCGTGCCAAATCCTGACGCCCGTTTCCACGGTCTCGCAGGTGGTGGAAATCCGGTTTGCACCATTATGGTGCAGTTTCCAACCGGCCACCCACCGCCTGCGTCACAATGTGCAAGTCTGTGATTTGACAGGCTATACTTGGCCGCCTTGCAAGCCGGGCGGCAGGTCGCCCCGACAAATCAAATGGGCGACAATAAAACCTTGACCTTTCAACAGCTTATCCTGACCCTGCAGACCTATTGGTCAGGGCAGGGCTGCGTCCTGCTGCAACCGTACGACATGGAGATGGGGGCGGGTACCTTCCATCCGGCGACCTTCCTGCGGGCGCTCGGTCCCGAGCCCTGGTCCGCTGCCTATGTGCAGCCGTCGCGCCGGCCAACCGATGGTCGCTATGGCGAAAATCCCAACCGTCTTCAGCACTATTACCAGTTTCAGGTCGTTATCAAGCCTTCTCCGGCCGACATGCAGGAATTGTACCTGGGTTCCTTGCGTGCCCTGGGGATCGATCCGCTGATTCACGATATCCGCTTCGTCGAGGACAACTGGGAATCGCCGACCCTGGGCGCCTGGGGTCTGGGCTGGGAAGTCTGGCTGGATGGCATGGAGATTTCCCAATTCACCTATTTCCAACAGGTCGGTGGGCTCGAATGTCGGCCGGTGACCGGCGAGATCACTTACGGACTGGAACGCCTGGCCATGTACCTGCAGGGCGTCGAAAACGTGTTTGAGCTGGTATGGACCGATGGGCCGCGGGGCCGGGTCAGCTACGGCGACGTGTTCCACCAGAACGAGGTAGAACAATCGAAATACAATTTTGAGTTGGCCGATACAGGTGCTTTCTTCAAATGGTTCGACTGGTGTGAATCCGAATGCCGGCGCCTGCTAGACGCCAGCCTGCCGTTACCAGCCTACGAGATGGTGCTGCGTGCTTCTCACAGCTTCAATCTGCTGGATGCGCGCAAGGCGATCTCGGTAACCGAGCGACAACGCTACATCCTGCGGGTACGGGCGCTGGCACGCGCCGTGGCCGAAACCTATTATGCGGCGCGTGAAACGCTGGGCTTCCCGATGTTGCACAAGGCGGCTGATTGATGGAACGCAAGGATTTTCTGGTCGAGATCGGTACCGAGGAACTGCCGCCCAAAGCACTCAAGACGCTGGCGGATGCATTCTATGCGGGGGTGCGGGCCGGGCTGGTCAGCGCTGGAATAACCGATGCGCACGGAGACTATTTCTACTCACCACGCCGTCTTGCGGTACGCATCAGCAAGCTGCCCGAGCGACAGGACGCTGTCGTGCAAGAACGCCTCGGTCCGGCGGTGCAGGCAGCATTCGACAGCAACGGTCAGCCCAGCAAGGCTGCTGAAGGGTTTGCGGCGTCGGTCGGCACCCGCGTCGATAACCTGCAACGCAAGACCACCGATAAAGGCGAACGCCTTGCATACACACTGACCATTCCAGGCAAAACCAGCCTGGAGCTCCTGCCCGGCATCGTCGCCGACGCATTGAAGAAACTCCCGATCCCGAAACGCATGCGTTGGGGTGCAGGCGAAGCTGAATTCGTACGGCCAGTCCACTGGATCGTGATGCTGTTCGGTACCGAAGTGGTGAAATGCGAATTGTTCGGGATACCGGCCGGCCGGGAGACATACGGTCACCGGTTCCACGCGCCTGGTCCGATCAATCTGCGTTCACCGGACGATTATCCGAAACTGCTCGAACAGCGTGGTCATGTGCGGGTCAACGATGCCGAAGGCAGCCTGTCCAGTCACATCCGCGAGATGGCGGTCAGCGAAGCGACCAGACTCGGTGGTAAACCGGAAGGGCTCGATTCAGGATTAGTCGACGAAGTCGCGGCCTTGAACGAATGGCCGGTATCGGTAGTCGGAAATATCCCCAGGCAGTTCATGGCGCTCCCCGAAGAAGTGCTGATCACTACTGTCGAAACTCATCAACGTTATTTCCCGGTACGTGGCACCGATGGCAAATTGTTGCCCAAGTTCATCACCTTCGCCAACATCGAATCGAAACAACCGGCAATCGTGCAGCAGGGCAACGAACGCGTGATCACCCCACGCCTGCAGGATGCGGCGTTCTTCTGGGAACTCGATTGCAAGACTTCACTGGCGGAACGCGTGCCGGAACTCGACCGCATGGTGTTCCAGAAACAGCTCGGCTCCTATGGCGACAAATCCCGCCGGGTTGCTGCACTTGCGGAGACGATAGCGAAACAGATCGGTGCCGATCCGGTTCAGGCACAGCGGGCCGCGATGTTGGCCAAAGGCGATCTGTTATCCAATCTGGTTGGGGAATTCCCCGAGCTGCAAGGCACCATGGGCAAGTACTTCGCGCTGCATGATAAGGAATCGATCGAAGTAGCTGATGCAATCGAGGAACAATACCTGCCGCGTTTCGCTGGCGACAGGCTGCCGGCAAGTGCGATCGGACAGACGCTCGCTATCGCGGATAAACTGGATACGGTGTGTGGAATCTTCGCTGTCGGCCAGGCACCGAGTGGCGACAAGGATCCCTTTGCCCTGCGGCGCCAGGCTCTCGGGGTGTTACGCATCATCATCGAGTGCCGGCTGGAGCTGGAACTTTCAAAACTGGTTGCGCTTGCTGTCAGCCGGTTCAAGCAGCCGGCCGAGCAGGGCGCGTTGCTGGCGGTGCTTAGCTTCTTCATGGAACGATTGCGCGGCTACTATCTGGAGCAGGGTATCCGCAAGGATGTGTTCGAAGCGGTGATGGCACGCGAAGTCACGAATCCATCCGAATTCAACCGCCGGGTCGCTGGTGTGCATGCCTTCATGCAATTGCCGGAGGCTGCCAATCTGGCCGCCGCCAACAAGCGGATCAGTAATATCCTGCGCCAAGCCGATACCTCGGCTGGAAAGCTTGATCCCGCCCTGTTTGAGACTTCGGCGGAAATCTCGCTGCATGCCGCCATCGTGAAACTTGAAAATGAGATCCAGCCGTTTTTGAAGAAGGGTGATTACGCTGAAGTGTTGACGCGACTGGCTGCGCTGAGAACGCCCGTGGATAAATTTTTCGACGAAGTGCTGGTGATGGACGAGAATCCGGCGGTACGCAACAACCGGCTGGCGTTGCTGCAGAACCTGAACCAGCTGTTCCTGCACACTGCAGATTTATCACACATCCAGGTGGAGTGATGCATCTGGTTATCCTGGATCGCGATGGCGTCATCAATCAGGATTCGGACGCCTATATAAAATCTCCCGATGAATGGATCCCGCTTCCTGGCAGCCTCGACGCCATCGCGCGATTGAACCGCGGCGGGTTCACTGTCGTGGTTGCATCGAACCAGGCGGGTATTGGTCGTGGTCTGTTCGATCTGGATACGCTCGAACGTATCCATCAAAAGATGACTGCCGCATTGGCAGCCTTGGGAGGACACCTGGACGGGATCTTCTTCTGTCCGCATCGCCCCGACGAACATTGCGATTGTCGCAAACCCGAGCCGGGATTATTGTGGCAGATCGGTGCGCGCTTCCAGATGCCCCTGGACAAGGTGCCGGTTATCGGTGACAGCCTGCGCGATCTGCAAGCGGCTCGAACAGCCGGGGCTCGCCCGATCCTGGTGCTCAGCGGCAATGGCCTGAAGACCAGCCGGCAGTTACCGGATGAATTCCGGGATGTCGCAATCTATCCGGATCTGGCTGCAGCCGCTACCGGTCTGTTGCGGGAATAACGGCGATGATCTCCATCCTCATCCGCTCCTCGTTGTTCAATATCTTCTTCATCCTGTCGGCGGCTGTCTGTTGTATTCCCGTGGCCTTATCGGCACCTTTCGGCCCGCGCTTCGGCTACCGGATTGCCCTGCTTTGGGTACACATGAATTTCTGGTTATTGAAACATCTGGTACGCCTCGAGTATCGCGTCGATGGACGGGAAAACATTCCTCAGGAACCAGCCATCGCCTACTGGAAACATCAATCGGCATGGGAAACCCTGGCGATGCTGGTCACCTTCCCCACTCAAGCCTGGGTGCTGAAGCGGGAACTGATGTGGGTACCCCTGCTCGGCCAGGCGTTGATGGCATTCGAACCCATCGCCATCAATCGCAAATCGGGACATTCAGCGGTGAACCAGGTATTAAAAATCGGCAGGAAACGGATACTCGAAGAGAATCTGTGGGTGATGATTTTTCCGGAGGGCACCCGTATGCCGCCGGGAACCACGCGGCGCTACGGGTTAAGCGGGGCCTTGCTGGCGGACGCCACCGGTCGGCCGATCATTCCGGTAGCACACAATGCCGGTGATTTCTGGCGACGTAACGCCTTCATGAAATACCCGGGTATCGTACAGGTGCGGATTGGCAAACCCGTCTATGCTGCTGGACGATCGCCACAGGAGGTGAACCAGGAGATCCAAACCTGGGTGGAGACACAGATGAAAGCGATCAGCCCTGACTATGCCGGCATCATGCTTGAGAAAAAACCGCGCCGCTGACGGCGGTTTGCTTTAACTAAGAGCGGTTCGATTACACATCGAGGTTGGCGACGTCGAGCGCATTCTTCTCGATGAACTCGCGCCGCGGCTCCACCGCATCCCCCATCAAGGTAGTGAACACATCGCTAGCGCTGTTGGCGTCTTCGACACGGACCCTTAACAACCGCCGCGTCTCGGTATTCATGGTGGTTTCCCATAATTGTTCCGGGTTCATCTCGCCAAGTCCTTTGTAACGCTGGATTGTCTGGCCGCGTTTGGCTTCATCCAACAACCAAGCCATGGCCTGCTTGAAACTGGTCACATCCTGGCGGCGATCAGCGCGCATCACGTGTGCGCCTTCTCCGATCAGGCCATCGAGTTGCGTGCCGAGTGCAGCGACCAGCTTGTACTCGCCGGAGCTGAAGAATTCCCTGTGTATCAGCTTTTCCGTGGCAAGCCCGTGATGGGTGCGTGTGATCTTGAGGCTTGGAACTTCACGGGACGCGTCTTTGTGTACAGCCACGTTGTAACGGGTACCACTGCCGTCATCGGCATTGAGGCGTTGTTCCAGCAATGTCGCCCAGTCGCTCAACCATGCCTGGTCACTGAAACGCTCGGTGGTCACTACCGGAACATACAGCAGCTTCTCAAGCACCCGCCCATCGTATCGCCGGGCCCAACGCCGGGTCATCGCCATGACTTCCATGTATTGCGCGGCCAACGTCTCCAGTGCTGCGCCACTCATGGCTGGCGCATTGTCGTTCAGGTGCAGGCGGGCGTCTTCGATCGCGGAGCGCAGCAGCATGCTGTTGAGTTCTGTATCATCCTTGACATACTGTTCCTGCTTGCCGCGCTTCACTTTGTAGAGTGGCGGCTGGGCGATGTAAATGTGGCCGCGCGTAATCAGCTCCGGCATCTGCCGATAGAAAAAAGTGAGCAGCAGAGTGCGGATGTGAGACCCGTCCACGTCCGCATCGGTCATGATGATGATGCGGTGATAACGTAATTTGTCGGGATTGAATTCTTCCTTGCCGATACCACAGCCCAGTGCGGTGATGAGAGTCCCGACTTCGGCGGAAGACAGCATCTTGTCGAAGCGTGCTTTTTCGACGTTGAGTATCTTGCCCTTGAGCGGCAGGATCGCCTGATACTTGCGATCGCGCCCCTGTTTGGCGGAACCGCCTGCAGAGTCACCCTCCACCAGAAATAATTCCGAAAGTGCGGGGTCTCGTTCCTGACAATCCGCAAGCTTGCCCGGTAAGCCGGCGATATCAAGTGCGCCTTTGCGGCGCGTCATCTCGCGCGCCTTGCGCGCCGCTTCTCGTGCCCGCGCCGCATCGATGACTTTGCCGACGATGTTCTTGGCTTCGCTGGGTTTTTCCAGGAGAAATTCCTGCAACCGCTCCACCATCAGCGACTCGACTACGCCTTTGACTTCGGATGAAACCAGTTTGTCCTTGGTCTGTGACGAGAATTTCGGGTCCGGCAGTTTTACCGAGATGATCGCGGTGAGTCCTTCGCGCGCATCGTCGCCGGTCATCGGGATCTTTTCCTTCTTCGCCAGGCCTTCTGTTTCAATGTAGTTGTTGATGGTGCGCGTGAGCGCCGCGCGGAATCCGGCCAGATGCGTCCCGCCATCCCGTTGTGGGATGTTGTTGGTGAAGCAATAAACCGTCTCCTGATAAGAGTCGTTCCATTGCATCGCGATTTCGACCGTGACGCGATCGCGCTCGTTGAGGAAATGGAACACTGTGCCGTGCAGCGCCTGTTTGTTGCGATTCAGATGCTCGACGAACGCCTTGATACCCCCTTCATACTGGAACGTATCGCGTTTATCGTTGCGCTGGTCATGCAGCAGGATGCGTACGCCGGAATTCAGGAATGACAACTCGCGTAACCGTCGCGCCAGGATGTCGTAGCTGAATTCGATATGGGTGAAAATGTTCGCGCTGGGCTTGAACCGGATCTCGGTGCCGCTGCCTTCCGCATCGCCAATAACCTTGAGCGGATATTGGGGCTCCCCCTCGCGGTAGTCCTGCTCATGGAGCTTGCCATCCCGCTTGATGGTCAGATGCAGGTGTTCTGACAGGGCGTTCACCACGGAAACCCCCACGCCGTGAAGGCCGCCCGAGACTTTGTAGGAGTTGTCGTCGAATTTTCCACCGGCATGCAGGATGGTCATGATGACTTCCGCTGCCGACCGGCCCTCTTCCTTGTGGAGATCCACCGGGATTCCGCGGCCGTTATCGCTGACCGTAACGGATTCGTCCTCGTGGATGGTCACGCTGATTTCGTTGCAATACCCGGCCAAGGCCTCGTCGATGGAGTTGTCCACCACCTCGAACACCATGTGGTGCAGCCCGGTCCCGTCATCGGTGTCGCCGATGTACATTCCGGGCCGTTTGCGGACCGCGTCGAGTCCTTTTAAGACCTTGATATTGCTGGAATCGTAGCGTTTTGTGTCAGCCATTTGAGGGGTTCCAAAATGATGGACCATTATACCATTTGAGTGATCATTCCCTGTTCCACGTGGAACACTCTGGACCGCATCGTGTCCGGCAAACTGTCATTATCGATGGCTGTAATCACTGTCTGCGCACCCGTCGCGATGACCTGCCCGGCAAAGCGTCCCAAGTGCCCGGAATCGAGTTCGGAGGGCAAATCATCCAGCAACAAGACGCAGGCCCTGCCTGTCGCTGCCCGATAAACCGCTGTTTGGGCAAGCAACAGGGTCCCTGCCAGGGCTTTTTCCTGTCCCCGGGAAATCCGGTCCCTGGCAGGACGGCCATCGACCTTGATCAGGATATCTGCCCGATGCGGACCGGTTTGTGTGCCGCCCTGCTGCCGGTCACGTTCGCGGTTTATTACCAGGGCTTCAGCAAGGCTCTGGCCTTCAGGCCAACCCGGACGGTATTCAAGACTGACCGCCAACTCGCCAAGCGCCTCTTGGGACCAGCGCTCGGCTGTTTGAGAAAACCCATTCAAATAACGCCGCCGGAACAGGTCAAGTGACTCCCCCGAGCTGATCAGTTCGCTGTCCCAGGGAGCTATCTCCCTTGCCGGCCTTCCACCCCGTAATAAGGCGTTCCGCTGCTGAAGCGCACGTTGATAACGCTGCCAAATAGCAAAAAAGCCTGGTTCCACGTGAAACACGCCCCAATCGAGAAATTGTCGCCGGTATCGGGGGCTGCCATCCACAAGCAGGTGCGCCTGGCTGTCCACAAGCTGCACGGGTAGGGTTTCGGCAAGTTCGGCCAGGCCCGCCGCCGGGCGTCCCCCTATTCTCGCCTTGAGATTCCCATGCTGGCGCGCCAAACCGACCGGTGTCGTGCCAAACGGCGCAGCAACCTGGGCAACCACCTGGAACCCTTTGCTTCCAAAACGCGATACGGGATCAAGTTGGCCGGTACGGAACGAGCGGCCACGGCCAACCAGGAAAATTGCCTCAAGAACGCTGGTCTTGCCTGATGCGTTCTCACCCCAAACCAGGTTTGTCTGGGGTGAAAACACGAGTTCAGCCTGGGCGAAGCACCGAAAATCCTGCAACGTGAGGCTGATCAGCCCCATGGTGACCCTGGGTCAGAGCCGCATGGGCATGACGACATAACGGCAATCCTGGCCTTCGGGCGCCTGAATCAGGCAGCTGCTGTTGGAGTCCGTCATGGTCAGGATGACCTGTTCCGAATTCAGCGCAGCCAGGGCATCCAACAAGTAGGTGACGTTAAACCCGATTTCGAGCTCCGCGCCCTGGTATTGGACTTCAACCTCATCCTCAGCCTCTTCCTGTTCAGGGTTATGCGCCTGGATCCGAAGTCTGTTGTCACCAAGATTAAGGCGAATCCCGCGGTATTTCTCATTCGAAAGGATCGCAGCGCGGGTCAGGGCCTCGCGCAAAGCCTGTCGTTCAACGGTGATAATCTTGTCCCCGCCCTTGGGAACCACCCGATCATATTCCGGGAATCTGCCGTCAATGAGCTTCGATGTGAAGCGAAGTCCTGGAAGTTGGACGCGAACGTGATTTGTACCCAGTTCGACATTGGCCGCGTCTTCCGTATCCGAAAGCAGGCGCAAAAGTTCCAAAACACCCTTTCTCGGCAGGATCACCTGCTGAGCCGGCATCTCGCCCATATCGGTTTCAAGGTCGCAAAGGGCAAGCCGGTGACCATCAGTCGCAACTGCTCTCAATCTCTTGTCGCTGGTCTCGAACAACAGCCCGTTGAGGTAGTAACGGACATCCTGCTGAGCCATGGAAAAGGCGGTGCGGTTTATCAACCCGCGGAGCTGGTTCTGCAGCAGAGAAAAACTGCGTTGGACACGGATATCTTCCACCGCTGGAAAATCAGCCGCCGGCAAAGTGGCCAGACTGAAGCGGCTACGGCCGGAACGCAATACCAACCGGCCTTTGTCGAGTACAACCGAAACAGCAGCGCCCTCTGGAAGCGCCCGACAGATATCCAGAAGCTTGCGGGCCGGAACGGTGATTTCACCCTGATCGGTCGCTGTCACCTGGGTCTCCGCTACCAATTCCACTTCCATGTCCGTGGCGGTGATCGACAACGCCTTGTCAGTCACCGACAACAGCAGATTAGCCAGGATCGGCATGGTCTGACGGCGTTCCACAACCCCCACAACGGCTTGAATCGGAGCCAGGAAGGTATCCCGCAAGATCTCGAATTTCATGTATTCATTCCTCAATATCTTGAAATATTCTTAAGAATCTTAGAATAAAGATTGTATTAACTATAGTCGCGTCTGCCTGTGGGTAAACCAGAATTTTCCTTTGATTTCATAGTGTTAACCGGATGATAAGCTTGTTTATCAAGCCCTTGTTTGTGTGCCCTTATCCTGTCCGTATGTTGTGGACAACTTTAACCGTTTGTCAGCCCCGTGGCTTATGCACAGGTTTTCAAGTGGTTAGTGTCCGGGTTAGTGTTTGATAATCTTCTTCAAGCCGCGGATCTTCCATCCGCAGCGCACGGATCTTGCGACAGGCGTGCAGGACCGTCGTATGATCACGGCCCCCGAAGGCATCACCGATCTCGGGCAAACTGTGGCTGGTCAATTCCTTGGCCAGACTCATGGCAACTTGCCGCGGCCTGGCGATCGAGCGGCTGCGCTTCTTGGAAAGCATATCTCCAGCCCGTACCCGGTAATAATCCGCAACCGTTTTCTGGATGTTTTCCAGGGTTATCTGTCGTTCCTGGCGGGCCAGAATGTCTCTCAGCCATTCCTTTACCCGCTCCTGGGTGATGGGCTGGCCGGTAAACTGCGCGTTCGCGACGATCCGCCGTAAAGCGCCTTCCAGTTCGCGGATATTGGAGCTGATTTTCTGGGCAACCAGAAAAGCGACGTCGCTGGGCAATACGATTTGTTCCAGGGCGGCTTTTTTCATCAGGATCGCTACCCGGGTTTCCAGTTCGGGGGGCTCGATCGGGACGGTCAGGCCCCAGCCGAAGCGCGATTTCAGCCGCTCTTCCAACCCCCCAATCTCTTTGGGATAGCGGTCGCAGGTGATGATTACCTGTTGCTGGCTTTCCAGCAAGGCATTGAAAGTATGGAAGAATTCTTCCTGGGAACGCTCCTTGCCGACGAAGAACTGGATGTCGTCAATCAACAGGGCGTCCACGGTCCGGTATTGTCGCTTGAACTCGTTGATGGTGTTGTGCTGCAGGGCCCGCACCATGTCGTTTACGAAACGTTCGGAGTGGACGTAGGCAATCCGGGCCCGCGGGTTTCGTTCCAGAATCACGTGCCCGACCGCGTGCATCAGGTGGGTCTTGCCCAGACCGACGCCGCCGTAGATAAACAGGGGGTTATAGGCGCGGCCCGGGTTTTGCGCGACCTGCTGGCAGGCGGCCGCCGCGAACTGGTTGGATTTACCTTCCACGAAGCCGTTGAAACTGTATAGCGGATTAAGCCCGCTTCCGGGCGTCGGCAAGGGGTTGCCGGCGGGGGACGCCGGTACGGATTCGTCTGGGGCGCTCTCGTCGATGCGGCCGCCGACTTCAAGCGAGACCCGGCGCTCCCGGTCCTGCGCCAGATCCCGCGCCAGGTTGGAGATACGCGGCAGGAAGCGGTCGCGCACCCAGTCCATGACGTAGCGATTCGGCGCCAGGAGGCGGAGGGTTTGATCATCTTCGAGAGCGTGCAGGGGCCGGATCCAGGTGTTGAGCTCCTGTTCCGAGAGCTCGTGTTCCAAACGATCCACACACCGCGTCCACAGCGATGGCATATTCCTGAGCACTCCTGCGATTCAAAATAAGACGATACGCGGCCCCCGCGGGGTCCGCCCAACAGCATTCAGACAAGTCTCGGCAGTCTATACTGCTTGCCAGGACTTATCCACAGGCAACATCATTGCTATTTCAAGGTGTTACGTCTTGACATCAGGGCCATTCACACGTCTAATATCGCGCCTTTGCCCAGTGCGCCAAGCCTCGTTCCGGAAGCGCACGAATCACGTTCGGATGCCGTCATGAAAAGAACTTATCAGCCCAGCAACCTGCGTCGCAAGCGGACCCATGGCTTCCGCGCCCGTATGTCCACCAAGAATGGACGACTGGTCCTGAATGCCCGTCGCGCCAAAGGCCGGGCGAGACTCTGCCCCTAAGCAAGCCCAGTGCCGGGTTTCCAGCCGAGGCCCGGCTGCATCTCCCGGCGGAATTTACCCGAAGCTTTCGTCAGGGGTTCCGGATCACGGATACCTGTTTCAATGTCTATGCTGTGCGGACTGAAAATATTGCCCGGCTCGGCATCACAGTGGCCAAAAAAACGGTCGCCGGGGCGGTTGGTCGAAACCGTATCAAAAGGGCAGTACGCGAGAGCTTCCGACAACAGCGTGCCGCGCTACCCACGCTCGACATCGTGGTCCAGGCCAAACCCGCCGCCGGCCATACCAGCAACGCAGGGTTGCGGCAAAGCCTCGAACGCCACTGGCAGGAACTAATCAAGCGATGCGCAGCGTCCTGAAGTTTTTCATCCACCTCTATCGTTACGCGGTAAGCCCATTGCTCGGGCCACGTTGCCGTTTTTATCCATCCTGCTCCGCGTATGCGCTGGAAGCGATCGAACGCCATGGCGCCGCTTATGGCAGTTGGCTGGCCCTGCGCCGCCTGCTGCGTTGTCACCCCCTGCATCCGGGCGGTCTCGACCCGGTTCCTGGCCCGAGACATCATCATGGATAACCGCCGTATCTTCCTGCTCGCTGCAGGGTTCTTCGTCGTTTTCCTGATTTATCAGGCCTGGATGCAGGACTACGGCCCGAATCAGACGGCCACACCAGCGCCCACACTCGCCGCCAATAACCAGGCGCCGGAAGCCAGTGCGCCACCGCTACCCCCCATTCCCGAAGCAGAAACACCAACCAAACAACCAGCTTCGCAGACGGCTGCCGTGGCGCCGAAGGCTGTCGCACCACAAGGCAAGCTGATCCATGTGCACACCGACGTGCTGGATCTGAATATCGATACCGCCGGCGGGAACATTCGCGATGCGCGACTGCTCGATTATCCCGAGGACCTGAAAGACCCGCAGGTCAAAGTCCATGTACTGAGCAACGTTCCGGCGGATCTTTTGCTGTTCCAGTCAGGCCTGCAGACACGCTCCGGTCCGATCGCACCTGGCCAATCCGCGTTGTATGCGTCAACGAGCGACGAATACATTCTGGCGCAGGGTCAGCACACGATCGATGTAAGCCTGGACTGGAAAGACCCCCGCGGCCTCGAAGTGGAAAAGACCTATCACTTCACGCGCGGCAGTTACCAGATCGATGTCACGTACAAGATCAGGAATCATTCCGACCAGACTTGGCAAGGCTCGGCTTATGCACAGTTCCAGAATCATTACACGCCAAGCAGTCACAGCCTGTTCAGTGTGCACCGTTACGATTACCAGCGCGCCGCCATGCATGGCGATGATGGTTATCAGCAATATGAGTTCAAGGATCTCGCAGAAAAACCTCTGGCGGAAAAGGTCGCTGGTGGCTGGGTTGGTGTCGTCAACCATTACTTTCTGGCAGCAGCGATCCCGCAACCAGCTTCCAAGACTGCAACGGACAAGAATTTCTATTACAGCAAGACGCTCGGTGACGCCGATTATCTGGTCGGGGTAGTCTCCGCAGCACAATCTGTAGCGCCCGCAGCGAGTGCGACCTTCAGCGACAGATTATTCCTTGGCCCAAAACTCCAGACCCGCCTGGCTGGAGTCGCTCCGGGACTCGAGCTCACAGTCGATTACGGCAAGCTCACGATCATCGCCCAGCCGATTTTCTGGGTACTGGAACAGATCCATCGGTTCATCGGCAACTGGGGCTGGTCGATCCTGGTACTGACACTGCTGCTGAAACTCCTGACCTACAAACTAAACGAGATCAGTGGCCGTTCCATGGCCAAGATGCGGCTGGTGCAGCCGCGTTTGAAAGCCTTGCAGGAACGCTACAAGGACGATCGCGCCAAGTCGAGTCAGGCGATGATGGAGTTCTACAAGAAGGAGAAGATCAATCCCATGGGCGGCTGCCTGCCGATGCTGGTGCAGATGCCGATCTTCTTCGCACTCTATTACGTGCTGGTGTATAGCGTCGAGTTGAGGCAATCGCCCTGGATCGGCTGGATCCATGATCTATCCGCGCCGGACCCGCTGTACATCCTGCCGGTGGTATATGGCGTGGTGATGTTCGTGCAGCAGCGCATCAGTCCGCAGCCGACCACCGACAACATGCAACGCAAGATCATGATGGTGATGCCGCTCGGTATCGCCGTGCTCTATGCCGTGTTGCCCTCAGGTCTGGCGCTGTATTACGTCGCCAACTCGGTGTTGACCATCGCGCAGCAGTGGCGCATCAACCACGTGATCGAACGCGACAGCAAACAACACGTCAAGAAATAAGACACGCCGCCGTCTATTTGAGGTGCGTTTCGATCAGCACCTCGGAATGCAAGGTCTGATGCACAGGGCATCTGTCGGCGATCTCCAGCAACCGTTGCCGTTGTACAGGATCCAGATCGCCCGCTAATTCGATTTCCCGTTCGAACTTGTCGAGCCTGCCGGTCTTGGTCTCGCATCCGGCGCAATCTTCAGCATGAATCTTCTGATGTGTGATCCGCACGCTGACGCTTTCCAGCGGCCAGTTTTTCCGATCCGCATACATGCGCAGCGTTATTGCAGTGCAGGCACCGAGTGCACCGCTGAGATAACCGTAGGGCGAGGGGCCGGCGTCGGTTCCACCAACGTCGCGAGGTTCGTCAGCGATCATGGTATGAGGTCCCGCAAACACATCCGCCCGATAATGTTCCCGGTTGATATGGACGATCACTTCGCCTTCTTCAGCGGGACTTTGGGCCGGCTTCAGATTCAGTTCGCCGAGATATTTGGTGGCCCAGGCCGCGATGATGAGACCGACATATTCGGAATCCTCCTGATTAGAGAGCAGATGATCGGCTTTATTGAGCGTGATGAAGCTCTTGGGGTGCAATGCTGCGCCGAAGATTTCCGCGGCATTGCTGATATCCACGGTCTTGTCCACCGGCGAATGGAAGATCAACAACGGCTTGCGCAACCGGCGCACGTATTCACGACACTGATGTTTCGACAGATCGTCAAGGAAAGCTTTCTTGAAATGGAACTTGCGGCCAGCCAGCAGGATGTCGGCCTCGCCCTGCTTTTCGAGCGTTTCACGGCCACTGCCCAGCAGCCGCGCGACGTGCTCCGGGCTGGAGGGTGCGGCGACGGTGGCGACGGCGACACAGCTCTTTATCTGGTTGGCGGCTTCCAGCACCGCCGTGCCACCGAGAGAGTGGCCGACCAGGATCTTGGGCGCAGCGTATTCCTTCGCCAGAAAATCGGCAGCGCACAGCAGATCCGAGACGTTGGTGGAGAAGGTCGTGTCAGCGAACACCCCCTCGCTTTCACCGATGCCGGTGAAATCGAAACGCAGGGTCGCGATCCCCTGCATCGCCAGGGCGCGGGCGATATCGAAGGCGGCCCGCACGTCTTTGCCACAGGTGAAACAGTGCGCATACAGCGCGAACGCACGCGGGTTACCGTGCGCCGGCATCTCGAGCCTGCCGGCCAATTGCTGACCGGTGGCATTGGGGAATCTTACGGCCTGGGCTGACATGGAGTGTTTCCTTCGATTACCGCTATGATGCGCATGGATTTCAGACTTTAACGCATTTTTCGAGCGGACAACCGTGACCCAGGATCGAGACACCATCGTGGCTATCGCGACGCCGCCCGGCCGGGGCGGGATTGGCGTATTGCGCATCTCTGGCCCAGCAGTGGCGGAGATCGCAGGAGCGATCACAGGGAATCTACCGGCCCCTCGACGCGCGCACTTCACGCCGTTCATGGCTGCAGATGCGACGGT
>DASSKW010000065.1:0-2254 GCA_035690065.1 Gammaproteobacteria bacterium
TAGCAGCACGCCCCATAGCGCAATCCGCCGCCTCGCGCACCTGATAGCCATCGCGCTTGAGGCCGAATACAACCATCTCCCGTACCGGACGCTCGTCGTCAACAATCAGGATACATTTATCTGCCATGTGCTTTACTACAACGTGCCGACACGATTATTAAAACAGGCACAGATGACAATCTGGTTACAATACCGGTTTAGGCCATGCTACTCGATCTCGCACGTAGACTGGTAACGCTTGTTCCGCCGAGATATATTTCCCATGAGCATAGGCTCGTGCTGCAAGTGTCGCGACATCGTATGCCGTTGGCAACATCTCTGCATCGACTCCGGACAATATGCCGCCCAGTCGCCGTTGCAGAGCATCAGGGTATGCAAGAAATCCGGTGCCCGCGCCGTACCAAGTCTGTGTGTCCGGTGTTTGCACCATGTCCGGTGCTACCACCGATTCACCGGTATGCGAGTGTATCTCCGCTGCTGAAACCGAATATGCCCCCCAATACACTTCGTTCATGCGGGCATCCATACACACCAGAACACGGTGCGCCGCATGCAGACGAAATGCCCCGGCGGCGATCACCTCCAGATCCGAGATCGGCACTACCGGCAAGCCAGCACCGAATGCAAGGCCCTGTGCAACGGAAACCGCAACCCGTACCCCGGTAAATCCTCCCGGCCCCCGACCAAAACCGATCCCATCCAGCTGATTGAGTGCATACCCGGCTTCGGCCAGCAATGTGCCAACCATCGGCAGGATGACCTCTGCATGAGCCCGATTCAGCGTACGCTCCTGCTGGATGACCTGCCCATCAATCCATAACGCAACCGAGCAGCGTTCAGTCGCAGCGTCCAGCGCCAGCAATTTCATGGCAACACCCTGCTCGCTGCCACGGGAGGTAATTTCTCCGATAGGAACGTCTGTACCGTATCCAGATCACGGGTACGCGGCATCGGAGGCAGACTTGTCATGAACACCCGCCCATAACCCTTGCGAGTCAGACGCGGATCACACAGCATCAAGACGCCGGTATCGGTCGCATCACGGATCAGACGCCCCACACCCTGTTTTAACGCGATGACAGCCAATGGCAACTGGTGTTCCATGAAAGGATCACGGCCTTGGCGCCGCAAGGCATCGAGCCGCGCCTTGAATACAGGGTCTCCCGGCGAAGCGAAGGGCAGCCGGTCGATCACCACTAATGACAGCGCGCTGCCTTTTACATCGACGCCTTCCCAGAAACTTGATGTGCCCAGCAGTACTGCGTTGCCCAGTTCGCGGAATTCTTCCAGTAATCGATGACGGGGAGCTTCGCCCTGTACCAGCAGCGGATAGTCGATCACCCCGCGTAACCTGTCTGCCGCTTCCTGCAAGGCACGATGACTGGTGAACAACAAGAACGCTTTACCGCCACTCGCTTCCAGAACCGGCAGTACGGTATCCACGACCGCTGACGTATAACCTGGATCGGTTACATCAGGCATCTTCTGCGGCAGATATAACAGTGCGTTGTGCGCATAATCGAATGGGCTATCGAGCAGTATCTCCTGGGTCTGTTCCAGGCCCAGCCGTTCCCGGAAATGCGAGAAATTGCCATTGATCGACAGGGTGGCAGACAAAAATACCCAGGCAGATTGCCCCTGTTCCATGCCGGCCTGGAAGCGCTGCGCCGCATCCAGCGGCGTAAGATTAAGGCTGTAATTACGGCTATAACGTTCCACCCAGCGGACATAATCAGTCCCTTCGTCCTGATCCAGAAATGTCTGCAGGCGAAGGACGACAGATTCCATGCGTTGTCGGCAACTTTCCAGCCCTCGTGACCTCACCGCTATCTGCTCCAGTCCGGCCTGCAACGCACCCAGTGCATCGGCAAACACTTCCAGCTCCTGACGGGCGGAGATTTGATTCGGAAATGACCGCCACTCGAAACGACCGATACCGTGTCCAAGTATCCCCTGGGTTGCCGCCAATGCTGCTTGCGCTGTTTCCAGCAAGGTCACGAATTCCGGCATATCGCCAGCGACCTCCCGGTATTCCTTGTGCACATCCACGAGCAACTCGCCGCATTGTCTGCTGGAAAGATTGCTGCCAAAATACTGGGTGGCGATTTCCGGCAGTTGATGCGCTTCATCGACGATCACTGCATCGGCACCCGGTAACAAGGCGCCAAACCCTTCTTCCTTCAGCAACATGTCCGCTAGCAGCAGGTGATGATTGATCACTACCATATCCGCCTCTTGGGCACGACGGCGCGCT
>DASSKW010000066.1:0-10756 GCA_035690065.1 Gammaproteobacteria bacterium
GTACCATGGGTTCGATGCACCGCATCGAACGGGCAGGTAGGATACCTGCCTTGGACATGAGTGCGAAGCAGGAAAGCGCAGCATACATGGCCTTTTTCAACAATCCACAAGGAAGGCTCGTCTCCATGCCCGATAGCGTCAGCGTCAAACGCATCCAGGTAGGTTGGCGGGAATGGGCCAGACTGCCGGAACTCGGTATCCGTCGCGTCAAGGCCAAGATCGATACCGGCGCGCGCACCTCCGCTCTGCATGCGTTCGCCCTGGAACCGTTCACTCGCGATGGTATCCGCATGATCCGGTTCGGTATCCATCTATTGCAATTACAAGCTTCGCCCGAGACGTTTTGCGAGGCGCCTGTAGTCGACGAACGTTGGGTGACAGATTCAGGCGGCCACCGCGAATTGCGTCCGGTCATCCTCACCCCGGTGACGCTCGCCGGAATAACCTGGCCGATCGAGCTCACGCTCACGGATCGCGACACCATGCGCTTCCGGCTGTTGATCGGTCGTACCGCGATGGCTGGCCGCTTGTGGGTGGACCCGGATGCCTCTTATCTCGGTGGTGGTCGCGAGCCGGGCGATATCGAAAGCGATGCTGACAATGACAACGAAGAGTGAACACAGTAATCCGACAGGAACCGCCCGCATGAATCGCAAGCGTCACATGAAGATCGCCATCCTGTCGCGTAACACGCGCCTGTATTCCACCAAACGGCTGGTGGAAGCCGGTATGCAGCGCGGACATGACATGTTCGTGATCGACCCGTTACGCTGCTACATGAACATCGCAGCCGCCAGACCGGAGATCCATTTCAAGGGCCGCAAACTGGAAGGTTTTGATGCGGTGATCCCGCGTATCGGTGCTTCGGTAACTTTTTACGCCACGGCCGTGTTGCGTCAGTTCGAGATGATCGGCGTGTATTCATTGAATGAATCGGTCGCCATCGGCCGCGCCCGCGACAAACTACGCTCCTTGCAACTGCTCTCACGCAAGGGTATCGGCATGCCGGTGACCGGGTTTGCACATTCGCCGGACGATACCGACGACCTGCTGGCGCTGGTTGGTAATGCACCGGCCGTCATCAAATTGATCGAAGGCACCCAGGGTGAAGGCGTGGTGCTGGCGGAAACCCGGCAGGCAGCCGAGAGCGTGATCGATGCGTTCCGCGGACTGGACGCGCATTTCCTGGTACAGGAATTCATCAAGGAATCGCGCGGCAGCGATATCCGCTGCTTCGTGATCGGCGGCAAGATAGTGGCGTCGATGAAACGTCAGGCTCGCAAAGGCGAGTTCCGTGCCAATCTGCATCGTGGTGGCAGTGCCAAGTCCGTCACCATCACCGCCAAGGAACGTACCATGGCGATCAAGGCCGCTCACGTGATGGGCTTGAACGTCGCCGGTGTGGACATCATCCGCTCCGCCAAGGGGCCGCTGGTGTTGGAAGTCAATTCCTCACCTGGGCTCGAAGGTATTGAATCCGCCACTCGACTCGACATCGCCGGCGAGATCATCAGCTTCATCGAACAGAACGCCAAACCCGGTTACACCAAGACCAAGGGTACCGGCTGACAAAAGCCGTGCATGGCGGGACCAGACAGGTCAAAGTGCCACAAAACATCAACAATCCGATTGTCGAGACTGCTCCGCTGCGCTCGCAGTGACGACACTGGAATTTACATCTGGCGGACGTCGTCACTTTCCCGGATAATCCTGCTCCAAATTCATCTTTTCCCGGACGCTGCAGAAACTATGGCTCAGTATATTTATACGATGACCCGCGTCGGCAAAGTCGTGCCGCCCAAGCGCGAGATCCTGCGCGATATCTCCTTGTCCTTTTTCCCCGGCGCCAAGATCGGCGTGCTGGGTCTGAACGGTTCCGGCAAATCCACCCTGCTGCGCATCATGGCCGGCGTCGATACCGAGATCAACGGCGAAGCGCGCCCGCTGGCCGGCACCAAGATCGGCTATCTGCCCCAGGAACCGCAACTCGATCCGAACAAGAGCGTGCGTGGCAATGTCGAGGATGGCCTGGGCGAGATCATGGAAGCGCGCCAGAAACTCGATGCGGTGTATGCGGCCTATGCAGAGCCCGACGCGGATTTCGACAAGCTCGCCGCCGAACAGGCGCGGCTGGAAAACATCCTGCAGGCCAGCGGCAGCGAGAATCTGGATCACGTGCTCGAAGTCGCCGCCGAAGCCTTGCGTCTGCCCGACTGGGATGCGGATGTCAGCAAGCTTTCCGGTGGCGAACGGCGGCGTGTGGCGTTATGCCGTTTGTTGCTGTCCAAACCGGACATGCTGTTGCTCGATGAACCGACCAACCACCTCGATGCGGAATCGGTCGCCTGGCTGGAACGTTTCCTGCAGGAATACTCCGGCACCGTGGTCGCTGTGACCCACGACCGTTACTTCCTGGATAACGTGGCGGGCTGGATCCTGGAACTCGATCGCGGTCACGGCATCCCGTGGCAGGGTAATTATTCATCGTGGCTGGAACAGAAAGAGAAACGTCTCGAGATCGAGGAGCGCCAGGAGACCGCGCACATCAAGGCCATGAAACAGGAACTGGAATGGGTGCGGCAGAATCCGAAGGGTCGTCAGGCCAAGAGCAAAGCACGACTCGCGCGCTTCGAGGAATTATCCTCGGCGGAATTCCAGCAACGCAACGAGACCCAGGATCTCTACATCCCACCGGGTCCGCGGCTCGGTGACGTGGTGGTCGAAGCCAATGGCTTGCGCAAGAGTTTCGGTGAGACGCTTTTATATGACGATATGTCGTTCAACCTGCCACCCGGCGGTATCGTTGGCGTGATCGGCCCCAACGGCGCCGGCAAGACTACCTTGTTCCGGATGATCGTCGGCCAGGAAAAACCGGATGCGGGCGAACTGCGTGTCGGGCCGAGCGTGAAACTCGCTTATGTAGATCAATCGCGCGATACACTCGACAACAGCAAGTCGGTCTGGGAAGAGATCTCCAACGGCCAGGACATCCTGATCGTCGGCAATTACCAGACCCCCTCACGCGCCTACGTCGGCCGTTTCAACTTCAAGGGTACGGATCAACAGAAGCAGATCGGACAACTCTCGGGCGGTGAACGCAATCGCGTGCATCTGGCGAAAGTACTGAAGAGCGGCGGCAATGTCCTGTTGCTCGACGAACCGACCAACGATCTCGATGTCGAGACGCTGCGCGCTCTGGAAGAAGCCCTGCTCGCCTTCCCCGGTTGCGCCGTGGTGATCTCGCATGATCGCTGGTTCCTGGACCGCGTCGCCACTCACATCCTTGCCTTCGAGGGTGATTCAAAAGTGGTCTGGTTCGAAGGCAACTACGCGAACTATGAGGCCGACCGCAAGCGGCGTCTCGGTGCCGACGCAGATCAACCGCATCGCATCAAATATCGACGCCTGAAAACCTGAGCATGATCTCTAAAGGCCCCCGATCGAAGATCGATCCACATGGATAACCTCTTATCCCGGATTCCGTCAGATAAAGGCCAGCAGGATAATCAGCAACGCGATACCGAATACGGCCACCAGTGATGCGAAGCTGGCAGCCAGGTACGGACCATGTTTTACCGGCCAATCATGGCTGCGACGATAAATCCTGGCATAGCCGAGGAAGCGGATGTTCATCGTCAATGCCATCAGGACTCCCAATGCTACCAGTACCGCGCCACCCCAGGTTGACAAGGTGAGTCGATGGACAGATTCATGTGGCAACCATGGCAGTCCATGCAGAAGCAACCCGAAGCGATCGATGGCGATGCCGAAGATCATCATCCCCAGAGCGGTACGAACCCATACCGACAAGGTGCGCTCGGTATTCATGTAAGTGCGTTCGGCTGACAGCTGAAGAAGCTGTTGCTGCAACAGTTTTATCTGCTCAATAGTATCTTGCTCTGACAACGTCAACCTCCTGGATAAGCTGCTACCCGGGAATATTTAATGAACCAGAATTACGACAAGTAGTGCAACACCATAGGCAGCAAACAGTAATGCAAAAATCGGGGGCAGAAACGCGCCACCACGCAACGGCATATGCCGATTGTGGCTATAAGCGGAAATGAAAAACAGATAGCGCACGCCGGCAACCAATGCCAGCAGTACTCCAAGCGAGATCAGCATCACGCTTTCCCAACTTGGGGTATCCGGCAATCCATGTGCCGCCAGCCATGGCAGCCGATGTACAAACAGGCCAAACCGGTCGATGGCGATACCGAAGATCATCAATGCCAGCGCAGTATGGATCAGGATTCCCAGGGTACGCTCGGAATTCAGGTACGAACGCGCCGCCGACCATTCCCAGCGTACTGATGATTGCTCGACCAGGAATTTCAGCAGCTCAAGCTGTCTGGAGCCGCTATCCTCAGTCATGGGAACTGCTCATCCGCTTGATGATGATCATATCCATCCCGGGATTCTACACCCGCAGGGACATCAGTTGGACGAGACGTATTTCTCACGGCGCAGATTGTGGTTGTCGAAGCCGATGGCTTTCAGCCGCTCTACTGCACTGTCGATCATGTCCGGATTACCGCACAGATATACGATGTCGTGCCCTGGATCGGGATTCAGTTCCATGAGGTGATCCTGCACGTAGCCTTTGCGCTCATGCGGTTGTGGCGAATCGGAAAGCATCCGGCTGTAGCTGGCGATGAACTGGAAAGCGGGATTCTTGCGCGTCAAGGCCAGGAAATCTTCGCCGAACAGAAGTTGATCCGGGCTGCGCACACCGAGCATCAACGTCGCCTGGTAGTTCTTGCTATCCAGAAGTTGGTGCAGTTGCGGCAACATCGCACGATAGGGCGAGACGCCGGTGCCGGTCGCGATCAACAGATACCGCGCCGGCGGATCGTCACGCAACACGAAGCGCCCGAACGGCCCGGTGGCATCCACCTCGGCACCCGGCAGCATGTCGAACAACATGCGGGTCGCGCGCCCATCTTCGACGTAGGTGGCGGCGATCTGGATCTCGTCCACACTCCCCGGAATGGTCGCGACGCTGTAGCTGCGCCGCAATTCCATGTCCTGCCAGGGCATATGCAGGGTGATGAACTGGCCCGGCACATACGGCAGCGGCGCGCCGTCGGCACGCTTGAAACTCAGTTGACGTACCCGCGACGTGACCATGCGGCTGGATTGCAGGACAAATTTGAATTTTTCGTGACTCATGGAGATTCGGGACCGGGTTCCTGAGGCTTGAGTTAGGCGGGCAAAGGCGCACTTTTTACCACAATTCGGGGCTCACGCCGAGTCCGCGCTATAGTAAGGCCCTGTTCGACAGGAGATTCCCGCCATGACTACACGTGCTTTTGCGACTTCCTGCCTGCTGCTCGGCAGCTCACTGTTGTTCGGGGTCGCCAGTGCAGCACCCGCTCCCGGAGTGGACGCATTGCTGCATCAGGCAGTCGCGGGCAGCTGGCGTTCCGACACCAACAAGGCCCGCGACCAATATCGCCATCCGATCCAGACCCTGGAATTCTTCGGGCTCAAGCCCGACATGACGGTGATCGAACTCTCGCCCGGCGGCGGCTGGTACACGGAGATTCTCGCGCCGGTACTGCACGAACACGGCCAGTTGATCGAGGCTGCCCCGCCCTTCGACAGCAGCAGCAAATTCATGCAACGCATGGCAGGCCGTTTCAGTGCCAAACTGAAATCTGATCCGGCGGTGTTCGGCAAGGTGAAGCTGACCCCGTTCGCACCCCCCGGGACGGTGACACTTGGCGCGGACGACTCGGCAGATATGGTGCTCACGTTCCGCAACACACATGACTGGTTAAACAACGATCCGCAGACCCTTGCCAAGGTGTTCGAGGCTTCCTTCAACGTCCTCAAGCACGGTGGTGTGTTCGGCATCGTCGAGCATCGTGCCAAACCGTTTGCAGATGCCGAGACCAGTTCCAAGGCCCTGCATCGCATCCCTGAAGACTACATGATCGCGCTGGCACTCAGGACAGGATTCCGGCTGGAAGGCGTCTCCGAGATCAATGCGAACCCGAAAGATCCGGAAGACATCAACGTCCACCGCCTGCCGCCGGACCTGGCTGGTCCGGACAGTGAACATGCAAAGATGAAAGCGATCGGCGAATCCGACCGCATGACGCTGAAGTTCGTGAAGCCTTAGGCGATGAACCCGGTTAGACCGATCCTGGTGCGATAAATATTGTCATCGCCAAGCCGGTAACCTGAAACGACCGCGGAATGAATACCGGATTGCTTCGCTCCGCTCGCAATGACAGGAAAGTGGGCGTCTCGCAGTGACAGGGAAATCAGCGTCTCGCAATGACAGGAAAGTGAGCGTCAGTGCTGTTGATGGCGTATGGCAGCGATGACTGTGCCACAGACAGTATCCAGCGTGGCTTTCAACTTTGCGAAAGCCGGATGCTGCAAGGCACCGGCCGGATCCTGTTCGTCCATATACAATCCCCAGCGCATCTCGATCTGCAACGCCTCAACGTGCTCCATGCTGCCGTAATGCTGCGTGATATAGCCGCCCTTGTACGGATTGTTACGCACGACCTTCAGCTGTTGCGCGCGAAACGCAGTCTCCACGGTTTGCGTCAGCCAACCGCTATTGCTGGTACCGTCCCGGTCGCCGAGATAGATATCGTCCGTGAGTGCCGCATGCACCTGATTGGCACGTGTTGCGACGCTGTGTGCATCGATCAATACTGCATGCCCGAATCTTTCGATCTTCGCTTGCAATAACTCCCGCAGTTTGGCGTGATACGGCGCATGCACCAGTTCCAGACGCCGTGCGATCTCTGTTTCGGAAGGTGGGGTACGGTAGATCTCTTCACCCCAGAAGGTCTTGAGCGCGACGAAGCCTGTCTCGAAGCGGCCCGGATACAGGGGTGTGTTATCCGGGGGGCGATTCAGATCTGCGACAAACCTGCTGTAGGTGGCGAAGATCGTGGTCACGCCGAGCGTCGGCAGAAAATCGTAAAGCTCGTGCAGATGCCAGTCGGTCATCGGCAGGCTGCGGATGTAATCGGAAGCGAAGTCCGCGGCGATCGCTTCCGGCAGATACACCCCGGTATGCGGGATGCTGACCAGCAGCGGCGTTTCGTCTGCGATCGGCTCACGCACTTCGTAAGGTTTTATCTTCATGCTACCTCTCAGACCGCATTCAGTCGGGACACCGTGCGTGCGAACGTCTGGGCGCTGCGCGTATCGCCTTTCACTGTGCCGTGGTCCACTATGCGATGCCCGCCCACATACACCGCCCCGATATCCTGACGACTGCCGCCGATGATGAACGCATCCAGCAAGGTCGAGATATCGTGTCCCAACCAGGGTGACGCCTGTTCATCCAGCACCACCAGATCGGCACGTCTTCCGACCGCGATAGCGCCCACCGGTTCCATCAGTGCAGCTGCACCACCGGCGCACGCTTGTCGCCATAGCGGCAGACCCAGACCGTCGCGATTCGCCAATCGGGCGCGCCGCTCCTGACGCAGACGCTGCCCGTATTCCAGCAAACGCAATTCTTCCACCGCGTCGATCCGGCAATTGCTGTCAGAGCCGATCGCGATACGTCCGCCTGCCGTGACGAATTCAACAGCCGCGAACAAGCCGTCACCCAGATAGGCTTCGGTGATCGGGCACAACACCACCGTCGTATCGCGCTCGCGCATCAGTTGCAACTCCGTCTCACTGGCGTGCGTCGCATGCACCAGATTCCAGCTTGAATCCAGTTGCACGTTGCGCGCCAGCAATTCGATCGGAGTACAGCCGTACCTGGCCACACATTCCTCCACTTCACGGCGCTGTTCACTGATGTGGATGTGGATCGGGAACCGCTTGCCCAGCACCCGCCCCGCCTGCGCCAGCAGACGCGACAGTACTTCAGGCTCTACTGCACGCAATGAATGCGGCGCGATACCCAGCTTCACGCCCTGCAGTTGTTCCAGCAACCGGCAATATTCGTCCAGTCTGGCGTGCACGAAACGCTGCTGTGCTTGACCTGCAGGCTGTTCGAATCCACCGCGGCGGTACAAGACCGGCAGCAGCACCAGGTGGATACCCGTCGCACGCGCCGCGTCGATCACGGCCTGCGCCATCTCGGGACCGGGCCGTCCGTCCGGCAGGTGATGCAGATAATGGAATTCGGCGACACTGGTGAACCCGCCGCGCAGCATGTCGAGGAACGCTTCATGCGCGATCGCGAACATGTCCTCCGGCGTGACCTGGCGGGCCAGACGATACATGGCCTCGCGCCAGCTCCAGAACGAATCCTCGCCGCTGGGGACTTCTCCGAAACCGGAAAGTGCGCGCTGGAACACATGGCTGTGCGCGTTGGACATGCCCGGGATGGCAAAATAACCGTCCACGGGGCCGGCGGCCGGCTCTATAGCCGTTATCATGCCGTTTTCGTCCACGCTGAGCAGGCAATCCTTGCGGATGCCTTCCGGCGTGAGCATATATTTGAAGGTGAGGCGCGTGTGCATCTCTTTATGTTCCCAGATTAAAGCCGCCGCGAACAGCGATGTATGACCTGTTAGTCAAAAATGCCCGTCTGTACCCGCTGACCCAGGATGCTGCGGTCTCGGCGGCACGTACGCTGGCGGTTAGCGAGGGCCGGATCGCGGCCCTGGGCGTGGCCGAGGATACGCCGGCCCGGGAAGTGTTCGACGCACACGGCCAGTTCATCCTGCCCGGTCTGGTGGATTGCCATACCCATGCGCTGTACGCCGGCGACCGCATGGCCGAGCACGTGCTCAAGATGAACGGCGCTAGCTACGCCGAGATCGCCCGCGCCGGTGGCGGTATCCAGACCACGGTTGCAGCAGTGCGGGCCGCCAGTGAACAGCAACTGGTGGAACAGACCCTGCCCCGCTTGCAGGCGTTGCGCGACGAAGGCGTCACCTGCGTCGAGATCAAGAGCGGTTACGGTCTCGATATGCAGAACGAACTCAAGATGCTGCGTGCGATCCGCAATCTGCGCCGCCACATCGACATGGACATCGCGGCCACTTTCCTGGGCGCACACGCGGTGCCGAAGGGCCGCAGTCGCGAAGACTACCTCGATGAAGTGATCGAAAAACTGTTGCCGGCGGTGGCCGAAGAAAAACTCGCCGATACGGTGGATATCTTCGTCGAGCACATCGCCTTCACGTGCGACGACTTGCAGCGCCTGTTTGAACGTGCCCGCAAACTGGGACTGCAAGTACGTGCGCACAGCGACCAACTCTCGAATATGGGGGCGACCACGCTGGCGGCAGAGTCCGGCGCCCTGTCCTGCGATCATCTGGAATACAGCAACGAAACTGACATAGCTGCCATGGCGATGCACGGCACGATCGCGGTGTTGCTGCCGGCGGCTTTCTATTTCCTGCACGAGACCAGGAAACCTCCGATTGAGTTACTGCGCAAGCACAAGGTTCCGATGGCAGTGGCGACCGATCTCAATCCCGGCTCCGCCCCGGTCGCCAGCCTGCTTGCCGCGATGCACATGGCCGGCATCCTGTTCGGACTCACACCGGCGGAGATCCTGCTGGGTGTCACCCTGCATGCGGCAGGTGCGCTCGGCCGATCCGGTAAGATCGGTGGGCTGGCACCGGGACATCACGCTGATTTCAGCGTCTGGGACTTGCCCGCGCCCGAATTTCTCACTTACCAGTTGGGCGGGTTGAAACCCAGCGCGCTCTTCTTCAAAGGAAAACGGACATGACGACCGAACTATCGCTTACCGGAGCCGACCTCAATCTCGATACCCTTGCCGGTTTCGAGCAGGCGCGACCACACGTGACCTTGTCCGACGCTGCGCGTCAGCAGATGCAGACCAGCGTCGATACCGTACGCCGCGTCATCGATACGGAACGGGTCTGTTACGGCATCAACACCGGTTTCGGTGCGCTGGCACGCAAGCATATCTCGCGCAACAAACTGATCCAGTTGCAATACAACCTGGTGCGCAGCCATGCCTGCGGCGTGGGTGAAACCCTGCCTGCCACGGTGGTGCGCCGCATCATGCTGCTCAAGGCCAACAGTCTCGCGATTGGCAATTCCGGTATCCGCCCGCAGGTGATAGATACGTTGCTCGCGTTGCTGAATCACGATGTGCTGCCGGTGATACCCGCCAGGGGTTCGGTGGGCGCTTCCGGCGATCTCGCGCCATTGGCACATCTGGCGCTGGCGCTCATCGGCGAGGGCGAAGCGCATCATCAAGGCAGGCGTCTGGAAGGTGCGGACGTATTGAGTGCCGCAGGCCAGAAACCGGTACAGCTCGAAGCCAAGGAAGGGCTCGCTCTGCTCAACGGCACCCAACTTTCGGCGGCGCTGGCCATCGAAGGCTGGCTGCGAGCGCGCACCGCGCTGCTCTCCTCCATCGTGATCGGTGCCCTGACCGTGGAAGCCATGGCCGGCAGCTACAGCCCGTTCGATGTCCGCATCCATGCGGTGCGCAACATGGCCGGCCAGATCAAGGTCGCCGAGTTATTTCGCAGTCTGCTCTCAGGCAGTGAGATCTGGCAGGCGCATCAGGGTTGCGACCGGGTCCAGGATCCGTATGCCATGCGCTGCATGCCGCAGGTGTTCGGCGCGGTCTGGGATACGCTCGCGCATGCCACCCGCGTGCTGGCCCGGGAATGTAACAGCGTCTCGGACAATCCGCTGATTTTCGGTGACGAGGTGCTGTCGGGTGGCAACTTCCACGCCGAACCGCTGGCCTTCGTCTCCGACTTCATGGCAATCGCGGCCACGGAACTGGGCAACATCTCCGAACGGCGCACCGATCTGCTGCTCAAGAAGA
>DASSKW010000067.1:0-34104 GCA_035690065.1 Gammaproteobacteria bacterium
CATACACGTGCTCATCGCTATTTCCATGTACCGTGCTATATGAATCTCCATATACCAATTCTTCAGCATTACCCTCTCTGACTTCATAGGCATCGCCATTACGATAATCAAACGTTTTTCCAAAGACCTTGGATACCAGAATACCGCTTGGATCGCTTGGCCAACCCGGCAGATTGGATGCGGTCCAATCATTATGTTTGGTACTCGCATAGTGAGTATCCGCATTGCCACCACTCTGGTCTATCAGAACTTCTTCATAGCCGGAACCATAACTGTATTCACAGAGTTTTCCTTTCTTTAACGCCGGGAGAGCTGCGCCTTGAGATCCATCATCATTGATCTCATTATCAGTCGGACCACCACTCCAGTTGTAACTGGAACCATAATTGTAATTATATTCATTGGCCCAGGTTTTGGTGACTATCCCCTGTCCCCGTTCATTATCTGCACCCAATGCTGGTATCACGAATACTTCTGATTCCGGCACATGATCTGAACACCAGCCATGATTCTCTTCATAATTATTACCAAAATTGTAATCCTGGGTGGAATTGAAGGAAAACACACTGCCTTCAAAATACGTGTATTGATTCCCCTGAATACGGTTGACGACAGTTTCTCCACTCATCTCATCCACGTTGGTACTGTCATCCAGGTAGGTCCCGTCATCCTTGAGTTTTCTGAATGGGTTGTTTTCTGGATGGGCAAACGTATTGTCGTCAGTGGGCGTGCCATCCTTATTTGAATGACTGTTTCTGTAATCAACAGTTTCAATATTTGAATATTTCCCACTATCGGCCTTGTCCCCCCAGAGCCCATTATGATTTTGAACTGACATGATTTAATCTCCTTGGAATTGGGATCTGTAGTTTCCTGACAGCACCATATTCATGGCATAAGGCACAATGTGGTGAACTGACTGGGGACGATGGAAAGCCCCGGTGCATTCAGACTGAACCCATTGTGTGCGGTCATACTGCATAGACGTGAAGTGGGCATACCGCCGCTCAACATCGTGAAACTCGGAATCAGCGTATGGTGCGGGCCCATGAACAGGCCTGACAGTACGCCAAGCAGCACGCCTGTGTTATCCCCGAAGCTGATGGTTCCCATGGTAGCGACGGTGTGGGTCGGCATACAGCAATTGAGTACATTGAGCGCCGCCGTGAACGGCATCGCCAAAAGCCCGGTGGCGAAATTCGGATATGGGATCGGTACCGGCACGACTATCGGGGTCAAACAGACATCGGGGAACCCGAAGTTCAAGCCGCCCATCTGGGTATTGACGAACATGTCCGCTCCTAACCGAGATGTACCCGGGTCCCGTCGATCTTGACTTCACCTTCCGCCGACAGCACCGAATGTTTGCCACGCAGATTCATGACCGTCTCCGCCTTGTAGTACACCTGTCCGGCTTTGAGATGGTCGAGATCTTTGACCTCGCGATACATGGAACCGGCACGCTGACGGATGCAATCTGCGACCGTCTCGAACAGATCGGCTACGTTACGAACCCTGGTGGCAGTAGTTTCTATCAAGCCGGCGGCCGTGCGCAGCACACTGAACGAAGCCTGAGCGCGTTCTGCCTGTACCTCCAACTCTGGAGTGGTGATGGAGACCTGCTCGCCACCCACCAGCGTGAGTTGGGTCTGAGCCGCCAGGGTCATGCTCCCCTTGTTGCTGCGCAAGACGCTGTCCTCAGGCAGGGAAATGATCGCGGCAGTATCGCCACGGGCCAACACTGCGAGCACATACCAGGTGCCGTCTGCGATCTGTGCCGACAAAACCGTGTCGCCGGCTGCTGGTTCCAACAGACAGGAAGCAGCGCGGCGCGCTGTGAGTTGCCCCGCTATGCCGGAAAGCCCGTATATGCCGTCACAGACGCCGGTAACCCGCGCCTCGATGAAATCAACCGATCCCGGGTTATTTCTGGATTTGATTGCCGTTTGCATACTATGTCCTCCTAAAATCAGGTTGCCGGACGCCATTGTTCCGCTTCCAGACGATCCGGATCCGTGCCTCGTGCCAATGCTTTACTCGCCGGCCAACGCGTCGCGTTTTCAGAGACTGCATGCAATTTTGCCTGCAGCAGCGTGGCGTCACTGAGATCCGCGCCATCCAGTACGGCATGGGAAAAATCCGCGTAAGTCAGATCGGCCCCACGGAATGAAGCCTTCGTACAGTCAGCCTTGTTGAAACCCGACATATCCAGTCTTGCCCCATCGAAATGTGCATCCTGCAGTTTCGCTTCCTGGAAATGCGCCTGGGTCAGGGTCGCACCGGTGAAGTTGGCCTGCATCAGAATCGCGCCTGAAAATACGGTATTGGCCAGGTTGGCACCTGTCAGATCCGCCTGCGTCAGATCCGCTCCCATGAATCCGCTGCGCTCAAAATTGCCCCGTATCAGGCGCGCACCCGTCAGTTTGCAATTACGTAACTGCGATGCGGTAATGCTCAAACCGGAAAGGTCTAGGCCAGTCATGATGCTGTCCTGGAAAAAGGTCTGGACAGCGCTTAACCCGCTGCATTCGGCACCGGTTAAATCCGCTCCCATGAGCACTGCACTGGATAATTTGACATTGCGCATGTCCGCTGCATTCAGTCTGGCATTGAACAGGACAGTTCGATCCAGCACCGCACTGTCTAACCTCGCACCACTCATGTCCACTTCGTACAAGACCGCCTTGACCAACGAAGCGTCGGTCATATCCGCTTTGCAGAACCTGGGGCCCGTCAACTGGGTAAAATGAAATTTGGCTTCTTTCAACATCGCGCTTGAAAAATCGCAATCTACAAAAATGGCGTTCGAGCAATCGATATCATTGGCTTTGGCCCCGGTAAATGTCGTGTGTTCGAGAATCGACTCGCGGAATGATGCCCCGCTCAAATCAGCCTTGTTGAAACACACATCATGAAATATTCCTCCAGCCAACACGGCACCGGCCAGATCGGCTCCGGAAAAATCCTCATCCTTGATGATCTCGCCACCACGGACCGCTTGTTCAAGCTCCAGCCGGGTCATCATGGATGCCAGTCCTTGAGCTTGGTGAGTTTGAGGTTGGCACCCCCGAAGCGGGTATCGCCGACCGTCACGCCCAGAAATTCGGCGCCATAGAAATTCGAATGCTCGAGATTTGCGTTGACCAGCCGGGCCTTGTTGAGCATGGTTTCCATGCCATTGATTCGCGACAAGTCTGCGGCTTCGAAATTCGTGCGCATGAACAGGGCATGCACTGCCGAAACACCAGTCAACTTCGCTCCACTGAGGTTGCTATCACTCATCTCACAGCCATCGAGGATGGCTTGCTCGAAATGTGCCTCTTCCATATCGAGTGCACGCAGATTCGAGCCCTGCAGGTTGGCGCGAGTGAAATCCGCCCCCTTGAGTGTACTTTCACCCACCACCCTGAGATTGGGGAGCCTGGCATCCCGAAATATCGCGCCTTCAAGCCCTATATTCACGCACAGAAGCCCCGTGCCGTGGGTACGCGAAAGATTGATTCGCATTCCCTGACCCTGAACGAATAGTGCCTTGCTGAATTCGCTGCCCTCGAAATTTGTCTCTTTCAGGTTGCACTCGTAAAACAATACATTGTCTATGCGACTATCCTTGAATGCACAATTTGAGAAATCACCGTTCAATATCTGGCTATCGCTTAACGAAGCGCGCACAAATATCGAACCGGTCAGTATCGCCTCACTCAGAACTGCACGCTCGAGTTTCAAGCCATCTCCACGCGCACCGTATAAATTCGCCTTACCAAGACAGGCACCACTCAGATTCGCCCCATCCAGTACGACTTCATTCATATCCGCTTTCGCAAGGATAGCGCCACTCAAGTTGGTTCCGCTCAGGTTGGCACCGGATAGATTGGCAAATTCCAGATAGGCTCCACTGAAATCCGCTCCACTCAGATCCTCCCCAGCCAGAGTGATGCCGGCAAGATCCATCTGTGCCAACGATTCACCGCGTTTGTAGCGTGCCAGCACCTCGGTACGCAGCGCATCAAGTCCGGCACGGCGTTCCTCGGGCAAGGTACTGATCATCTGGTGGGCAGCCCGGGCGTAGCCGCTGTGAAAGGCGTCTTCAGCCTGTTTCATTCGGACATTCAAGTCTTCGCCTGGCACCGCAGCAAGTGCCGCATTGAATTTTTCCGCGGCAGCTGGAAACGACGCCATCAGTTTGCGCATGTTTTCAAGTTGTACTGCCCCTGTAAAACGCGGCAATACCACCCGGGCACGGGTTTTCTGCATCAGTTGATCGAAATCCTGGCCAAATTGCTCGCACATGGCGCGGACCTTCGTCATGGCTTCCTGTCGCGCCTGTTCCGCACGTTGTTTGGCTTCATCGACCATCACGTCCAGATCGAAATCATCCAGTTTGAATCGTGCAGTATCTTCTATCTTCTCTGCGGCTGGAAACTGTTCTGGCTTGACGCCGGCAGCCAGCATCTTCTCCCGTACCTGTTCGCGTTCCTTGATTGCATGTACCTTCAGGTTTCTGGTTAACAACGCTTCCCGTCCGGTTTCCTCTTCACCACGCTCTATAATCTCGATGAGACCTGAGCGATCGCCCTCTGGTATCAGATCTGCTTCATTCAATAAATACTTTGCACGGCTTTTCGGGTCGAGCCGCTTGTGTAATGCAGCTTCATAATGTTCAAGGCTGCGCCGTGGATCCCGCAGGCGCTCATAGGCAACCATGATCTGCTCTATGTCCATGCCATCGTCAGTACCGATGATGTCGTCACCACGCCACAGGATCAGCCCGACATCCTGAGTGGGCAAGAAATATACAGTATCCAGTTTCATCACGAGTTCGCGAAACAGTTCAGAACCGTCAGGGGACTTACGGGATATGAATACGCGTGAGATCAAACCCGGTAGATAACCTTCGATACGTGACTTTTCCGGATGCAGGTTCTGCAGTACGAATGATTCATCTCCCTTGAAGAAACCATCCAACCACTGATCTGGTGCGGTCGTATTGAAGTGAGTCCAGTCGATGTCGTCCGCCAGACCGGGAGCACGTTCTTTCTGCCATTTCTGGTCGTACGTACCAACTTTCCTGAAACGCTGTGGCCAGGTCAGATCGATCATGCCAAAACTTGCCGGTGGCGGTTTATCGTCCGGCGAGCCGATCAACCGCTCTGGTAATTCGATATTGGGCAACGGCTGGCGTTTGCCATCGTCGGTCTCGACAGCTGTTGCCCCCTTGCCTAGCGGGTTCTCCTTGTAGTCTTTACCACCGAATGCATTCGAGAATGTCAATGGCAACTCGGACATGGGCTCAGGATCGGTCACGCCCAGACCGATACCGACAGCTTTCTTCCAGTAACGATCACCAAAGACATTCAACCGTTTCTCAAGCTTGCCGAGTTTGACGCTGACTTCGCCAGCAGGTACCGGTTTGCCGCCGGGCGCATGGAAACTGCCCATGACGATGTATTCGGCACGCGATTTCGGCATGGCGGCATCCAGCATGCCGTCACGGCCCAACGCCTGGGCCACGGTCTGCCACAACTCATTCTCCGGCAATATCCGCCCCGGCTCACTCAGCGAAAACATGGTGAAGATGCTCGCGGCAAAATGGTTCTCGCCGCGATACTGGTATGTGCGGTGCAAGATGCTCTGCTTGATGGGCTTGGTCACGCGCATGCAGAGGGCTTCCGGTCAGGAAAAGGTTGCGCCAGGTTCACAAATGATTCCCCTGTACCGTCTTCAGCAAGGCACTGGCGCCGTTATAGAGACTGCCCCAGATCACCGGACGATCGGGGTCACCATTGATGAATGTGACCAGGACTTCGGCACCGGTCTCCAGTGTGAAATAGCTGCCATACTTCGCGCCCGCCGCGGGCTGTGCCATACGCATCCAGCAGGTTACTTTCTTGCTGGGATCATCGGCGTTCACGAATGGCAATTCGACCCGGTAACGCCCGAAATCATCGATCGGCAATAGATTAGCTACCGTGTCTGAATAGACATGTCCGGTCAACATGCCGCTCACCCGCGGCTTGAGCGTGGCACGTCTTGGCCGAAACTGGACTGAGCTGGCGATCGCAGTGAATGTGTTGCTGTAATACGCTTCGTTACTGGCACGTTCGGAATCATCATAGCTGCGCCCGCCCCAACTTTGATCCAGATTGCGTGCGCTGTGACGGATCTCGGCAACCAGATAGCCCCGGTTGTATTCCTTGAATGTATGTCCCTGCATCTTGAATGTATAACCTGCGCGCAGATCGCATACCGCGCTGCTGCCTTCATAAGTATTCGCCCAGCAACCGATCTCCTCGGCCCGCAACCGGGCAAGCCGGGTGGCGTCTTCCGGTGTCGCGGTGTTCTCGCCGAACAGCCAGACCGAACCGAAATCACCGGGATATCCGGCGCCGGTCTTGACACCCACTGTCCCGAGGACGTTCAGAGAAGGTTGTGTGTAGTTGTAGTCTTTCACTTTGACATCGACCGGAGTCTGCTCATAACGGCACCGCAGCCGGACGATCGATTCGTAATCCTTGGTGTTGCCCGGATCCGCGAACATCACCGGATCCAGGTTCGGTACCGGCGTGTAATCCTGCCCGTCCGCCAACATCAACTTGCAGGCTCTATCGTCGTTCTCGAAATAGAAGTGGATCCCTTCCTGTTCCATCAGACGACTGATGAAATTGAGATCGGTCTCGTGGTACTGACAGGTAAACTCACGATTCGGATATTTGACGGTCAGCCCACTCAGGTCATAATCGGCGCCTTTGGAAAAACCGGCCGCTTTAAGAGTCTCGTCCAATATCTCCGGGATGGTCTTGTCGACGAATACTGCACTGCGATATTCAAGCGACAAACGCCACAATGGTGGTACCAGCGTGACGCGGAAGAATTGATAGCCACCGGCGACCTGTTCGCGTTCCGCAGATGCCAGCATCCCGTGAAAATAATATTTAACCTTGTCATGATCCAGGATCAGAATTGCCGGCTGCTTGAGCAAGTCCTTCAAATCGATGACTTCAGCCGTGTCTGCTTTCAGACGGATATCGAAGCGATAAGCCGCATTGAGTTTCTCGGTCCCCTGAAAATCGACGACTGTGAACAGTCCCGGCCCGCTGCCGGCGCTTTCAAATTCGAATATCGGTGTAGCCACTTCCATCCTCCTGACTGATCGCCGGGTCTGCCGGATCTTCAGTTTATTCTGCACATTACAAAGTCAGCGTGATTTCCAATTCGGTCTCGTTGCTGCCGTTCATCAACCAGACATCCTGTCCCAGGGTAGCGAACTCGTTGAAGCCCATCAGACGGCTCCAGTCGCTGCCACCCAGCGTTGCGGGTTGTGCTACTTCAGGTGCCAGCACCAACACGAGTTCGCATTCCAGCGGCTGTACCAGAAAATAACTGCACACGCGCTTCACACGCGTCACCAGGCCGTCTTCGCGCAGGGCCGCGTTGAACGTCTCCGCATCCACGGGTCCGATGCGAACCTGGAACTTCCCGCACCGATCTTCGATGCGTTCGCCGAGCACGGCATCCTCGCCCAACAGGCAGCCGCTGCGTCCGATGCTGGCGCGCTGATCGAGCGGGATCACCGCCTGCCGCTTCACGCATTGCACGACTTCCACTTCGGGACCGCCAAGCGCACCCCGCAACACGGCTTCCAGTGCTGCAGCGCTGCGTACCTGCCGGCTGAACAGGCTGGCATAGCGCAGCAAGCGCGCCGCATCGGGTGCCCGAGCCCGAACCTGTGGTTCGTACAGCCCCATGAACGCGAACAACATGCCCCAGTAAGGATCGCCGTCACCTTCGATGGCATTGAGTGCGAAACGGTATTTGCTCCAGGCTGAATACAACAGCGGATAGATCTGCTGGTGCAGCATGTCGAGCATATCGCGTGCCGCATGCTGATCGTTCCATTCATCTTCCAGTAATTCCGCGGTGTACCAGACCGGCAGCGGCGAAGACACACCATACAACGCCATGAAGGTGGGCGAGATCTCGTAACCGCCCTCGTCCCGATGTCGCACACTGGTAATGTCCGCTTCGCCGCGTTCGAGGCTGAGCAACGGCCGAAAGCGGGTACCGCCTGCCGCATCCGGCAAACGCTGCAATAATCGCACGGCCTGGAAGAAATCGTATTCCCGGCCGTTGGCGATGAGCTCCTGCTCTAGATCAGAGGGCGCTTGCCGAGTCTCGGTGGCCATGCATACACACTTCCGGTTTGTTCATCCTTGACTGAGAACGCTGTGAAACTGTTGAGGGTGGCGAAGGTTGCCAACACCCGGTCCAGGATCACGCCGAACAGATACAGATCGCCAGGCGATGCGAAGTGATCCTGACGCAGGTTCACACGGATCTCCTGACCGCGCACGATACTGCCCGCCAGCAGACGATCTGCCGGTTTGACCGCGACTTGTGAGATCGAAGCGATGCGGCGTTGATTGGCTACTTCGCGCGGCGATTGTGCGCCACCCTGTGCGACATACAGGCCAAGCAGGGCTCGCAAGGTATCCGCATCAGCGATGGGCAGGAAATTGAGCGCCAGATGTGAGAGCAGACGCCACAGCACGGCTTCGCCCATCGGCGGCTCGGCCCCATCCGCAGGCGGTAACACGTTGTGGAACGAGATCAGGTCGGAAGTGCCGCTGGTGGAGCGTGAGATGTCACCAGGACGCAATTGCGAGGGCAGGCGGCCGTTACTGCAGGTCAGTCCCAGGATCAGGGTTTGTTGTGCGGGTAATTCGACGCCCGGCGGGTAAGCGACCAGCAGGCGTGGCTCGGCGTGCCCGCCTTCGGCGTCGCTCATGAAACGCATGTCGTAATACGGATCGCGGGTGCCACTGGCGCCAAACAGGTGGATCGGCTTGTATTCCTGACGCAGTGCAGATCCCCGCGTGTGCCCGATCACCTCATCTACCGAATACACCTGGATATTACCGTCATTTTCGCCAGCCGGTCTTACCCTGACTTCCGCGCGCCGGTGATTGAGCAGGATCGGGTCCGCGTCATGCCGGAACAGATTTACGGCCGGGGTGGCGTGCAGGATGAAGCGATCGCGATCGACCGACGGGAACCGCATGTCGGTAGGCTTGAACTCGAAACGCACCCGGAACTGGTTGTTGTTACCGCGTTGCTGCCAGCGCTCGAGTTGTTGCAACTCCAGGAACAGGAATTTTTCCTTGAGCAGGAAATATTCCTGTAACAAACCGAATGCCGGCAAGGCTGTAGTCGAGCGCGGCAACATGGCTTCATCATCGTCGAGTCCCAGCGGTTGCAGCGCCGATGCCGGCAACGCGAACTCTTTCTCGCCACTCACCAGCACGATGCGATCCAGATGCTGACGCAGCAGCATGTAAAGATCCACAGCACCGGCGAAATCGCCGCCGATATAAAACGGCAGCCGGTCCGCATCCCACTGCGCGAGCCCCACACCGCTCAACTGGAAGGTCAGTTCCACTGCGCGGCGTCCCGCACTGCGTTCCTGACCCTGCACCTGGGTCAGTACCAGCGGCGATACCTTGACCTCGAAGCTGGTGCGGAACCGGCAACTGGTATTCTTGACCTCGATGGAATCCAGATACGTGCCCGCCGGTATCACCAGATTGCGGCGCAGGATATCCCTGGGTTTGAACTCGATGATAGTACTGGCGGGTAATGGTCGCAGATAATGCGGATAGATAAGCTGGATCAGGGTCTGGGCAAGTTCTGGAAACTCATCGTCCAGTTTCTCGCGTACTCTTCCGGTCAGGAATGCGACACCTTCCAGGATACGTTCCACATCGGGATCCGGGCTCGGCCCGGACAGGCGCGATGCCAGCGCCGGATGCGCGGCAGCGAATTCCGTCGCCAGCTCGCGCAAGGCGGACAATTCTGTCTGATAGTAATCGCGCTTCATGGTTGTTTCACCGCCTGATGCTCACTCGTCCATCGCCCTCGATATCGACCTCATAGCGTAACGGCATCGAGCCTTTCTCATACAGCAGACTGCCACGTACTGCGAATCGCAGCACGCCGAGCGTTTCTTCTGCTGGAACAGTCACATCGACATCCTGTAATCTTGGTTCAAACTCGATCGTGGTCCGTTCGATGGCATCCCGTATCTGTTCCATATCCGGCGGCGTCAAATTGGCAAGCAGGTTGGAGATATCCGGCAATCCATAATTTTCACTAATCGGGACTGAACCTTGCCGGGTGTTGTAAAGTTTGTGGATATCGGCGAGTACCGACTCGACGTAGGTACCGACGTCGGGCGCGCCGCCGCCGGTCCCGGTGGACCAGCGACGCAAGCGTTTCATGAGACGTTCTTCTGCCATTGCAATACTCATCGGTTGTTCGATTCGGTACCCCAGTTCTCTTCGTACTCGATACCGTCCTCCTGCCAGGTCCAGCGGATCATCTCGTAGGTGAACCAGACATTTTCCATGTAGCCATATACCGCGTTGGCCTTGTCCAGTGCATCCGGCACCCAGGATTCGATCTTGACGATCTGCGCGTTCTGCATCAACACTGTGAAATACAGGCTTTCATCGCCGGTACCGTCGAGGCGATACCAGTCGAGTTTCGCTTCACTCAGACGCTCACCCGAACACAACACCTGGAACAGTTTGGGGCTGCTCTTGTCCACTTCCTTGGTGATCATCAACGGCCGATGCACACGTCGCCCGGTCGGCAAGCCGTTCTCATCCGCGGGCAGGTCCACACAATGCTTGTAGGCCTGCACCAGGATAGTGTCTTCACGTTCCTCGATCTGACAGGAACCTTCGATTGGCCCCTGGATCTCGCCAACCAGCGTGAGATGACCGGGTGTAGGCATGATGTTTACTCCTCGTCTTCAGTCTGTGTGTTCGTACACACAAAACATTGCTTTGATTCCTTCATCAGGCTTTGTCCAGCTTGCCGGATAATCCCAGTGAGAACGGCGAGCCCAGATATTTCAGATGCGGCATGATGTTCAGTTTTACCAGATACCAATCCGTCTTGCCGGGCACTTCCACTACTTCGATCTTGGCCTGGCGCAGCGGCCGACGGGCGCGCACACTCGGCGCCGGGTTCGCCATGTCGGTGACGTATTGCTGCAGCCATTGAGCCAGTTCTTTCTCAACCTCTGCGCGATTCCGCCACGCGCCCAGGTGCTCGCGCTGCATGACTTTCAGATAATGGGCCAGCCGGCTGATCAGCAGCAGATACGGTAATTGTCCGGCGAGTTTGCGCCCGAATAGCGCCGCAGAACTCGCATTCGATTCAGTTTCCGTCGGCATGCTCTGTATCGAAGTGGCGGTATAGAAAGCAGCTTCGCTGTCGCCGCGATGCACCGTCAGGGTGATGAAACCGAAACGCGCCAGGTCCACTTCCAGGCTATCATCGACGATCACTTCGCTCGGGATCTTGCCCGGCCCTTCCTCGGTGGTGACTGTCAATCCATCGACCCTGCCATGCTCCTTGCCGCTGACGTTCAGACACCAGCGATAGCGCGCGAAGCTGGCCGCCAGACGAGTGGCAAATGCAAATGCAGCATTGCCCCACACACAGCGTTCCTCGTCGGCCGAAAATATCTCGGTGTAATCAAATGCGGCCGTCTTCAGACCACTGGTACCGTAACCACGTCGCAACAGGAAGCGTGGCAGTACCAGCGCGACGTACCGTGCATCCTCGCTGTCGCGCAAACTTCGCCACTTGGTGAACTGGGGTTGTTCCATGTGCGAAGCCAGATCCCGGATCCGGGACAGCTCGTTGAAGTCACCGGTACCAAAGAACTGCGGGGCGGCGCCGGCGATGAACGGGGCGTGTGCCACCGCCGCGATACTGGCCAGACTCTGCAACAGTTTCACGTCCTGGGCTGCGGGACCGAACTGGTAGTTCCCGATCATCACGCTGTAAGGGCGGCCGCCGTATTGACCGAACTCATTGGTGTAGACCAGTTGATACAAACGCGATTGCACCAGTTCAGGGACGTCCTCGAATTCTTCGAGCAATTGCTGCTTGCCGACGTTGAGTACGTCGAGCAGGCAATTCTCCGAAAAATCCATCCGCTCGACCATGAATTGCAGGCTGCGCCAGGCAGATTCGAGAGCCCGAAACCGGGGATGATGCAAAATCACATCCAGTTGCGGACCGAGCCGCGCATCCACTTCCGCCAGCATCTGGCCCACGTTGTGAGCGCCCAGTGCCGAGATCCGAGCCTTGAGTGCCTCATACCAGAACTTGCCGGCCGCGGTCTCCTGCGCCCAGCTACCCAGCAGGCGTTGCATATCATTGGCGATCTCACGCAGATCCGCGCCGTGTTCACGATAACGCCACAACAGGCGTCGCAATTCCAGCAGGCCGCGCAGCTCGGGGATCTGCTCGATCAGATTGTCGGGCTCGAAGTCAGTGATGGCCTTGAAATGCAATTCCACCATCAACACTTCATCGGACTCGTTACCGAGCCGGTTGGGTACCTGCAGATGCAACACCGGAGCAAATTTCGCGAATGCTGTGTCGAGTTCCCGGTTGCGAATCGAGACCGGAAGATTCTCGACGGAGAGCCCGGCGCGATCATCGTGGGTGAAATCGCCGAGCACCAGAATCCGGAACGGGAGTTCGACATCGCTCGGCTGACCGGCAGCCTCGGAGCGGTATACCAGCCGTAGCCGTTCGGTCTTGTCCTGGTTGTCTTCGGCAAGTGCCATTACATCTCCAGCCTCAGCCGTTTGGTGCCCAGCAGTTCGCTACTTTCACCGGCGCCACCAACGGCACCGCCTTGAGTGCGGCGATCAACGGCTTCTCGCCCTTGATGCTGTAGCGCACCCGGATCGCTGCGACTCCGGCATGCCGCAACTGGGCAGCATCGTCCGGGAAGTCATCCGGCTTGAATACGTGCTCGCCGTCCTTGAAGTCATTCAGGAACTGCGGAAACGCCTTGATACCGTTATACACGCGCGTCAGGACCAATGGCCCGACGAATATGCGCAATACCGCATTACCACACGATCCAACCGACCAGTTGAAAGTCTGACTGGCCTGGTAATTGTAATTGTCGAGTTCCTGTACGCCGGCGGCACACTGCAAGGTCAGCGTCACAGCAGACGGCGTGTACTTGGCACCACCGTTGACGTTGGTGGGCAGCGTACTCATCTGCACTGCAAAGGTATCGCCGACCAATTTGCTGCCTGTCAGTGCATCGTTCAGATACCGCATGAATACCGGCGTGAACGGGATCACATTGTCATCCGCACGTACCGCGGTATAACCAGCCTGATATTTATTGGCGACGAACGGCGCGGCCGTTTTGCTGGTGAAACTCCACAACAGACCATTCTGGCCATACAGCAGATTCGGCAGTTTCTGGTCGTCCACGCCTTCAGTCTGTGCCAGTACCGAGGTGCTCCATTGCTTGTTCAGATAACAGGCCGTCTCGTTCTGCATGTAATCGTAGGCAAGCCGCAACGGCCCGGTGTAGAGCGTCCAGAACGCCTGTGTTTCCGGCGATGGTTTGCCAGTCAGCATCTGCATCGCATCCACCGCGGTCCAGGCGCTGCCGCCGGAGGTACCACTTGCCGCCACCTTGTCAGGATCCGTGAACAGGGCGGAGATGTTGGCATAAGACTCGCTCTCGTTATCCGAGTTGAATGCCAGCAAACCGATGGCCTTCATGTAATCCTGATAGGACTTGGCGGCCTTGTCGATGACACTTTCCATGTCTTCCTTGCTATGCCCATGGAGTTTCTTCGGTTTGTTACGCAGCTTGCTGCCCTGCCTGATGACTTTGACCACATTCTTGCCGGCCTTGCCGAACAACACGCCCAGCAGCTTGAACCCGGACTTGGTCGCCTGTTTGGTGTTGATGCCGCCACCGCTCGCGCCGCCTTCTGATGGCTGGAATTCCTGAACCTCGGCAAAATAATCCACCAGCGTCTTCAGCTCCGAGTCACTGTCATCGAGCGGAGCGAGTTCGTCCTTCATCTGTGCCAGCAATTTGAAATACGGATTCTCCTGTCCAAGGCCGCTCACGACACTCAGCCATTGAGTGCGGTCCGCCAAGGTGTCCTTGCCTTCGTCGAAACGCTGCGCAAACCCGTTCCACGCGGCGATATATGCATCGTCGTAATAGTCGTAGAAGCGGTCCACGAAATCCTGGATCGGTTTATTGTCCTGTTCGGCAGTCGCCTGCTGCAGTTCATCGATCACACTGCTGATCAGCGCATAACCGCCTGCAGTGAATGCGGGGCTCACCTCCGGCGCATCCGGTAACGGCCGGGTCCCATTCCAGAACTTGTTGATCTCCACCGCCTGGAGTCCCGGCGCATTGTTGGCAAGCGCCAGCAACCAGCCGTAATCACCCGAGGTCTTGCGTAACAGTTCGACCAACTGATCGCGCACGAAGCTCTGCTCACGTGCCAGGGCTACCGGATTCTGTTCGCGAGCAACATATTCGTCATACAAGGCCGGCAAGGCCGCGGCTGCATCCGGGCTCAATACCGGTTGCAATTCATGCCAGTAGGCATCCGACACCGGCGCCAGTTGATGCAAGGCATCGGCATCTGCATCCGCCATGCGCGCCTGCAGGATCAGACTGCGGCGTGCCAGCCCTTCCGCCAGTATCGGGATCGCCGGGTCACCGGCAACCACGACTGCGAGTCGCTGTTGAAGCCGGCGATCCAACGGAGCCAGGATGTCCTGATTGAATTCCCGCTGATAGGTCGCGGTCAGGTACTTCTGTTGCGGCGGCGTGAGCCCGCCATACCACGGCACAGTCCACGTCTGCCGTGCGCTGTCCACGTCGTTGGACAGGGCGTCGAGTTGGGCCAAAGCCTGGACCTGGCTGTTGACATCACCCCGTACAAACTCGATCGGCTGCGCTGCAGTATGGATCTCGCGCAAGGCATGCAGGTCGCGCAGGAACCAGAAACTCAGGACCAGCGCTGCCGCAACCAGGATCCCGCCAGTGATCCCGATCCAGTAACGCTGCAACGCGCGCCGGATGCGTTCTGCCGCGGGCAGCGTCACCAGCAACCCGCGATCCGCAGGCAACACCTTGGTGAAAAGATCGTGCAGGAACAGGCCGCGATCCTTGAGCCGTTTGGCCTTGTCACCCGGCAGAGCCTGCTGGCTGGAAGAGATGAACAGGCCACGGAAATGCGGGGTTTCGAGATACGGGCTGCCCTTGAGCGCACCGTCCAGAAAATGATGCAGCCCGTCACGCAGTTTGGTAAGTGCGTCCGGAAAGAACATCATCTCGACCGATGGCGAGGCGGCACGATCCACCAACAACAAACGCAGATCCCTGAGTCGTTCACTCAGCCGTTCGAAACAACCATCCAGCGCGCTGTCCACGTTGGCTCCGGCCTGATCATTGAGCGCGCCCATGACCTGCTGCCAACTCTCTTCCGGCAGCGCTTCACAGAATTGAGTGAAGCCTTCCACCAGATCGCATTTGGTCACCAATAGATAGACCGGCACCTGGGCTGCCAGCACGTTCATCAGATTGCCGACGCTGGCCCGGACCTGGCGGCCTTCCTCCAGCAACTCGTCGGCGCTGGCCTGCAACAATCGATCGGCCCCGACGACAATGACGATGCCGTTCAGCGGTTCCTTCTGCTTGCGGCGTGACAGCAAGGCGAGCAGCGCATCCCATTCACTACGGTCGCGCTTCACATCCTCCGGTACCGCATAGCGGCCGGCGGTATCGATGACGATAGCCTCCTCATACATCCACCAGTCGAGATTGCGGGTCGAGCCGGCGACCCGTTCCGGCAGGTCCAGCACCGGTGACAGCAGATAGGCATTCTTGACTGCAGTGCTCTTGCCGGCACGCGAACGCCCCATGACCACGAACCACGGCAGCACGTAGAGTGGATCGCCGAGCAATCTCAAACGGGAATGTTTCAGAGCTCGGATACCCTGGCGCCAACGCTGACGCAGGTCACGGCGCAATACCCGCGGCGACCAATGCAACCGTTCCTGTTCAGTCTGCTCCTGGTTGATGAGTTTCTTGACCTGGCGTTTGGCGCGCCAGCGCACGATGATGCGACGGATGACCAGGAACAACACCACGAAGACCGCGATGCCTGCCAGCACCAGCAAGGCATCTTGCAACGGCTTGTCTTTCCACAGGTAATAACCGATCACACCAGCGCAGACCAGTGCGATGAGCAACAGCCAGAGGAAGAATTTTAGTATCTTCTTCAGCATCGTGATCCCGTTACTTCAGTAATGCCTGGATATCGCTGAGTGCAGCAGCGATATGGTCGTGATAGATGATGAACAGGATCACCAGCGCCGCAATCGGCCCACCGAACACCCAGGGCAGGATATTCCAGCGGCCACTGAGGCCTTTATGCCCGGTGTTTGCAGGACCATAAGCCTCCGGGAACAGGGTCACGGTTTTCAGGTCCAATCCCTGGCTGTCGGGCAGTAGCAGCCGCAGGTTCGCACGTTTCACTTCCGTGAATTCGCTGAATCGGGCGGCACCGAAGTACTTGCCGCGGAATCCGAGCGCGAGACACAGGTAGAACACTTCACGCGCAGCGTGCCCATCTGCATCTTCACCGAGCGCGCTGAGTCGGGTATAGAACTCGGCACCAGCGTTGGTGGTATGGAACAGTTCCCGTTGCAGAGTCAGCAGTTGCCAGCGTGGCTTGTCGGCCCACTGCGAGACCAGTATCAGCTCATCCAGATATGCAACCACCGCGAAACGCGCCACTTCCAGCGTCTCGGCCGGCAACTGCAGTTGTTGGGCCTGCCGTTCACAGGCGTGCAACTTGCTGACCGTTTCTGCACGCAAGCTGTCATACGCGATGCTCTGCAGATCGGCGCCAGCGGCGAAACGCCTCTGCATCCCGATCAGGAACTCGACATAGCAGTCGATCAGGCGCACGTACTCATCTCCTCAGCACTACCAGTTCGAGATGCATATCTTCAGGCGCATCCTTCCAGGCAAAGCCGACCTCGCGACTGCGTTCGACATCCGCCCACTGATTGTCGCGGGTATCGATACGCATGTAATAGGTGTTGGATCGACGCGGTAATCCCGGGGGCGGGACCGGCACATGCCGCATACCGATACCGGGCAGCGAACGTTCGACCAGTGCTTCCACGGTATTGCGTGCCCCCAGCTTGGCTGCGGTCATGATCGAATCGAGGTATTGCTCCAGCGGCTGACGCAGATTGAACACCAGATAATAATCATTGGGTTCATCCAGGAAGCGCGGCGGGATCATGGCAGTGAAACAGGTACCATCGAAATTCATCGCCACCGTGAATTGCGGTGCGATGGTGATCTCATTGAGCAGCTCGGTGATCAACGTCCGAGTACGGCCGAAGCACTGTCCGAGTCGCAGGTGATCGTAACTCGGTACCAGGCGGTTGCCCTGGGCGTCTTCACCCAGCATGTTGACCTTCTCGCCGAAGGTGCTGAGTTCGCCCGCGAAACTGCGCAGCACCGCGTAGATATCCCACGGGTGGACCGACGGCGTTTCCGTAAGATGCGCCAACAGGGGAGCGAAGCGGGCCAGGGTGCGTAACGCCAACTTGTAGCGCATCAGGCCCGGATCAAAATCAGATTTGCCATGCAACGGCGTCTTGTACACTTCGAGCTGGAGCGCGCGCCCGGTGAGCTCGTCGCGGACCTCGCGCACCAGACGGTACAATTCCTGGGAACCCTCCAGACTGACGACCGGCGGGATGAAATCCGGCGCCTGTTTCAAGGTATCGCCATCACGGATGACCCTGGCGATCGGGATCACCTCGTGTTCCGCCAATTCATCCTGTTCGGATTCCCACAGCAAGCGCACCAGATAGTTCATGGTACGGACATTCGCAGTCGGTCCGTCCTGGTAGGCATCGCGGTATTCATCCGGCTGCGCCAGACTGATATACCGCGTGTTGACCTCGCCGATATCTTTCAGGTCCTGGACCGTCGTGACGTTATTCTCGTTGGCACGCAGTTTACGCAAGCCGGCATAGATGGTGAGCGGCTTATCCATCTCAACCGTATCAGGGTCGAAGGCTCGCGCCATCAGCACGCCGTTACCGGGCACACTGACGAAACTGCCATCGGGGAACATGAACTCGCCGTTCTGCACTTCGCAGGTGCCGTTCGGCAGCGACGATGCGAGCAGATCGAGTCGCGCCACACCCCAGAAATGAGGTTGCAGAAAATGCTGGTAGGGTTGCAGCCTTTCCTGGTTATACAGATCCGTCAACTGGAAATGTTGCGGTTGCAGGAACAGCCCCTGATGCCAGAATACCGGTTTGAACTGATTCACGACGCCACCTCTTCCTGAAACGCGAACGCATGCGCAGCATCGGCTGCGACACGCGCGTCACACTGTGTATATTCATGCTTGCTCATCCACCACCGCCTCCGCCCTTGCTGCTCTTGGCGGCCGGAAGGCTCGGCAGACTGGGTAAACTCAGACCGCTGGATTTCTTCTTGTCCGATCCAGCACCGGATTTGGATTTGTCCCCGCCGGCATCTCCTGCTCCTGCCTTGCCCCCCGCGGTCGGCGGCGTGCCGGTGATACGGGCACTGCCGGGCGTGCGCGAGATAAACTCGGTGGCCTGGGTCGGACCCAGACCGATGGCGATGGTCAGCGGCACCGGTTCTCCGTCTGTACTGGCCGATTGCAGGCCAGCCAGGACCAGACCCTTGGTCAGCCAGCTGCTCGGTACCGGCTGGATCGGCACATTGAACAGGGCCACATCCGAGGCAGGCGTGATCTTGTAGTAGCCCGCGATGAAAACAATATATTGAGTATCCTTGGCCCGGCTCAGGAACACCGTCTTGCTCTCACCCGGTTGCAGTATCACCCGATCGAACCCGACGACGCTCTGATCTGCAGCCGCACCCTGCGCTAACGCTTTGGCCGCGCCCGCGCTGCTCGCGGTCAAAGCGGCAAACGCCGCCGGATCGGAAATCTGGAACACTCCGAGCGCCAGCGCATGCGGCTGACCGCTGTCCATGTTGACCGTCGGTGCGGCGGATACCTCCAATTGCAAGGCCCGCGCGCTGTAGGTCCAGCCATTCGGCGGCACAGTTACATCCGGTGCGGATGCACAGCCCGAAACGCACAATGCCAGCAGGAACAGGATGCTCCCTGCCGGCAGAATTCGATTTATTCGCACGCGATTCATTCTCATCGTTGCATCTGCCCAGGTCACGGCATTCATGCTGACGGGCAGGCAATCCACCTGACTGATGGATGCGAAATACCCGGAACTTGGCTCTATAAGCCAGGCGTAGATGTATGGGGGTGCTCCTGCACCCCCATACCAGCACTACCCTGTTGTCTTACTCAGCTGGTGCCGCGTGCACGCCAGTCGTCACTACCCTCAGTGCCGGCCACTTCGTGTGTCCATGTGATCTTGCGATAAGTGAACGAGACGTCTTCCAGGTGCGTGAAATGCGCCATGGTCGGATCCTGACAATTCGGCATGAATGCCTTCATCTCCACGATCACCGCATCTTCAAGCGCCATGGTGAAATAGTGCTCGTGGGTACCTTCGGTGGATGTCCGATACCAATCGATGGTGACATTCAGCCGCTCACCCGTGACCAGCGCCTGGTACAACAATGGCGAGGACTTGTCGAAGATCTTGGTGATTCGTAACGGATGATGGACTCGCGTACCGGTCGGTTGTCCGCTTTGCGGATCGCGCGGGATGCTGATGTCATGCTCGAAAGCTTGTACCAGGACTTCATCGGCATGATCTTCCTGATAGATATTCCCGACGCTCTCTTCCGAGTTCGCGCCTTCCGTGATATTGCCTTGGGTTACACCCTCGATCTTCATATAAGCTGGGATTGGCATGGCTTAACTCCTCACTATTATTGAGACCACAATGAAAACATCAGCGTCGTTGAACCCTTCAACATCCAGCGACTGCGGATGATAGCGTCAGGCTGCACGGGAACCTCCGGCAGCACCGAACTTCGGTGAAAACTCGCCCTTGTCATCCACATCGAGTTCGAGCGAGGTAAACCCCTTCTCGTCACCGATCTGTTCCAGGATGCGAGTAGCAAGCAACGGCAGCAGGGCACCGTTGACGATGTGATCGATATTGCGCGCACCGGACTCGACATCCGTACAACGCGATGCGATCTGATCCACGACTTTATCCGTGTAACTGAACGCGAGTCCCTGATTCTGTTTCAGGCGTTTGCCGACCTTGTCGAGTTTCATGCGCACGATGCTCTTCAGGTTATCGCCGGTGATCGGGTAATATGGCACGATCTTCATGCGCGCCAATAATGCCGGCTTGAAGAACCGTTGCAGATCCGGGCGGATGGCCTCGACCAGTTCTTCGACACTCGGCGGCTTGGCCGCGGTGCCCATCTGGATCAGCGTGTCTGAAGCCAGGTTCGAGGTCATCAGGATCACGGTGTTCTTGAAATCGATCAGGCGGCCTTCACTGTCGCTCAGCATGCCCTTGTCGAACACCTGATAGAACAGGTTCATGATCTCGGGATGCGCCTTCTCGACTTCGTCGAGCAACACCACCGAATAAGGACGCTGCCGTACCGCGTCGGTGAGCATGCCACCCTCGCCATAGCCGACGTAACCGGGTGGTGAGCCGATCAGGCGCGAGACTGCATGTTTTTCCTGGAACTCGGACATGTTGATGGTGACCATGAAACGGTCGCCGCCGAACAGGAAATTCGCCAGCCCATACGCGGTCTCGGTCTTGCCGACACCGCTCGGGCCGACCAGCAGGAATACACCGATGGGTTGATCGGGATTCTGCACGCCGGCTTTGGCGGCGCGCACCGTGGCATCGATCGCGTCGAGCGCGTGGTCCTGACCGCGCACCCAGGTCTTGAGGTGCTTGCCGAGATCCAGCAGCGCTGCAGCTTCATCGCGCACCATGTTACCGATCGGGATGCCGGTCCAGTCGGAGACCACGCGCGCCACCACTTCCTGAGTGACTTCGTAACTCACCAGCGCGCCGTCTTTCTGCAGCACTTCGAGTCTCTTGATTGCGGCGTCGAGCTCCTTCTGTACCGCGGCCCGTGCCTTGTCATCGCTATCCTGCAATTTCTTGCGCAGGCCAGTGATCTCCTCGACTGCCTTCTTCTCGGTACCCCAACGCTTCTCGACTTCCACGATATCGCTCTTGAGTCCCGCGACCTCGGTATCGATCTCTTTCAAGCGTGCGCCCGCATCGGAACGCCCGCTGTCCACATCGCGGGCGATGGCATCACGCTCGCGTCCCAGCACGGCGACCCGGCGTTCCAGGTCCTCGAGCTTGTCCGGTTTGCCGGACAGACTGATCTTGACGCGCGCGCAGGCGGTATCCAGCAGATCCACCGCCTTGTCCGGCAGTTGCCGGCCGGAGATGTAGCGCGCCGACAACGAAGCGGCCGCCAGGATCGCTTCATCTCTTATATAAATGTCGTGTGCCTTCTCGTAGATATCGCGCAGGCCACGCAGGATGATCGAGGCGACATCGACAGTCGGTTCATCCAGCTTGACCAACTGGAAGCGTCGCGCCAGCGCCGGATCTTTCTCGAAATATTTACGGTATTCGCTCCAGGTGGTGGCCGCGATGGTGCGCAGTTCGCCGCGCGCCAGCGCCGGTTTCAGCAGGTTGGCAGCGTCGCCGGTACCTGCAGCGCCTCCGGCGCCGATCAGGGTATGCGCTTCATCAATGAACAGGATGATGGGTTTCTCGGAGGACTTGATCTCGGTGATCACCGCATTGAGCCGGTTCTCGAACTCGCCTTTGACGCTGGCGCCGGCCTGCAACAGACCGAGATCGAGCCCGACGATATCGACATCCTTGATCGAGTCCGGCACGTCGCCGGACACCACTTTCAAAGCCAGGCCTTCGACCACCGAAGTCTTGCCGACCCCGGCTTCACCCACCGCGATCGGGTTGTTCTTGCGACGCCGACCGAGGATGTCCACGATCTGCCGGATCTCGGTATCACGTCCGAACACCGGATCGATCTTGCCTTCGCGGGCTCGCGCAGTGAAATTGGTAGTGAATTTCTGCAGTGCCGTCGCGCCTTCCGGTGCGGCACGGCCGGCAGCGGTACCGCCACCCGTGTAGGTACCGGCGGCGCCCAGCGGTTCGTTGCCTTCATTGGATACCGCCAGCACATCCTGCTGCACTGCCAGCAATTTATCGCGCGACAACGAATCGATCCCGGCGAGTTGTTCGAGACCATAACGTGCCGGGTTGTCCGCAAGTGCGATCAGCACCGCCAGTGAACGTACCCGCGCCTGACCCAGATCAAGCGACGTGATCATCCACGCCTCTTCGATCCAGGACAGCACGGCCGGTGCGAACACCGGCCGGCCGGGATTGCCACTCTTGAGTCCGTCGATCTCGTGCTGCAACTGTTTGGCCCAGCGGCCGGGGTCGATCTCGAAGTGTTTCAACACCAGCTGCGCGTCCGCTTTCCCGTCCTCGAGCAACTCGAGCAGGAAATGCTCCGGCGCCACTTCGTAGTGACTGCGGTTTACGCACAGACCGGACGCTGCCTCCAATGCCTTGGTGCATTGATGATTCAGCCGTCGCAACAGACTTTTCAGATCAGCTTTCATGGCGACCCCATGTACCTTTACGTTGTGGTTACGAAACGTGCGTCATGCACTCTTCGTTCAGGCTGCCGGCGCACCGCCACCTGCATCACCACCCGCGTCGCCGCCACCAGCATCACCGCCCGCATCACCGCCGCCGGCATCACCACCGCCTTCGCCGCCGCCACCTTCTTTTTCAAGCTTGCCGACCAGCGACAAGGTGAAGGCCGCACCCATGTATTTGAAGTGTGGCCGTACCGCGAGCTCGACCTTGTACCAGCCGGCCTGTCCCGGGATATCACTCACGATGACCTTGGCTTCGCGCAACGGCCGGCGACTGCGTACCGAAGCCGGAGGATTATCCTGATCGGCCACGTACTGGCGGATCCAGGTATTCAATTCGCGGTCCAGATCGTTCTTGGTCTTCCAGCTGCCGATATGCTCGCGCTGGATCACTTTCAGATAATGTGCCAGCCGATTGACGATGAACATGTAAGGCAACTGCGTGCCCAGGCGATAATTCATCTCCGCTTCTTTCGCTTCCGGACTGGTCCCGAAATGTTTCGCTTTCTGGATCGAATTTGCCGAGAAGAACACCGCGTAATCGCTGTCCTTCTTCGCTACCAGCGGGATGAAGCCCTGTTCCGCCAGTTCGAATTCCCGGCGGTCGGAGATCATCGCCTCGATCGGTGACTTGGTCTTGGTCTCACCTTTCTCCTGGAAGTGATGCACCGGCAGATTCTCGACCATGCCGCCGCTCTGCGGTCCGATCACGTTCGGACACCAGCGGTAATTCTTGAAGCTGTCAGCCAGGCGGGTAGCAAAGGCGAATGCGGTATTGCCCCACAGATAATCCTTGTGGCCCTTGACCGACTCGACGTAGTTGAAACTGCGTGTCTTGTTATCTTCGCCATACGGCGCGCGCATCATGAAGCGCGGCGCAGTCAATGCGACGTTGCGCGCATCGTCAGACTCGCGGAACGCACGCCACTTGGCGTATTGCGGTCCTTCGAAGGTAGCTTCCAGATCCTTGATCGTAGCCAGTTCCTCATAACTGTCGATCCCGAAAAATTCCGGGCCTGCAGCCGCGACGAACGGAGCGTGTGACATGGCGCTCACGCTCGAGATCTGGCGCATCAACTGGATATCCTGCGCACCGGGACCGAAATCATAGGCACCGATCAGGGCGCCATAGGGTGCGCCACCGAACTGGCCAAACTCGGCGGTATAGATATGTTTGTAGAGACCCGACTTGGTGACTTCCGGCGCATCCTCGAAATCTTCAAGCAATTCTTCCTTGGATACACTCAGCATCTCGATCTTGGTGTTCTCGCGGAAATCGGTGCGGTCCACCAACATCTTGAGCCCACGCCAACTGGATTCCATCTTCTGGAAATCCGCGTTGTGGATGATCTCGTCCAGTTGCTTGCTGAGTTTGCGGTCAATCTCCGCGATCATCTCATCCACCAACCGTTGCTCGACTTTTTCGGCCTTGCGGGTCGGTTTCAGGAGTTCGGAAATGAAGGCTTCCACGCCGCGTTTTGCGATATCGTAGCCTTCGTCCTTGGGTTTGATACGCGTCTCCTGCATGATCTGGTCAAGCAGGGAACCCTCGGCAGCGGCTGCTGCGCCGCCTTCTGTCTGTTGCTTCATGTCAGCCATGATCGTTGCCTCTCAAATACGTTTCAGGTCGGATGTGCGATACGCGCGCCGGTCGCTTATTTCTTGTCCTTGTCGGAATCGATTCCCAGCTCTTTCATCACTGCCGCTTTGGTGGTCTCGTCCTTCAGCAGATCCTGGATCGCACGACGGAAGGCGGGCACGTTGCCAAGCGGCCCCTTGAGCGCCTGCAGGTTCTTGCGCAATTCCAGCAACTGTTTGAGTTCCGGTACCTGCTCAGCGACCCGGTCAGGAGAAAAGTCCTTGAAAGAATCGAATTTCAGATTGACGTCGTTGGTGCCGCCCTCTTTCTCATCGAGGGTGTTCTTCACCGTCATGTTCAGACTCAGATTACTGGACTTGACCACGGCATCGAAATTGTCTTTGTTCACATTCACCGGGGTACGCTCTTCCACTGCGTTATCCCCCGGTTTACCGGTGAAATCGCCCATCACCAGCATCTTTAATGGCAGTTCGACATCCTCGGACTGATCGCCAGTCTCGGATTTGTACATGATGCTCACGCGCTCCTTGGGAGCTACTGAACCTTTGTCTTTATCGGCCATGGGATTACCCTCCGGTTAGATCTTTACACTTAAAGCCAACGCAGGATCGACGCTGCTCAAGCGCGAGAAGGTGCTCGCGATCTTCGCTGCCGAATCCTGTGCATTCTTGGATTTGCCTGCTGATTTTTCGTAGGCGGACAACTGCAACTTGTAGACCCGGGCTGCCAGTTCCGGCTCCCAGTCGCGCAACCTGAATTCTTCGGCGCGTTCCGCCAGTTCTTCCAGCAGGGATGCGGCGACATGAGCATGGCCGGTCTGCATCAACAGCTGTGCCAGCGCGAAACGCCACATGAACTGTTCACGTGTACTGCCGGTGGTACTCCAGCCCTGTGACAGTTGTTTGACGGCAGCGTCAAGATTGCCCCCGGTCGCAGTGGCGCGCGCTTCGTTGAGCGCCGCTTCCCAGGGCGCATCGCCATGGCTGCGGCGGCTGGTGCTCGCACCGCCACCGCTGTCAGCGGTCAGCACTTCGGCTTCCAGCCAGCCCTGGGTTGCGTCATCTGCAAATGGGGTGCCGTTGGCAAACTTGAGTTCCGGTAATCCGGAAAAGTTGCCGAGAAAATGCCGCAGTTCGCGCAGCACGGTCTTGCGCGCGGCTTCGCCTTTTTGGCCCAGCGATTGCAATACGTCCGCTGCGAACTTCTGTCCGTCCAGCCAGTAGGGCGCCTTGGTCAGGGCCGTCTCCAAATCGGGTAACAGGGCCTCCACCTGACCGTTCTGACGCTGGTTTTCGAAGGCCTTGATGCGCTCGGGCGCGGGCGCGGGAATCTGGGTCTGCCCATCCGTATGGGCCGGCAGGCTATCCACCAGGACCCAGGTAACCAGCCTTCCCAGACGATAGGCGCGCGCATCCGCCACGTCCTTGCCAAGCCAGTATTTGGTGACCTTGCGAGCGATGTCCTGCAGCTGGCGGAGCGCTTTCTTGGCATCGCCATCCGAGGTGATTTCGGCGAGTTCGACTGCCGGGGCGGAAGCCGGTCGTGGCACGGCCGGGGCACTGGACGCAGCCGCGGCCGCGGCCGGTATCGGCGCTGCGGCTTGAGCGACTTTCTGCTGTTCGGCTGCTTCCAGCGATTGCAGGTGATCCTTGAGGGGGCGACTCAGATCCCTGAGTGAGGGCGCGTCCTGACCCATCTTGTCGTCCAGGCAAGCGTCGATTTCCTTGAGCAGCGCCACGGCATTTACCAACGCCGCTTTATCGGCAGGCCTGGGCGCTGCATCACGCACGAAACGGCCTGCTTTCTCTGCCAGCCAGGCGACTGCTGTACCGCGTGCGCGCAGGCGTTTGACCTCGGGAAACAGACCCTCCCAATGTTGCAGCAGCAAATCCCGTATCACGGCCAGGCCTACGGCCAGGCCCTGATATCGCTCGGCCTCGATCAGGCCGCGGCACAGATAGGCGGCGACCAACAGATCCTTGGATTTGGTTTGCAGGATGAGGGCGGATAGCTCCACCACCCGTTTCCAATCTACCGCGGTGGGCGTCAGTGATTCCTGCTTGGCAAGTTCGGCTTCGAGTTGTTCAAATTCAGGTTCATAGCGTGCGGAGGCCCCGCACGGGTGGTCCGGAGAAACCGGGGCCAAGCCCAAGCTGGCAAAACGATGGTTTGTGGTGGCTTCGTCCACGCTAACCCACCCTCGATCAGGACCGTCATCATTACCGCAGCATGTTGCCTGCGGACCTTTATTCGTATTCTTTTAAAAATGCGTCGCCTGAATTTCAGGGGGACTGTGCCACTGGCCTCTCGGAATACGAGAGAACCGCAGACATGACCCCTGAAGCAAACCGTCGGGATTCGGGACTAAACCCAGCCCCTTAATTCAGCGGCTTGATGACAAACGCGCCTCCACTCGACCAGGGTGGCGCAGATTCGTCCAAATAAACTGACCGCAGCCTAACATAAGTTTGGCAAGGGTAAAAACAAATTATCTCCCTCCTTGGCACCCGCCCACAGGCGCTTAAAAGACGCGTCTTGACCCACCTGGAACCGGCAAAAACACGCTGCTCCGGCCCGTTTACCGGAGGGTGTCGTGCCTGATCCGGCGGGCGCTGTTACACTTGGCGGCAAGACTCCCGGCAGCACCAGACCCCGACCAGACCATTCGCTGGCGGCACTGCGGGGCCCCAGGAATACCTTCGGAAAGCACATGTTCATAAGCAAGGAAAAACTCTATACGTTGCTGATCGCGGATTACGGCGACGGGCCGGCGAACGCACCAGACCCCTACCAGCGCAAGAAACTGGAGACGGTGGTCACCGAACATGAGGGTCGGGTGCTTGAAAGCGCTCCCAACCGGCTGTTCGCGGCATTCAAACGGGCAGATGCGGCCATGGATGCGGCCAAAACGCTGCACGCCACACCAGCCGGGGCTCCGCCGGCAGCACCGCGACTCAGTGCCCATGCCGGCAAGATCCTGTTGGAGGAGCAGGCCGCCTCGGGCGCTGCGGTGAACGCCTTGTTACTGCTGGCTGAAATGGCTTCGGAAAAGCATGTGTTGCTGACCGGCTCGTTGTTCAAGGAACTTTCGTCCCTCTGGCAGACGCAGTTACTGCCGTTACCCCAGGCATCCCCGCTACCCGATCCGGACGAAACCTTGCATGTGCTGCCCTGGGAAGAAGAGGATCGCACCCGCATGGTGACCATGATGTGGGGCAGCCAGGACCAGACCAGTGGCCGCATCCACCTGGAACTCACTTACCGTGGCAAGCAATTGGATGTTGGTGAAGCCCAACCGGCGATCATCATCGGGCGTTCCAGCCAGTGCGATCTGGTCGTCTATCACAAGCTCGCTTCACGTCTGCACGCGCGAGTCGAATACCGCGATGGCAATTTTGTGTTGGTGGATCAAAGCGGCAATGGCACGTTCGTAGCCTTCACCGATGGCGATAAACGCCGGGTGCACATGAGCAGCATGCCGATCCGTGGTACCGGCAAGATCGGACTGGGTGACCAGAGCGCCGCCTTGTCCGAGGATGCGATACAGTTCGTGTGTGTGGAATAGACCCGCACTGCGTTTTCAGAGTATTCCCATTGGCGTCATCCATGTGCCTGTCGCTTCTGATTCGCAAGTAACATTCCCGGATTCACCCTTGACTCTTTGTCGCAATATCTGACAGGAGATATCCTCATTATGCGAAGTCTTGCCTTACTTGCGCTGACTACATTCATGTTGCCCCTGGTGACGAATGCTGCTGAACCGCATTCCTATGCACAACCGGATCAGGTACGCGTCACTCACCTCGACCTTGATCTGGCGATCGATTTCCCGCACCGGCAGCTGCGTGGCAACGCTACCCTGACACTGCACTGGGAAAACGCCCATGCTCACACATTGGTACTCGATACCCGGGATCTGGATATCAGTAAAGTGGAAGTACTGGACGGTAACGGAAAACCCCGGGCTCTGAAATTTGAATTGGCGCCTCCCGACAAGGAGCTCGGCAGCAAGCTGACGATCATGACGCCGAAACAACCCGCCAAAGTACGCATCACCTATGTGACTTCGCCGGAGGCTTCCGGACTGCAATGGCTCACTCCGGCACAAACCGCCGACAAGCAGCAGCCCTTCATGTTCTCGCAATCCGAATCTATCCACGCCCGCTCCTGGGTACCGCTGCAGGATTCACCCGCGATCCGTTTCAGTTATGACGCGCATATCACCGCACCGAAAGGCATGCGGGTATTGATGAGCGCAATCAACGATGCCAACCATCCCCTGGATGGCGATTTCCGTTTCGATCAGCCCAAACCGATCCCTTCCTATCTGCTGGCGATCGCCGCCGGTGACATCGCCGTGCGCGAGACCGGGCCGCGCAGCGCTGTGTACGCAGAACCGAGCGTGGTCGCGAAAGCCGCGCATGAATTCGAAGACACCGAAAAGATGATCGAGACCGCAGAGAAACTCTACGGCCCGTATCGCTGGGGTCGCTATGACATCCTGGTACTGCCGCCGTCATTCCCTTACGGCGGCATGGAAAACCCCAACATGACGTTCGCCACACCGACGGTGCTGGTCGGTGACAAGAGCCTGGTCTCTCTGGTGGCCCATGAGCTCGCACATTCGTGGTCCGGCAACCTGGTAACGGCCGCATCATGGCGCGATATCTGGCTCAACGAAGGCATCACCACCTACGTGCAGGGCCGCATCACCGAAGCACTGTACGGTAAACGCCAGGCTGATGAAGAGGTGCTGCTGTCAGCGCGCGCGTTACAGAAAGAGATCGGCAGGATGCCTGCCAACTCGCAGCGTCTGGCCCCCGAGCCGCGCAACCTGGATGCCGATGATGAATTGTCGGATGTCGCTTACGACAAGGGTTCGTGGTTCATGCGTACCCTGGAGCGACGTTTCGGGCGCAAGGACTTCGACGCCTATCTGAAAAGCTATTTCAATCACTTCGCCTGGCACAGCATCACCACCGAACAGATGCTCGGTTATTTGAAGCCGAATCTGATCGATAAATATCCCGGCAAGATGAGCTGGAGCGAAGTCCAGGATTGGATCTACGGCACCGGCATCCCGAAGGATGCGCGACTGCCCGATTCCCCGCGCTTCGATGCCATCGACAAGGAACGCGCCGCATTCCTTGCCGGTTCGCTGAGTGCAGACAAACTCGATGCGAAAGGCTGGAATACCCAGGAATGGATGTATTTCCTCGACCGCCTGCCGGATGTCACGCCGCTCGGCAAACTCCAGCAACTCGATACTGTCTGGCACCTCACCGGTACTCCGAACGCGGAGATCGGCATGCGCTGGTACAGTCATGCCATCGCGAGCGGCGACAAGTCGGTATGGAACGCCGCTGCCGAACACATGACGCGTATCGGCCGTCTATATCTGACCTTGCCGTTGTATAAAGCGTTCGCTGCGACGCCACAAGGACTGGCGTTTGCCAAACAGGTATATGCCAAAGCCAGACCGGGATATCACCCGCTGACGCAACAGGCAGTCGAACGGGTGTTCGCCAAGGCAGCGGCGAAGCAAGACAAGAAATAAGATCCCGGATGCCGCTCAGCTGAAAATAACCCCGCTTGCGCGGGGTTATTTCTTGACGCTACCGGATAACAAGCGGCTTGGCTATGCTTCAGCAAGACTGGCCAGATCAATAACGAATCGATACCGCACGTCATTGTTCACCAGACGTTCATATGCGGTGTTGACGTCCTGAATCGAAACCACTTCCACATCTGAAGCCACATTATGCGCGGCACAGAAATCCAGCATCTCCTGAGTCTCGCGGATACCACCGATGAGTGAACCGGCCAGTCGGCGCCGGCCCATGATCAAGACACCGGCAGCCACCGGCGACGGTTCCGGCAAACCCACCACGACCATGGTTCCATCCCGACGCAACAGACCCAGATACAAATTGTAATCGTGCTTTGCCGAAACCGTATCGAGCATGAAATCGAAACTTCCGGCATGTGTCTTGAATATCGCCGCATCTCGTGTAGCGATGAAATCGTCGGCACCAAGGCGTTTTGCGTCAGCCTGCTTGCCCGGTGAATGGCTCAGCACCGTGACACGTGCGCCCATGGCTTTCGCGATCTTCACTGCCATGTGGCCCAAACCGCCCAGTCCGACGACTGCAACTTCCTGTCCTGCTTTCACACCAAAACGGTGCAGCGGCGAATACGTGGTAATACCGGCGCACAGCAACGGCGCTGCGCGTTCCAGCGGGATGCCCGCCGGGATCCGCAACACATAGTTTTCATCCACGGTGATGCGTTTGGAATAACCGCCGTAGGTCGGTGTCTTGCCATCGCGTTCGACACTGTTATAGGTCGCGACCATGCCGTGACTGCAATACTGTTCTTCTCCCTCCCGACAGGCGGTACATTCGCGACAGGAGTCCACGAAACAACCGACTCCAACGACATCGCCGGCTTTCCATCGTGTCACCGCCTTGCCGACTTTCGACACCGTGCCGACGATCTCGTGACCCGGCACCATGGGGAAACTTGAACGCCCCCACTCATCGCGTACCTGATGCAGATCGGAATGACAGATACCGCAATACAGGATCTCGATCAATACATCGTGCGCCCCCGGTTCGCGGCGTTCGATCGAGAAGGGCGCCAATGGAGATTGGGAAGATGTGGCAGCATACGCGGCAGTTTTCAACATGGCTTTATCTCCAGGACAGGCAAACGCCCGTTGCACGGATTCAATCATGATCATGGTCAATTGCAATGCGGCAAAGCCAGCGGGATGATTTGGCTCGTGGCGTAAGACTAAGGATACGCCGATCAGATTTGGCGCGCCCGACAGGGTGAGCCGGTGTCTCTCAGTAAACAGCCAGCGGCTGTTTACTCCGGCGAACGGCTGCACATCCCGTCAGGGATGACTCCGTGAGCGTGAACAACTTCATTTGGCATACGTCATTTTCCATAAACTCAACATTTCGCAAGTTTAAGGGAAAGAGTCGTGGGAAGCTGGGGTAATCACAGATCCAGGCGCAATGAAGCTATTACCGACCTGATACCTCCCCCCACAATGCCGACGCCGTTAGAACGGAAGCCGCGCCGGTTTGGTGAGATCCATTCCGGGTTTCATCATCATGGCGACGTACGGGAACGACTGGTAGAAATCAAGAACCATCGCCGAAAGCCCTTCGCCTTTTTCTATAGCGGAGTGAATACTGGAATTCCGCGTACGCGCCAATCGTGATGACGGTTCCTGATCGGGTGTAATTGACGGCAGCCAGCAATGGCTCCCAATAATCTGCCGGTCGTGTGTCTCGATTGAATATGGCCCGATTGAGGACGGTGCGGCAATCGGCAGTACCGTGCCGGTGCTCCAGAAGTGTAGTCCGCGCGTGTATTTCGTCAGAATCTTCCAAAGCCGCTCGCGGTCAGGCTTCGTGAAGAGCCCGACTACTGGGCCTGCTTCCAAGCGCATTTCACATTGGAGTATCGTCAAGCGATGGGGTCCAAACTTTGCTAGCTTCGTCCTTGGGTACAGCAGAGCAATCGACTTTCATCGCTTCACGGATAAAGGTCGTAATTTGGGTGGCATCCTGCTCGGTCGAGATCGCGTTCAGCGCCGCAAAGTAACGCAATTTGCCCTCGTCGTTCTTGATGATGGTCCAGGCTCTCAGTACCATCTCGCGGTCGGAAGTGCGGCCCAGCAAACTGCCCGGCCCGAAATTCTCATTGTTATAGGCATACACCGACTTCCACCGGAGTTCCTACTCCTGATATTCAGCTGTAGCCTGCTGGACGAGGGTATCTTCAGTGTAGTTCGCAGCGTTCCCTGTCGACTAGTGAAATGTCCCCATCGAGTACGGATTCAGAAATTGACGTCCCCAGAGAAGGTTCCGGTCCACAGTGGACAATCCTGCTTCTTCACATACCGCATTCCATTGCTCTTTGATGCCATTGATTTGGTGTTTGATAATGCCACGCGCCTGCTTCTCGGACAAAAGGAATTGTGAAGCCGCCGCCAAACAAACATCCAGGCGACTGCTACGAATATTGCCCTGGATCAGCATGGCCTGGCTCGCCTCGTTTCCGGTCCGCGACTGCGGGCAGATATCGTATGCCGGCGTCAGACGCAGCGAATTTCCATCCCAGAATGCAGCGTGATTTCGTGCATGATCATCGGTATTGCCACAGAGCACGTTGAATATCAGGCGAGAGAACAATTCGCGCAAGGTTTGCTTCGGCTTATCGAAGCTGTGCCGGATGATCTCCGCTAGATTTTCGTAACTCGCGTGGCGCGCCATCATTTCATCCAGTTCCAGCAAGGTCAGGCCCGACACCATGGCGCGACGCTGCCAACCATCATCACCCTTTGTGCGATCAAACCGTTCCACGAGCAGCACATCCTTGTTTGCCGCACGGGCCAGCCTGACCGGAGCAGCATCCATGCCTAGCAGGCTCGCCAGACGCATGGCAACAAACTCCGACTTGACGATGCTGTAAAGATCGGTGCTGCTGGAAAATTTGGCAACGTACTTGCTCTTTCTGTCATTGATCAGCGCCTTGGGTCTTGCGCCGCCAATGGACGTGCCATGCTGCAAAGCCTGATCCAGGGCAGGAGACAAAGGCACACCTTTTTCAACACTGTCGGCGGCGGCGAGTAGTTCCTCCAGCGGGGCTTCCGCCGAAATGCGCGGCACGTATTCCGTGGGCGAGTGTTGAAAATCCAACGCACCGATGCGATCCGAACCGGATTCCAGCATGTAGGTCAGCTCATCCAGTTCAGTGGTATCGCTTGCCTGCCCTTTGCTGCCGAGCAATCGATTGATAATAACGCGTCGACCCCATGCGTCCGGCGAGGCATCACGCAGGCAACTCGGCATCGACAAGCCCGGTAACAAAGGCAGGACGCCCGACTCCAGTGGCAGCTCCGGCACATAAATCGGAATGGCATCATCCCGCTCCAGATAGCTTTTGCCGTAGTTGAATTGCAGGCCATCCTCCGTCGAGCCCAGACGACCCGCCACCACTGGCTTCACCTGGCCCGGTAGCCAGATCCACACATAGGCTTCTCGGGCAGTGTTCGCGGCGCGCTCAAAAATCATCCTTCACCTCTTGCTTGCGCTTGCGTACCGCCCGGGGCAACAGCGCCAGCTTTTCCTCGGCTTGATTCTGGCGTACCTTCAATCCGGCGAGATCCTCTTCAAATAACGGCACCCCGACGATGGTGGCCACCTCGAAGGCGACACCCAACTCACAGCGCGGATCCCCTTTCTCGATGCGGTACAGCAGATCCCGGGAAATCCCCGCGCGGTTCGCCAATTCCTGTGTTGTCATCTTCAGCTGAGTGCGCCGTGCACGCACTAGCGTCCCCAGCAGGCTGATAGCCTGCCGCGTATAGCGGGAATAACTGCGAGCACGGATTTTAACCATTTCGCTCTCTTAAATGTCTTATACAAACGTCACGAATAGGCTTTGAGCCATATATATAAGACGTTAGCTTAGGTGATTAAATGACCAGAATCAAGCTTGCTGTGGCGCCATTTGCCCGCCAATGCAGACCGGATGTGGTTACCTGCCAGCCCCCGCTTGGGCGCATTCCGACTCGGTCGGAAGTGATTCGGCTTGCCTTGGAAAAGTACCTAGCTAAAGATGCTCGGAAATCCAAGGTGTAAGCTAGGCGGCAAGCACCCCCAAGCACAGATACATAGTATTGGCGATTCCTCATGCAGAGTTGCTTGCCCAAGTCGATCGTGTCTGTAAAGAAGCTGAAGCACGAGGTGTCAAAGTCGTATATGCAGAAGGTGCTGAGCCCAGCACTCAGGATGGCGGGTCCCACTTGTGGCCGGTGCCGCGATTGCGGCCTTGGTCATTTTGGTCCTAGGTGGTAACAAATAGAGTTGCAGCGGTATGCAACGAGCCGAAGGACCAGATTATGGTTCCGGGAAGGCCTGTTTTATGGTTACCCTGCCA
>DASSKW010000068.1:0-18452 GCA_035690065.1 Gammaproteobacteria bacterium
AGGCGCCGTGATGACCGCGGTCCCGTTCGTGTCATCCATGGAGCCAAGTGCACGCGCCAAGGCCCTGGGCGGTCCGGTGGACATCGACGTCAGCAAGATCGAGCCGGGCGCACTGGTCAAGGTGAAGTGGCGCGGCAAGCCCACCTGGGTGGTGCAGCGTCCCCAGGCAGCTTTGAACGAATTGCCCAAAGTTGATCCGCGTCTGCGCGATCCGAATTCCGATGAACCGCAGCAGCCTGCCTATGTCAAAAACGGCTGGCGCTCGATCAAGCCGGAATTGTTCGTGGTGATCGGCATCTGCACTCATCTGGGCTGTTCGCCGCTTTACAAACCCCAGCCCGGCGACCCGGAACTCGGCGCCGACTGGCCGGGCGGCTTCCATTGTCCCTGCCACGGTTCCAAGTACGATCTGGCCGGACGCGTGTTCAAGAACGTGCCGGCACCGCTCAATCTTCCGGTGCCGATTCATTTCTATGTCAGCGACACGGTCATCCGCATCGGTGAAAATCCGGCCGGCTCCACGTCCAAGTGGACACAACCCCTGACGTGGTGAGCCATGCCTGGACTGCACCGCTGATGAGAACCTTTTTGAGTATCATGGGAGGCTCGCCTGAATGAGCACCGAACAAGAAAACCGTGACTTCCTCGACGTGATGAGCGGCTGGCTTGCCGGCCTGCGGGACTGGATCGACGAACGCTTCCCCATGACCGAGTTCTGGAACAAGCACGTCGCCCAGTATTACGCACCCAAGAATTTCAACTTCTGGTATTTCTTTGGCTCCATCGCCTTGCTGGTGCTCGTCAATCAGGTGCTGACTGGCATCTTCCTCGCCATGAACTACAAACCCTCGGCCACGGAGGCATTCGCCTCGGTCGAGTACATCATGCGCGATGTGAACTGGGGCTGGCTGATCCGTTACATGCACTCGGTCGGCGCGTCGATGTTCTTCGCGGTTGTCTATCTGCACATGTTCCGCGGCGTGATGTACGGCTCTTACAAGAAGCCACGTGAATTGTTGTGGATCTTCGGTGTGCTGATCTACGTCACCCTGATGGCAGAAGCCTTCATGGGTTATCTGTTGCCCTGGGGTCAGATGTCCTACTGGGGCGCACAGGTCATCATCTCGTTATTCGGCGCGATCCCCGGTATCGGACATGGCCTGGCTGAGTGGATCCGTGGTGATTTCACCATCTCCGATATAACGCTGAACCGCTTCTTCGCGCTGCATATCGTCGCGGTGCCGTTGATCCTGATCGGGCTGGTGGTATTCCATCTGGTGGCGTTGCACGAAGTCGGCTCCAACAATCCGGACGGTATCGAGATCAAGAAGAAGAAGGATGCCAAGGGCATCCCGCTGGACGGCATCCCGTTCCATCCGTACTACACCATCAAGGATATCTGCGGGGTGATCGTGTTCGCCGCGATCTTTGCTGCGATCATCTTCTTTGCACCCTCGATGCACGGTCTGTTCCTGGAACCGGCCAACTTCGAGCCGGCCAATGCGCTCAAGACGCCGCCGGATATCCATCCCTTGTGGTACTTCGGGCCTTACTACGCGATCCTGCGTTCGATCCCGGACAAGCTGGCCGGCGTGGTGACCATGGGGCTGGCGATCTTCCTGTTGTTCCTGCTGCCCTGGATCGATAAGAATCCCATCAAGTCGCTGCGTTATCGCGGCATCCTGTATCGGCGGCTGGTGATCGTGTTCGCCCTGACCTTTGCGGTGCTGGGCTTCATTGGCATGCAGGCAGCGACACCGTTCTGGGCGCAGATCGGTCAGCGATTAGCAGAACTGTATTTCCTGTTCTTCGTGACTTCATGGATCTACTCGAAGCCGCGCTCCCGTGCTTTTCTGGTCGGGGCGTTCGTCATCATCATGGGTTTGATCTCGATTGGCGACTGGCTGGGCTGGGATCCGTCGGAGGTAAAGATCAAGCTGCTGTCATGGCTGATACCAGGCATTTTCTGTGCGATTTTCCTGTTGCTGCCGGCCTTCTTCAGCAAACTGGTCGAGCCGGAACAGGTTCCGGAGAGGGTGACATTCAAATGAAAAAGATTCTCTGCGCACTGGTTCTGACGTTGTTGCCGGCGCTGGGGTTTGCCCAGGACGAGGGCATCCCGTTGCAGGCCGCACACGTGGATGTAAGCAACACCGCTTCAGTGCAACGCGGCGCCAAGTATTTCGTCAACTACTGTTCAGGCTGCCACTCCGCAAAATATGTGCGGTATAACCGGATTGGTGAGGATCTCGGTCTGACCGATACGCAGGTACAGAGCTATCTGATGCCGGCCGGCGGCAAGATCTCCGACACCATGGTCAGCGCCATGCCGGATGATGCCGAGCAATGGTTCGGTCGGCAGCCGCCGGATCTGTCACTGGAAGTCCGCGACCGCAGCGCGGACTGGGTCTATACCTACCTCAAGTCGTTCTATCTGGATGACAAGACCACCACCGGCGTCAACAACATCGTGATGCCGAACGTGGCGATGCCGGATGTGTTGTGGTCCATGCAGGGCACCCAGAAAGCGGTGTTCAAGACTGTCAAGGACGCCGATGGCAGTGCCCAACAGGAATTCGACCATTTCGAGCAGGTCACGCCAGGACGCATGACGCCGGCGCAATACGACAAGATGGTGCATGACATCACCAACTTCCTCTCCTATATCAGTGAACCCACTCAGCTCGAAGCGCACAGCCTCGGCCTGAAAGTGATCGGATTCCTGATCGTGTTCTTCCTGTTCGCGTACATGCTGAAACGCGAGATCTGGAAAAAAGTACATTGATCCATGCGGGCACCGTGCATCCTGCACGGTGCCGTGATTTTCCACAGGCTCCATCATGACACTCTATTCCCGCGCCACTTGTCCACACTCCCACCGCGTTCGTCTGGTGCTCGCGGAAAAGGGTATCGGCATGGAGATCGTCAATATCGAAGGCAGCAAGCTGCCGGAAGATCTGCTGGATCTGAATCCCTACAACAGTGTGCCGACACTGGTGGATCGGGAGCTGGTGCTCTACGACCCGCGCATCATCATGGAATATCTGGACGAACGTTTCCCGCATCCGCCGCTGATGCCGGTGGATCCGGTAATCAGGGCGCGTTTCAGGCTGGCTTTATTCCGCATCGAACGCGACTGGTACAGCCTGGTGGACGAGATCGAGCAGTCACCCGGCAAGCCGCACCTGCGCCCCAAGAAGCAATTGCGTGAAAGCCTGTTGGCCTCCGCAGAAGCGTTCTCGGTCAAGCCGTACTTCCTCAGCGATGAATTCTCGCTGGTGGATTGCAGTATCGCGCCGATCCTGTGGCGCTTGCCGCGTTATGAGATCGATCTGGGTCATCAGGGCAAGGCCATCAACAAATACGCTGAACGCCTGTTCCATCGCCCTGCATTCCGTGCCAGCCTGACGGAGCTGGAACAGGAAATGCGCAGCGCCGCATAACTGGAAATGTGTCTTTCCGGCAACTGCTCCCTGCGTTGCTCTACTCTCCTGTCTCCCTGCAGCCATGTTCTCCGGTGCGGGCAATCAAATTCATCATTTCTAGAACTCCCATGACGTTATCTCGCAAACCATATTTACTCCGTGCCATGCATCAGTGGATCGTGGATAGCGGCATGACGCCGCATATCGTGGTGGATGTCGGCATCCAGGGGGTGGACGTACCGCCGGGTTATGCCAAGGACGGCAAACTGGTACTGAATGTCAGTTACGACGCGACACAGGAACTTGATCTGGCGGCGGAACATGTTGAGTTTTCGGCGCGCTTCGGCGGTGTGGCGCGTTATCTGTTCATCCCCATGGATGCGATACTTGCAATCTACGCACACGAGACCGGACAAGGCATGATCTTCGGGCCCGAAGAAGAACCGCCACCCACTTCACCCGACGAAGCGGATGGCGCCGCAGCCAGCAGGCCGGATGTACCGCGCAAACCCAGCCTCAAGGTCATCAAATAGCAATGCTCGCTTTTTGTGATTCCAATATTGTCATGCCAGATTGTTCCGATCCTGGCTAATCAGCTGGATATGCGCCATGAAGAAGCTCTTGACGCTGGTCCTTGTCGTCCTTGTTGCAGCAATCGTCATTCATGACAGACGGGGTGCTGCCATCTTCTCAGATAGTGGAATCACTATAAGCCACGAAGCGATCCGCTTTCGTGACCAAGCCAGGCCTGATGCTGACCGTGACGATGGATTGGCGGAGGCCTTCGAAAAACACATCAGCAATATACACGTTCGGGGCAGCGGGACCGTGATAAGGATATTACCCGACGATGACATCGGCATACGTCACCAACGTTTCATCGTACGCCTCGATTCCGGTCAAACCTTGCTGATTGCCCATGATATCGATATTGCTCCCCGGGTGACTCCCCTGCATGCAGGAGATGCGATCTCATTCAGCGGTGAATACGAGTGGAATAGCCAAGGGGGTGTTGTACATTGGACCCACCAGGATCCAGGTGGGCGTCATGCCTCCGGTTGGCTTGAGCATGATGGAAAAATTTTCCAGTAAGTAAGGCAGGAATAAACACGGGAATTCGAGAGTAATCCATTTCTTGTTTGGTGGATAATAGAGTGAGTATGAGTTTGAATTGATTCCTACGGATATATATGGAAACCAAAAGTAATCTCAATCGTACCGTACAGAAACTCAACTCGTTGCCCCCCGCGTTGCGTTGGTGGTTGTTGACCTGGGCGTTCGGCCGCACGGTGCGCTTCGTGAGGACCGCTGGCGTGCGCTTCGAAGATCTGACAGAAACCCGTGCACTACTGCATATCCCGAACCGCAAGCGCGTACAGAATCACGTCGGTACCGTACATGCCACCGCGATGGCATTGTTGGCCGAGACCGCGACCGGCGCGCTGCTGGGCATGAACTTGCCGGACGACCGGGTGCCGCTGCTCAAGAGCATGCAAGTCGATTATCAGAAGTTCGCACGCGGCGATCTGCGCGCGGAAGCGACCCTGTCCGAGCCGGCGCGTGCCCGGATCCTCGCCGAGGAGAAAGGCGAGATCGTGGTACCAGTGAGAGTCACCGACGAGACCGGCGCGGAACCGATCCAGTGTAGGATGCTATGGGCCTGGATTCCGAAGCATCGAAGATAGGGGTGAATGGATGATCAAAGTGCTGCAGTACGACATCACCGATCTGGACGTCGACATCATCGTCAACGCGGCCAATACCACGTTGCTGGGCGGCGGCGGGGTGGACGGCGCCATCCACCGCGCTGCCGGTCCGGAACTACTTGAGGCCTGCAGGAAACTTGGAGGCTGTCCGACCGGCGAAGCGCGCATCACGCCGGGTTTCCGGCTCAAGGCGCGCTGGGTGATCCATGCCGTGGGGCCGGTATGGCATGGTGGAGACCAGGGTGAAGCCGGGTTGCTGGCAGGCTGTTACGACAGCGCCTTCCATCTCGCACTTGAAGCCAAGGTCCGCAGCATCGCGTTTCCCTGTATCAGTACCGGCATATATCACTACCCGAAAGAAGATGCCGCACGCATCGCACTCAAGGTCATGCATAAATACGACAAGGATTTCCGCAGTATTGTGGCCTGTTGTTTCGATGCAGAAAATGCCGCAATCTATCATAAACTCTTAAGCGAAGAGACTTAGAAACGGGTATCGCCTGACAACGAAGTTTGCTGTTCTAAAAATAACCAGGATGCCTGCCTCATCCGGCGCAAAGACTGAAGTAATCAACAAAGGGGTCACAAAGCATGCCCAACATGCAGTCCTCCAGTTACAGACTTGGCTATCGTAGCGATATAGAAGGTTTGCGTGCGATCGCCATCTTGCTCGTAGTGGCTGCTCATGCCAAGGTCTCCTGGCTTGCCGGCGGATTCGTGGGTGTCGATGTCTTTTTCGTACTCTCGGGGTATCTGATTACCGGTCTGCTGATACAGGAAATCAGCCTGACGGGTAATCTGAAGTTTGCGGATTTTTATGCGAGACGTCTGCGTCGGCTGATGCCGGCTTTACTGCTGATGTTGTTATGTGTTTGCCTGCTCGGATGGCTATTGCTCATACCCCTGGCTCAGTTTGAGCAAGCAAAAGCGGCTGGTGGTGCAGCGATATGGTTGAGTAATTTTTATTTTGCATTTTCCAACCTGGGTTATTTCAGCCCAGATGCGAAGACCAACCTGTTCCTGCACACGTGGTCCCTGGGTGTGGAAGAGCAGTTCTATGTGATATGGCCATTGTTGATGGTGCTGGTCACCGGCGCCTGGCAAGGTGCCGGGAAACCGCCACAACCACGCCGACTCAAATTTGTAATGCCGGTGATATTTTTTCTGAGCCTGTTCCTGTGCATATGGTGGTCGTATCGGTCACCGCATCTGGCCTTTTACATGATGCCCTCACGCGCGTGGCAGTTTGCCCTGGGCGCTTTGATATTTGTCTATTTTGGCGCGCCGCGTGCCGCCGGAGTAGAAAACAGTCACAGCAATACCCATCTGATCCGACTGATGGGGTGGTTGGGACTGGCGTCGATAATTTCAGCGGCACTACTAATCAATGACGATACGATTTATCCAGGAGTATGGGCGTTGTTGCCGTCATTTGGCGCTGCTGCAGTGATTGCCGCTGGGGCAAGATCGCCAAGATCAGGCGTAGGACGGGTGCTGTCGATTTACCCAATGCAGGGTATTGGCCGTATTTCCTATGCCTGGTATCTGTGGCACTGGCCAGTGCTCTTGCTCGGCGCGACGGTGCTCAACATGGACAGTGCCCTTAATCGTTCGGGACTGGTCGTGCTTTCCTTGGCGGTGGCCATAGTTTCGTACCGTTACCTCGAAGCGCCAGTGCGCCGTATGAAACAGCTCATCGTTAAGCCACGCATCGCAGTAGCCGCGGGACTGACACTGATGATACTGGGGGGCGTAATGACGGTTCATTGGCGCAACTCCAGTCTTCGTGCCATGCAGGCGCCTGATCAGGCGCGTTTCCTGCAGGCCGAGTGGGATGCGCCTATTATTTACAATATGGGGTGCGATGACTGGTATTTCAGTTCGAGTGTGAATATATGTGCTTTTGGTCAAACCAAGGACGCGCGCCATACCGCAGTAATCATGGGTGACAGTGTCGGATTGCAGTGGTTTCCGGCAATCCAGGAAGTGTTTAGTAGAAAAGGTTGGCGTCTGCTGGTAATTACCAAGTCGTCCTGCCCGATGCTGGATCAACCCTTGTTCTACCAAAGGATAGGCCGTGTTTATACCGAATGTTCGATCTGGAGAAAGCGAGCGACTGGAATCCTGGAAAAGATGAAGCCGGATATCGTTATCCTTGGTTCAACTTACACATATAAGTTTACGAAAGACCAATGGATAACGGGAACTCGTAATCTACTGAGCCAGATCAGTCCATTCGTCAAACATGTTTATTTATTACGTTCTACCCCGACAATACCATTCGACGGTCCGACTTGTCTCGCACCCCGCAGTTGGCTGTACAGGCTGCTGGCGGCAAAGAACCGTTGCGTTGCACCCGCACACAACACCAGGTTCGATGATGTCTATGCATGGCGGAAGTCAGCTGCCAGCCAATTCTCAAATGTGACGTCGGTGGATATGACAGATGCGATTTGTCCAGGCGGGGAATGCCAGGCTCAGAAGAATGGTGTAATTGTATTCAGGGATTCACGGCACATGACTGCTACATTTACCCGATCACTTGGAAATCAACTGGCAGAACAGTTGAAAATCGGTGGCGATGACTGAAGACGACAGGGTTCCTATTGAGGAAGTAATTTTCGGGGGTTTAGTAAGCCTCTTGGACCGAACTGCTGTTTGATTCGATGTCTCAGGTCCAGTTGTACCGGATTGGATTCCAGCGTCATGAACAGCTGCTTTTCCAGTCCCACGCCGTGTTCGTCGGAGAGTGAGTCGTCGCGCGACAGCACCAGTCCGGGTCAGTATCGGCATCCTGAGTCCAGGATATAACCACACGCTGTCACGCACTGCATGGTGCGACGTCGGGACGGCCGCAGCATCTTCGATACACTACTTGTGAAATTATTTCGCCCCGCCGAACAACTGTTCGTCGATCAGGTCGCACAGGCAGTGCAGGGCCAGCAGATGCACTTCCTGGATGCGCGCGGTGACTTTTGCAGGTACGCGGATCTCGACGTCCGACGCTTTCAGCAGCGGCCCCATCTTGCCGCCATCGCGGCCGGTGAGCGCGACGATGTGTACGCCTTTCTCGTGCGCGACGTCCATGGCTCGCATCACGTTCGCCGAGTTGCCGCTGGTGGAGATCGCCAGCAGGACATCGCCTTGCTTCCCCAGGCCCTGTACCTGTTTGGAGAAGACTTCGTCATAGTCGTAATCGTTGGAGATCGAGGTCAGGGTAGAGGTGTCGGTAGTGAGCGCGAGGCCGGCCAACGGCACGCGCTCACGCTCGAAACGGTTGAGCAATTCGGCAGAAAAATGCTGTGCATCGGCAGCGGAACCGCCGTTACCGCAACTCATGACCTTGTGACCGGCTTTGAGCGCCGCGGCCATCAGTTGGCCCGCCTCGACGATGGGGGGCACCAGGGTCTTGAGCGCCGCCTGTTTGGTGGCGATGCTGTCGTTGAAGAGCTGGGTGACGCGATCATTGAGTTCCATACACTATCCTCGGGATATTCAGATATCAGAATCTACTGGGCTTCGATATCAGGCACGGAAAGCGTCCCTGATCCATTCGCTGTCGGTGCTGCCGTCGCGTTGTTCGGTTATGGCGAAGACATCAAACCGCAATGATCTGCGGCGCAGCCGCGCGTCCTGTTGCAACAGATGTTGTGCTGCCAGCAATAACTTGTGCTGCTTGCTGGCGCCGATGCTCTCGGCAGCGTTGCCGAAACCGCGCTCGCGCCGGTAGCGCACTTCCACGATCACCAGCATCTCGCCATCCTCCATCACCAGATCCAGCTCACCCTGCGGGCAACGGTAGTTGCGTTGCAGGAGGCGTAACCCATGTTGCTGTAAAACCTTCAATGCCTGGTCTTCAGCCTTCTGACCCGAGGCCAGATGTGCAGCAATACTCATGGGTTGTCAGGTGAACCGGCCAGGACCGTCGGAATTGGCGCAGGTACCGATTGCTTGAGCAATCTTGGATCGCCGTTTCTGAAAGTGGCCCAATCCAGTTGCCGGTGGATGCGCCCGTCACTGCCCATGCTGAGCAGGCCGGTCATGCCTTGTACCGGGGTGGTGATCTGCTTGCTGTTGTAGAGCAGCGGCACCAACCGCCAGGCATCGAAGCCGAGTGCGTACAAGCGGCTGTTGGCATCGAAGTTGTTTTTCCAGAGCCCTGCAAGCTGGTTGCGTACCTGTGCGATCGCGCCATTGTTCTCCAGCAGCCACGGCATATCGTCGAAACTGATGCCGTCCAGATCGTCATTGGCCTGGTCGCTGGGTTGATATACCTGCGAAGTCGCATATACCGGCACGTCGATGGCGTGATAGAACTTGAGTTGTGGCCGGATCAGTTTGGCATCCTTGCTGCGGGCAGCCAGAAAGATGAACTGGATATCCTGACGGCGGCGAGGTTCAAATGCGAGGTGCGTACCGAGGAATGCAGCCAACTGCTCGTCGCGATACTGGCTCTGGTCCAGGTTCAGCAGGCGGGTGATGGAGATTGAAAAGTTATTGCCGCCGGGTGGATAGGTTTGAGTGCCGAGCAGATCGCCGCCGAGTTGCTGGAAACGTGAAGTGAACGCATTGAGTATCCGGTTACCCCAATCGTCTGCAGACACCAGTGCGACGGCGCGATTGAATCCGTCCGCGACCGCACGATCAGCGGCCTGGGCTGCTTCGTCCTCGGGTGGCAGACCGAACTGGTAGAGGTTCGATGGAACACTGCGTCCCGTATCAAGGCTGTTCAATGCCAGCACCGGCACCGGCAAACTGCCCGAGTTCGCAAGTGCTGCAACGGCATCCTTGGTGAGTGGTCCGATCACCATGTCGGCACCGTCACGCACGGCCTGTTGATAGGCAATCTGTGCGCTCTGCGGAGTACCACCGGTGTCGTAGAGCGTGATGGCCGGTGGTGCGCTGTTGTTTTTCGCCAGCTGATAGTAGGCGGTCAGCAATCCATCGCGGACTGCGTCGGCGACCGATTGATAGGCGCCGTTCAACGGTAACAACACCGCGATATGCGCCGGGTAGGCGACCAGCTCACGCTGTTTTGCGATCAGGTCCGCAACGATGTCCCGATTGGCAGGATGCGCTGGATAGCGGCTCTGCCAGGCCAGCAGTTGCTGCAGGTAGGCGGCGGGTTGTTGCCAGGTGTTGCGGGCGATGTCACCCAGTTCCAGCCAGCCGCGTGCCATGGCAGACAGTTTGGCAGGCAGATGCGACAGGTCGGGTGGGGTGCGTGCCTGACTGAGCGTCAGCCAGATGAGCTGATGATTCTTGCTGATCGCGTGCGGATCGTTGTCCAGGAATGCTTCGCGCGCGCTCAGATCGGCAACCGCACTGACCGTATCGTCCAGCGCGGAATAGACCTGCGCACGTAACAGCAAGGCGCGGGCCTTGAGTGAATCCGGCAAGGGCCCGAGGTCAAACGCCAGATGTTTGAGGGCCGCTTCGGGTTGCTGCGCGGCGAGATCCATACCGGCCTTGAGCAATTCGATGCGTGCGCTGAGCGCGGGGTAAAGATTTGCCGGTTTTACCTGGGCGAGCAGGGCCCAGGCTTTCTGGTTATTGTGTACCTGCCACCAGTCCTCAGCCGCACTCACCAGTAAAGTGGCGCGTTGCTGCCCCTGCGCATTACGGGCCAGGTTTTCATATATCTGGGCAGCCGCGGCAAACTTGCCCTGTTGCTCGAGTTGCACCGCCTGGGCGGTCTGACCGGCTGGGGTCTGCCGAGTGGGGGTGACCGAACAACCTGCAATCAGCGCCAGCAGCAGGACGGGAAGACAGCGAAGGAGCAGAAGTGGACGCGGGGACATACCTTGCATGAGTTTCGGATTCCGGTGCAGGATGGGGCGTGGAACCCGAATGATACCTGTTCCCGGCGCTGCCGGGAAAACCGAGGAGTTTTCGTGACGCAGCAGCCCGGCGTGTTGTACGTAGTTGCCACCCCGATCGGTAATCTGGAAGATCTCTCGCCCCGCGCGCAGCGGATATTGGCCGAAGTAGCGGCTATCGCCGCCGAGGATACCCGGCATACCGGCCAGTTGCTGAAACATGCCGGTATCGGCACGCCTTTGATCTCGTTGCACGACCATAACGAAGCCGAGCGTGCGCCGAAGCTGGTCGCAAGACTGCTGGCCGGCGAATCGATTGCGCTGGTCTCGGATGCCGGCACGCCGCTCATCAGCGATCCTGGGTATGACCTGGTACGGGCAGCGCGCGAGGCAGGCATCACTGCCACGCCCATTCCCGGGGCCTGCGCCCTGGTGGCGGCGCTTTCGGTCAGCGGTCTGCCCACGGATCGTTTTGTGTTCGAAGGTTTCCTGCCCAACAGGCAAACCGCAAGACGGACCGCATTACAGGCGCTGACGAATGAAACCCGGACGCTGGTGTTCTATGAATCCGTACACCGCCTGGCAGAATCACTGACTGATATGCTGGATACGTTCGGCGCTGACCGGCCGGGCGTCATCGCACGCGAATTGACCAAGTTGCATGAAAGCGTACGCTCCGGCACGCTTGCCAGCCTGCTCGAGTGGGCAACAACGGACGCACATGCGGATAAAGGGGAGGTCGTGCTGCTGATCGGTGGGATACCGGAATCGCGCGGGTCTGTCGATTCCGATCGCGTGCTGGATATCCTGTTGGCAGAATTACCCGTCAAGCAGGCAGCCGCGCTGGCGGCCAGATTGACGGGCGGCAAACGCAATGAGCTGTATAGACAGGCGCTGCAAAGATCTGCGGGCACTCAAGATTGAAGCTCACATGGCGGATAATCCCGGTATGAACCCAAGCCATGACTGACACCCTGGTCCGTAACCATAGTTCGCATGCTGCGCTCGATCTGGGCGGGCGTCGGCGCAAGGCCATGAAGATCCACCATCTCATCCCGTTGCCGAGCGAGGGTGAGAGGGTATTACGCTTGCTTGAGGTGGGTACCGGGTCGGGCGCCATCGCGCATTATTTCTCGGAGCTATCGTCGCCGCGTTTTGATGTTCGTGCGATCGATGTCCAGGATCAACGCATGATAGACGAAGGTTACGGTTTCCAGGTTTACGATGGGCGGAAGTTTCCATTCCATGATCGATCATTCGATATCGTTATCAGCAACCACGTAATCGAACACGTGGGTGACCGGAAACAACAGGTGAACCACCTATCGGAAATCCGCCGGGTACTTGCTCCCGGTGGTTACGCGTATCTGGCGACACCCAGCCGCTGGCAATTCATCGAGCCTCATTATTCATTGCCGTTGTTGAGCTGGATACCCCGGAGTTGGCGTGATAACTATGTACGTATCGCCGGCAAAGGCGAGCGCTACGACTGTGATCTGTTGCGTCCGGCGGAACTGCGCCGCATGCTGGATGCCGGAGAGCTGCCGTATCGGAACCTGACCGTCCAGGCGCTGCACTCGCTGGTGAAACTGGAACGACAGCATAGCGTGCTGGCCGGTTTGGTCGCGGTATTACCGGAGTGGTTGTTACGGAAATTGCAGAGTGTCTCTCCTACCTTGATCTATCTGATACACAAGCCGGAAATACCGGCTTCGGATACAGATAACAGATTGCATGGGTATGAATCTTGAGTGCCCGGCCCCGTTTGCTGGTTCTGGCGTCCACCTATCCACGCTGGCAGGATGATCCGGAGCCAGGGTTCGTGCATGAATTATCCAGACGTCTGACTGGCCGTTTCGAGGTCGCTGTACTCGCGCCGCATGCAGCGGGAGCGAAGTCCGAAGAGATCATGGGGGGTGTACATGTCTTTCGCTATCGGTATGCGCCCGCGCGTTGGGAGACGTTGGTCAACGCGGGTGGAATTGTAAATAATCTCAAACGGCAACCCTGGAGGTGGCTGCTGGTACCGGGATTCCTGCTGGCCCAGTTGTGGGCGACCCGGCGCCTGATCCGGCGCTGGCAGCCGGATGTCATCCATGCCCACTGGTTGATACCACAGGGACTGCTGGTGGCGATGCTGGCGAACATGGATCGACGAGTACCGCCGTTTGTAGTCACCTCACATGGCGCTGATCTGTTCGCGTTGCGTGCTGCGCCTTTGGTGGTGCTGAAACGTTTCGTCATCAAACATGCTGCAGCGATCACGGTGGTCAGCAAGGTCATGCAGGATGAAGTGCTGAAGCTCGGAGCAGATATCGCTAGGGCCTCTGTGCAACCCATGGGTGTGGATATGCGGACTCGATTCATTCCTGATTCGGCGGTTAACAGGTCCACAACTGAGATATTGTTCGTGGGGCGGTTGGTCGAGAAGAAAGGCCTAGCTCGCCTGATAGCGGTGATGCCGGCGGTGTTGTCAGTATGCCCTGATGCTTCCCTGACCGTGGTCGGATTTGGTCCTGAAGAAGCAGCATTACGGCTTCAGGTCCGACAACTGGGTTTGCAAGGCAAGGTGGATTTTGTCGGTGCGGTCCCGCAATCCGGACTGCCTGGATTCTATCGGCGTGCTGCATTGTGCGTCGCGCCATTCGTGCAAGCGGCATCCGGCGATCAGGAAGGCCTGGGACTGGTCGCCGTGGAAGCGATAGCCTGTGGCTGTCCGGTCCTGGTCGGGGATGTGCCTGCAGCACGTGACATCCCGGTAGATCGCGTCGATGTCAGCGATCAGACTGCATTTACAGCGGCGATCACGGGCATACTCCACGATCCCGATGTGGCCAGGGCGCTGGCGCACGACAGGAGGCAGTCCTGCTTCGAGAAGTTCGATTGGGAGGCGGTTGCGAGCGGGTATGCAGGTGTGTTGGACAGACAGTCCATGAATAATGGAAATAGCGGGTATCGATCATGAAGCAAGTCCTGGTCTGCGGGGGCGCGGGTTATATTGGCGCGCACATGGCGAAACTGCTTGCCGAGGCGGGTTTCGGTGTCACGGTGCTCGATAATCTTTCGACCGGCCATCGTGAAGCTGCGCGGTGGGGAGAATTGGTCGAAGCCGATTTGCTGAATCCGGTGGAGCTGGAACGGCTATTTTCCGGTAAGCAGTTCGATGTTGTGATGCATTTCTGTGCGTTATCGCTGGTCGGCGATTCTGTGCGCGAGCCATTGGCTTATTACCGCAACAACGTCGGCGGTACCCTCAACCTGTTGCATGCCATGCGGCAAGTAGGCGTTGACCGGTTGGTGTTCTCGTCTTCTGCTGCGGTTTACGGTATGCCGGAGCAGTCTCCCATCGATGAGGCGCAGCCGGAACAGCCCATCAATCCGTATGGCGCCAGCAAGGCCATGGTCGAGCGCATGCTCGCTGATGCGGCGGCGTATGGATTGCGCTCGGTATCCTTGCGCTATTTCAATGCAGCCGGTGCAGATCCTTCAGCCGGGATCGGTGAATCCCACAATCCGGAAACCCATCTGATACCAAACCTGCTAAAGGCCGCGCTGGATGGTTCGGTAGTGAAGATATTCGGAACCGATTACGCCACCCGGGACGGAACCTGCGTCCGTGATTATGTGCATGTCAACGATCTGGCAAAAGCGCATCTGTTGGCGCTGGAGTACATGCAGGAACATGCCGGTGCTTTTCGTTTCAACCTTGGCAGCGACACCGGTTACAGCGTGCTGGAAGTGGTGGAAGCCGCGCGTCGCGTGACCGGCAAGTATATAAAGACACAATCACAAGCCCGCCGCGCCGGTGATCCGCCTGCGCTGGTCGCGTCCAGCAAGGCGGCACGCGAGGCGCTGGACTGGCGACCGGATTACGACGACATCGATTCGATCGTCGAATCGGCCTGGCGCTGGCATCGTGCGGCTCGCTATTAGGCCGAGCGACTTCGATAGCGCGCCGATCTCATCCGGCTTCGACTGACGCCAGCAACTTCTTTTCCATCCCGCCGATGAGCGTCGCCCAGTCCTGTATCGGTACCGTTACAGGTTGTGGTCGTGCCAGTTGGGCGAGTATCACGCGTTCGAGATCTGCTGCATCGTCGGGACGGTACAAAGCCGCGGGTTGAGCGGCGAGCAAATGCTGCATGACACCGATCCGTGCGGCGACGATCGGCAACCCGCATGCCAGCATCTCGTAGGCTTTCTGCGGAAAGCAGAAGCGGCCGAACACCGTGTCACGCAGATAGATGATCCCGACATCCAGTGCATTGAAGAGTTCCGCGGTGCGCGCATGCGGCAGCATGCCGAGATAATGGATGCGCTCTCCGACGGGAGGCGGCAGTCTCTCGTCCAGCGGTCCCGCCAATACCAGATGTACGTCCTGACGCTGGGCCGCGACCATCGGCCATGCGTTGTAAAGGGTATCTATACCCCGGTTCTGGTACAACGCGCCAGCGGTCCCGATCAGCAAGGCAGTTTCCGGCAAGCCCAGTGCGCGCCGTGCAGTCAGACGATCCAGCGTACGGAATACCTGTTTGTCCACGGTGCTTGGCATCGCCATCACCTCACCGTGCGCGTGGTAGGTTTCGATCACCAGTTGTTTCAACGGCTCACTGGTGGTGGTCACCAGGGCAGCACCCTGTACGGCACGTCGCAGCATCGTGACCATGCCGGGGATGCGCGCCTGACCGAAGCTTTCGAAATTGTCGTAGAGATCCACGGCATAAGGGATCGTCAGCCGTCTCGCCAGCCAGGCAGTCAATGCGACATGCGGGATATCAGACGCACCGACGATGACATCGGGCGCGAACTCGCGGATGCGTCGCGACAGCTTGCCAGGGTAAGCGAGCAATCCGGGCACATAGCCGAATCCCGGTGAACGGGATTCCCAGGTCAGTTGACCGGGGGATGCCTCGTGTCTCCACACACCTTCAGCGTGTCCCTGATAACTGAAACAGTAACCTCGTACCTCGTGGCCGAGCCGGGCGAGCTGAAACGGGATCTCGTACAGTCGCGCATAGCGATCGAGGATCACATCCCTGCTCATGTAACGGCGTTTGCACAGGAATGCGATACGCATGCAGTTCAGCCCAACAACTTCTTGGCCGTGGCGAGTGCTGCGCCGGCGACCTGGTCCATGTTGTAGTACCGGTATTGAGCCAGACGACCCACAAACGTCACATCGGGTTCCTTTTCGGCCAGTGCTTCATAACGCTTGAAGAGCATCTCGTTCTCGGTGCGCGGTACCGGGTAGTAGGGATCGCCTTCGGCCTGCGGGTATTCGCGCACGATGGAAGTGCCCGAATGCGCTTGCCCGGTCAGGTGTTTGAATTCGGTGATACGGGTGAAGGCATGATCGTTCGGGTAATTGACCGTACCGGTTTCCTGGAACTGCGCGAGTCCCGGCAGGTGTTCATGCTCGAAACGCAGTGAACGGTAAGGCAGCCGGCCGTAGCAGTATGCGAAATAGGCATCGATCGGTCCGGTAAACACGATGTGTCCGAAGCGCGCGCGATCTTTCAGTGCCGTGAAATCCACGCCGAGTTCCACACTGATATCGGGGTGATCCAGCATGTTCTGGAACATGCACGCATAGCCGTTTTTGGGCATGGCCTGGAAGCTGTCAGTGAAATAGCGGTCGTCGGTGTTGGTGCGTACCGGGATGCGTGCAGCGACACCCGCCTTGAGTTGTGAAGGCTCCAGCCCCCACTGCTTGCGGGTGTAATTCAGGAAAAATTTTTCGTACAGGTCACGACCCACGCTGTTGAGGATCAGATCTTCGCTGTTAGTGATCGGGTCGCGAGGTTCATGCACCCGTTCGAAGAATGCCGCAGCACCTGCTTCGTCAAGTTCCAGGCCATAGAGGCGGTTGAGAGTATCGCGGTTGATCGGGAAGGGGTAGGTGACACCATCGATGACACAGCGTACCCGGTGTTCATAAGGATGCCATTCGGTGAAGCGCGACAGATATTCGGCGATCCGCTCACCGTTGGTATGAAAGATATGCGGCCCATAGCGGTGGATCAGCACCCCGTGAGCGTCGTATTCATCGTAGGCATTACCAGCGACATGCGGGCGTTTGTCGATGATGTGCACGCGATGACCGGCTTCCGCCAATTCACGGGCCATGATACTGCCGGCGAAGCCGGCGCCGACGACCAGACAGGTGGATTTGATCGGACCGGCTCTCAGCATGTCTGTATCAGGGCCTTGCTTGATCGGCTGCAGTGACCGGCAGCCAGTGTTGCTCACGCATGAATTCGATCAGCTTCGGAACCGCCTGCTCCTGCGGCAGAGCATCGAAAGCCTTGCTTCGCAGGCGCATGCGGGCGTCGGCATAGCTATCCCGCGCCGCACGGTTTGCCAATACCGCCAACAATGCCTCCCAGGAATCTGTGATGGGCCCGGGCATCATATCAGCCGGGTCGAACTGGAGTTGCCGGTCTTCGCGTGCATAGTTATCGCCATCCGGGATCAGGAAAAATACCGGTCTATCCAGCAACAGATAGTCCATGTAAATGGAAGAATAATCGGTTATCAGCGCGTCGGCGTGCGGTAACAGGGGATAGATGTCCGAGTCGGCTGAGCAGCGGTGCAGGTGGCGCCCGGTGATCGAATCGGCGCAGGGTTCGGATGGATGGAACTTGAACAGGAATTCGAAGCCATGGGTCTCGGCAAATACATCGATCGCCTGCACGGTTGTGTCGTCGAGCTTCATCGGGGCCGCCCCCGAATCGCGCATCGTCGGCGCCACGATTACCAGTTTGCGGCCCTGCTGTGTCCATGCGTCAAGCTGGCGTGCTGTCTCCGCGTCCACGTTGCTCCACAGAAGGTTGTCGGTATCGGCCGGGAAAGTATTGAATGCGTTACGAGGGTAACCCGTTAGCGGAAAGTGATCGCTGACGAATGCGGGCATGAAAACCTGGTCGCGATAGAAATGTGAGGTGGTGCTGACCGCGCCATAGCGAACCATGCGTCCGGTAAACCGGTAAAACAGCACCCGCAACCAGAATACCCGGGGCTGCGAGAACCAGCGGTAGCTGCCGGTCTCGTTGCGCCATTTGTCCAACTCGATGCGTTTGAAGCCGACGCCGTGCCACAACTGCAGGACATGAGCCCGGATCAGCAGGAAGCGGCGCAGGTGACGACCCCAGTCCGTGGAGTCGGCGACGACTGTGCCGCAGCGCAACAGATACCAGACCGCCCGCAAGCCGGGGTAATGGGACACCTCACGCGAGCTGCCCGCAAACAAGTCAATTACGTCCAGACGTTCGGTGATGAAGACCAGACGCAGATCTGGTGCGTGCAAGCCGCTTTGCAGGAAGAAGTGCTTGGCATTATCGAGGAACTTGCCGTGTTGCCGGCCGATCACCGCGATCCAGTCACGCCGCTTGGGAATCAGCGTGGCGGCTGGCGCCAGCAACAGCCAGCCCAGCAGACTGCCAAAGAATGAAAGTCCAAGTCCGCCAAACTCCCGCAGCCACCTAGCGGCGGACATCGATGAC
>DASSKW010000069.1:0-13929 GCA_035690065.1 Gammaproteobacteria bacterium
CTGTCTATTGGAATCAGAATGGAGGGCTGCTTCTGGCTGTATGCGGACGTTCGCGAATACCCAGTACGTTTATTATAGGTTACGACCAGCGCTTGAATATCAGACTGGTATTGACTCCGCCAAACGCAAAATTGTTGTTCATGATCAGATCGGTCTCGATGTCGCGGCCTTCACCGGTAAGGTAATCAAGGTCGGCGCAGCGTTCATCGAGATTATCCAGGTTCAATGTCGGTGCGAACCAGCCTTCGCGCATCATCTCGATGGGCAACCAGGATTCGAGCGCGCCGGAGGCGCCGAGGGTGTGACCGAAATAGCTTTTCAGCGAACTGATCGGCACGCGGCGTTGAAATACTTCACGGGTGGCGATGGTTTCTGCGACATCACCGAGATCGGTGGCGGTGCCGTGCGCGCTGATGTAGCCGATGGCATCCGGTGATACGTCAGCGCTTTCCAGCGCCAGTCGAATCGCCTGCACCATGGTCTCGGTGCGCGGCTGGGTGATATGCGCGCCGTCGGAATTGGTGCCGAAGCCGACGATTTCGGCGCAGATGCGCGCACCGCGCGCTTGCGCATGGTCCAGGTCTTCGAGGATCAGAGTCACGGCACCTTCGCCCAGCACCAGCCCGTCACGGTCTCGGTCGAACGGGCGCGGGGTGGTGTGCGGCGCATCGTTGCGCAGGCTGGCACCGTACATGGTGTCGAACATGGCGACCGGGCCGATGCTGAATTCTTCGCCGCCGCCGGCGATCATCACGGTCTGCTGGCCGTACTTGATCGTCTCATACGCGAAGCCGATGGCCTGGCTGCCGGAGGTGCAGGCGCTGCTGGACGGGATCACGCGCCCGGTAATGCCGAGCAACATGCCGATGTTGACCGCGCCGGTATGACTCATCATCTTCACGTAGGTGTTGGAGGTGACGCCGCGCACCTTGTAATGCACGTCGAGACTGCCGAACGCGACCACGGCTTGCGCGCTGCCGGCCGAGGCACCGTGCGCGATCCCGGTCTTGCCGGATTGCAGGATGGGGTCGCCGAGCAGCCCGGCATCGGCGAGCGCGCGTTCCGCGGACAGCGTGGACATCAGCGCGACCGGTCCCATGCTGCGGGTAATCTTGTGCGTGTAGTGTTCGGGAACGTCGAATTTCTCGACGCGCGCGCCGAGCCGGGTCTTGAGTCCGTGATAACGATCGAGTTCGGGCAGATAAGCCACGCCGGAAGTGCGCGATTTCAGTTTGGCGCGAATGCTTTCCCAGTCATGACCCAGCGCAGTCAGTCCGCCGATGCCGGTGACGACCACGCGCCGCATTCAGCACATCCCGCCGTTTACCGCGAATACCTGCCGGGTGATGTAGCCGGCCGATTCGGAAAACAGGAATGCGACCAGGCCGGCGATCTCTTCCGGTTTGCCGAGGCGGCCCATCGGCACCTGCTTGACGATCTCTTCCAGCGGCGCGCCGTGCAGCATGTCGGTCTCGATGGGGCCGGGCGCCACGCAATTGACAGTGATGCGGCGGCTGGCGAGTTCCAGCGCCAGGGCTTTGGTGGCGCCGATGATGCCGGCCTTGGCGGCGCTGTAATTGGTCTGGCCGCGATTACCCATGATTCCCGACACCGACGCGATGGTGACGATGCGGCCGCCATCGCGCAGCCGGACCAGCGGCATCACCAGCGGACGCAGGACGTTGTAGAAACCACCCAGGTTGGTGTCGATGACGCGATCCCAGTCCTCGCCAGAAAGCGCGGCAAAAGTGTTGTCGGCGGTGACACCGGCGTTGCACACCACACCCCAATACGCGCCGTGGGTTTCGAGTTCTGCTTCCAGCGCGCGGCTGGTGGCTGCGCGATCGGCGAGATCGAAGCTCAAACTGTGCGCCTTGCCACCGGCAGATCTTATATCCGCCACGAGCTGGTCGGCTTTCGCCGCATTGCGATGGTAATGCAGGCTGACATCGAAGCCATCGCGGCCGAGTTGACGCGCGATCGCGCCGCCGATGCCGCCGCTCGCGCCGGTGACCAGGATCCGTTTATTATCACTCACGCATTTTCTCCTGTTGCGGGCACCACTAAAAATCGATCTTTATGTTTTCTGGCGGTGTTAGAAATGGCCTCACCCATTGCACTACGCAATCCTGCTTCGCTTATGGTCCAGGGCGGGCATCCTGCCCACCCGTTCGCCGTATCCGGCTCACCCTCATGTATTGGCATATACACTCCGGTTTCTCGGCCATTTCTGCCTACCCAGAAACCAAAATCTCTGATTTTTAGAGGCGCCCTTGCGCTTTCATTTCGTCAGTTATCTCGATGATGATGATAGTGGCCTTGGCCAGGATGTCACCGTCGCACGATACGTCGCAGTTACACGCCGCCAGGCCATTGTTCTCGCCGAATTCGCGTGCCGCAAGAATCTCCAGGTTGGCGCCCTCGGGGAAATATGCCGTAGTCGTCTCGTAGCGGCGGGTGCCGAGCAGCATGCCGGCACGGGGTCCGCGTTGTTGACGGCGTCCGTTTAGCCCGGCATGTGCGGCGATCGCCTGCGCCATCATCTCGATCCCGACCCAGCTCGGCACGCCGTGACCGGCGACGAAGAACGGATGCGTGCTCCTGATATGCGCTGCAACCCGGATGCTGTCCGGGGTGTCGTCCAGCACCTCGTCAATCAGCACTGCGCGACCTTTGTGCGGTAACAGTTCGGCGATATCCATGTCCATCATCAGGCGCGCTCCAGAATGACGCAGATGTTGCTGCCACCGAACGCGAACGAGTTACTGGCCGCGATGCGATGCACGCGGGCCGGTTCGCTGGGCGAACAGAGTTTCAAGGGCGCGAGCGCCGGATCGATTTCGCCATCCCAGATATGCGGCGGCGATTGCACCGGCGCGGATTCGGTCAGCAACAGCCAGCAGAACGCCGCTTCGGTAGCACCCGCCGCGCCGAGTGCGTGGCCGACCAGCGGCTTGGTCGAACCGCACGGCACATCCGTTCCGAACACCCGCGCGACCGCGTGGCTCTCGACCAGATCGTTCTGCGGCGTGGCGGTGCCGTGCAGGTTGAGATAATCCACCTTGTCGGCATCGATGTCTGCATCGGCCAGCGCTTGCCGCATCGCAAGTTCGGCACCGCGACCTTCCGGGTCGGGTCCCGAGATATGGAATGCATCGGAGGATTCGCCGATCCCGATCAGAGCCACCGGGCCTGGCTCGCGCGTCATCAGGAAGATTGCCGCGCCTTCACCGATGTTGATGCCGTCGCGGTTCTTGCTGGACGGATTGCAGAGTCCTTGCGACACGGACTCCAGTGCCGCGAAACCATTCAGGGTCAGCCGGCACAGCGTATCCACGCCACCCACGATCACCGCATCGCACAAACCGGTAGTCAGCAGGCGCCGCGCGGAGGACAGCGCCTTGGCGCTGGAAGTGCAGGCGGTGGAGACGGTCCAGGCCGGACCGCTGATGTGCAATGCGCGGCGCAGGTATTCACTGGGACTGCTGATCTCCTGTTGCCGGTAATCGTAAGCAGCGGGAAAACTGCTATCGCGCAGATGTGCCGCGATGGCTTGTTCGCCTTCGGCGATGCCGGAGGTGCCGGTAGCGAGCACGATGCCGATGCGTGCGGCACCGTAGCGTGTCAACGCGGCATCGAGTTGCGGCCGGATCTGTTCGACCGCGGCGTGCAGCAGTCGATTATTGCGTGAGGCATACACGGATAACGCTGCATCGATCTCCGGTAACTCGGCCGTCACTGTGCCGACTCTTACCGCGCGTCCGGTTATCAGATCGTCACGTGTCAGCATGCCGGCGGTGGACCCGGCATGCAGCCCGGCGCGCACGCTATCGATATCGTTGCCGAGTGCATTCAGGATACCGAGCGCATTGAGGTAGACACCTGTCATGGTGCAACCCTGCCGGCTTCGAGCGGGTCCATCTGTACGCTCAGTTTGGCGAGCGGGATCGCGATCCTGATGTGCGCTGTCGTCAGTGGGCCATCGGTGCGTTCGACGCGTGCGATCAGATGGCCATGCTCGAATAGCTCCCGTGTCTGGATATGATCCTGAGCGCTGACTTCGAGCGACAGGTTGTGCAGGCGTTCACGCAATATAGCGGGATCGGCCAGCGCAAGTTCCAGCATCGTCACCAGCAGCTCGGCATGTATCGGTGTCTGCTTCGGCAGCTGGGTGATGCGGTTGCCGTCATACTCGATCGTGAACAGGCTGGTACCGAACAGGCTGAATCCCGCGAGACGCAAGCTGTGTTGATCAATCTGCAATTCGCCCATGAAGGTATCCTGTTGACCGTCGTGGTTGATCGTCACGATATGGGTGGCGCGCACGGCCGGCAACTGCGCCGGTGCCAGCGCACAGAACTGGCCAGTGTGGCCGATCCTGGTACAGCCGGGAGCAGGCGGCGCCGTCGCACAGGCGCTCAATAATGCCAGCAGCAACAGCAGGCTCAGATTTCGGCAACAACGCATCATGCAGCATCCCGAGGGGTCGGCGACAAGGATAAGGGAGCGCTGAGGTAACTGGCCAGTATCCCGATCAGGGTGGCGAGACCGAATACATGCAAGGCCGGGATCTGGCTGAGTGACAGCAGGCCGAATGAACATAGCGTGGTGAGCGCGGAGAGGGTGACCGCGAGCGCCGGCGAACGCTGCCGCGCGCCACCTTCGCGCAGGAATACTGCGTAATCGCGGCCCAGCCCCAGGATCAGGATCAAGGCCACGACCACGAAGATATTCATCGGCTCGCCGAGCCAGCCGAGCGCACCGAGCGTCACGCCCAGCGCCAGCAGCGGCGGATACAGCATGCGCACGGCTTCACGCCGCCCGTAACGCCACACCAGCAACGCCGAGATCAAAAGGTAACCGATGATGACCAGCCAGGTAGCGCGGACCCGGATGCGATGGAAGGTATCGGTGATCTGGGTCAGTGGCGCAACGAAACTCGTGCCGGGAACCATCGCCGCCGCTCGCGTGAGTAGTGCGGGATCGATGTCGCTGTTGCCGATCACGGTCGCGAGCAGTGCCACGCCGTGTCCGGTCGGGATCACGAAGCGTTGCAGGTCGGGTACTGCTGCAAACAGGTTTTTCGATGTAAGTGCAGTATGTTCCGCGCTGCGCCATTCCTTATCTATATGCGCTCCCAGTTGCGATGGCAGACCGATGCGGGCGAACGCAGTCTGCAACGCGACCGGCGAGCCGAATACTTTGTTCCAGGCAGCAAGGCTTGCCTGCTGCCGTGCAGCGGATGGCAGGAAGCGCGACAGGCCGATGGTGTTGCTGCCGGGCAGCGCCTGATCGATGTCGGTGAACAGGGTCTCTTCGCGACTTAACGCCTGTTGCAGATCCGGCGCTTCGACCAGGAAGAAACCCGGCGGCGGGATCTGTCCCAGCGTACTGCGGATATGAGCGTCGGTCTGCATCAGCTTTGGCGGGAAGTGTTGCAGTTCACGCACATCGTCGCTGGCTTGCAGGCGCAGCCAGCCCGGGATCGCGAGCAACAGTGCCAGTGCCGGCAGCACGTAACGCCAGCGCGAGATGCGGCAGGCGCGCTGGATGAATCGTTGTGGCCACTCGATCGCCTTATGCACTTCGACGTTCGGTGTCTGCGTCAGCGTCACCGGGAAGATCAGTATCACCACCAGGCCTGCTTCCAGGAGACCGGCGACCGAGAAGACCGCGATCTGGGTCAAGGCGGGAAATCCGGCCAGCAGCAGGAACGCGAACGCGACCACGCCAGTCAGCAAACCCATGAATAATCCTGGGCGGATCTTGTGCATCACTTCACGCGGCGTACTGCCGCCGAACCAGTATTCGGCGAAATACAGGAACGCATAATCGATCGCGATCCCGAGCAGGGTAGTACCGAACACCAGGGTCAGGATCTGGATGGAGCCGAAACAGGCGATCACCGCGGCCGTTGCTGCCAGCAGGCTGGCGAACAGTTGCAGGAAGCCGAGCACGTGCGGTGCGAACGAGCGAAACGCAAAGGCGATCAACAACATGATCAGCAAAGTCGAGACCAGACTCAGCCACACCGTCTCATGCTGTGCTTCGTGACGCGCGACATCGGCGAACAGGGGTGCGCCGGTCGCCTCGAAGCTGCACCGTGCACAGCTTCCATGCACTGCAGCTTGTGCATCCCGGACCGCGCGCGCCGCCAGCGCCGAGCCTTCTGCACCGAATGCGGAACCACTGAGTTCCATGCGCAGCAGGAAATAACGCTGCCCATCACGGAGCGTGGAAAGAAATGCGCCGTCGGGCAGAAAATCCGGATACGGGCGCGGCAGGCTCGCCATGAACTGCGCCAGATAACCACCCGGATCGCTGCCGAATGCATCCACCATACCGGCCGGGCTCGCCAGCAATACGGCGACATCTGTGGCGAGAGCCGTTGCACCTTGTTGGCTGAGGCGGGCGGCTTGTGCGTGATTCAATAAAGCAAAGCGGTGGGCCTTGAACAAGGTGAGCGCACGGTCAAGCGTCCGGCTGGAATCGTCCGCATGCAGTCCGGCATCGAGCAGGCTCTTTTGTGCTGTCAGTGCGGCGTCACGAGTCTGTTCTGTGTCGTCGCCGCTGACCAGCACCAGCAGTTCGCGTACGAATGCGTCGCGGCTGCGTTCAGTCGCAGTGGCGACCACTGACGAAGTGTGTTGACCCGGCAATAGAGTGAGGATATCGGTGTTGATCGCTTGATGCGGATCGAGTCGCAACCAGGCGATACCGCACAGCAGCGCCAGCGAGACGAACCAGATGATCCATCTGGCAGATGCCGACAACCGCATGGTCATGGAGCCGGTTTGGCAGCCGGACTGAAACGTATATCCATGCGTCCCCCGGAAGTCTCCTTGATGACGAGTGCTTGAGGATGCCCCGGTGCACTTTCGGTCACCTCGATGCTGACGATGGCGTTGGCCATCGGTCCCGGTTTAGGGGTCAGGTCCACGTGGCGGCCTCTGCCTTGCGGCGTGACCTTGACGGTGAAATAACGCTGCAGATCGCCGGTGTTGCCGGACAGCGCGCTGATGAAGATGTGTTCGACTGCAGCGAGCCACGGGGTCTGATCCGGATCCAGTTGCCGCACACTGCCGTCCGGTAATTGTTCCTGCGCCTGCTTGCCGTTCATCTCGAATATATAGTGATAAGGTGAAGTGATCTCCCAGTGGAAACCGTGGGTCGGGTCGAAACGCATGATGCCGTGACTGATCAGCGGGGTGCTGAAGCCCGGCAGGGTACGGGTCTGCACGAAGGTCGAATCGACGCTGGGAGCGGCAGCCGGTTTTGTATCCGCCGCATGTGATGCAGATATCGCGCCGAGCAACAGCAGGCCGATCAGCAGCCGTGAAGATTTCATGAAACGATTCCTGTCCATGTCCAAGCCTGACAAAGTCTGATTACGGCAAGTCGCGCACGAGCGTGGCGGACTGTGGCCGCCGGTTTCACAGATACGGTTTGAGGCGCTCCAGCAAAGCGGGCGGACTGACCAGTTGCAGTTCCCGGGTGCGGGCATCTATGGCGCACTGGATCGTGTAACCATTGGTAAGACGTTTACCGCTGGCGATATCGCGGATCAGATAATCGATCTTCATGCGGTTCTCCCATTCCACCAGCCCGGCCTGTATCTGCACACGCTGTGCATACAGCAGAGGTTGCACGTAACGTACATGCACTTCGATGATCGGCCACAGGAAGTGCGAGGCTTCCATCTGTGGATAGTCATAATCGATGCTGCGCAGCAAGGCTGCGCGTGCCGTTTCAAAATAGCGGAAGTAATTCCCGTGCCAGGCAATCTGCATGGGATCGACATCCTGAAACGGAACTTCGATCTCGACCTGGGTGGTGATGAGAGATTTCTGCATACGGGTCATGCGTATAATTTCCAGCGCCGGGTCCGTATCGCATCGCACAATCGACGCAGGTCATGTTCCAGCGCACGATCTTCTTCGACATACGGAAACAGCGTGAACACATCATCGCAGATCATGTCGATCTCACTTTGCATGTGGGCAGGCGGGCGATTACCGCGCCGGCGCCGGATCTCCACCGCCTGCGCTGCTGCCGCGAGACAGGCTGCTGCAACTTGTTCGGTGAGTTCCAATACCCGGGTCAGATCACGCGCCGAGATGGTGCCCATGCTGACCTTGTCCTGGTTGTGACATTCGGTGGAACGCGAGAACACGCTGGCCGGCATGGTCAGTTTAAGCGCTTCTGCAGTCCAGGCTGAGACCGCGATCTGTACTGCCTTGAAACCGTGGTTCAGACTGGCGCGTTCGCCTTCCACGCCGGACAGGTTGCTGGGCAGGCCGTTGTTGAAACGCGTGTCCACCAGCAGCGCGAGCTGGCGATCCAGCAGGTCGGCGATGTTGGCGACTGCATTCTTCATGCTGTCGGCCACGAATGCGATATGGCCGCCGTAGAAATGCCCGCCGTGATAGACCTCACCCGCATCCGGATCGACGATCGGATTGTCGTTGGCACTATTCAGTTCATTCTCGATATCGCGCCGCATCCAGCCGAGCGCGTCGGCCAGCACGCCGATCACGTGCGGGGCACAGCGTATCGAGTAGCGGTCCTGGATGCGGATAGCCTGTTCGTGTGTCGAACCACCCATGTCGGTGAAGATCCAGGCGGCAATCTGCTGCTGGCCGGCATGCGGTTTGACTGCGAACAGACCCGGCGCAAAATGTTTCGGGTTGCTGCCGAGCGCGATACTTACCAAAGAAGTGATGCGGGTGGCGAGCCGTGACAGATATTCGGCACGTTGCCAGGCGAGACAGGCGAGCGCCGTCATCACCGAGGTGCCATTCATCAGCGCCAGACCTTCTTTCGGCTTGAGCGTGAGCGGTGTCATGCCGGTCGTCTGCAATACTTCTGCAGCGGGCCGTAGCTGACCCTGAAATTGCACCTGACGGTCGCCCATCATGGTCGCTGCGACATAGGACAGCGGGGTGAGATCGCCGCTCGCACCCACCGAACCTTCTTCCGGGATCAGCGGCGCGATACGGTGCCGGATGAAGGCTTCCAGTTGTGTCAGCACATCGACGCGCACACCGGAGAAACCAGCGGCCAGCGAACTCAGGCGCGTGACCAGGATCGCGATACTGGTCGGCTCGTCGAAGTAAGCGCCCAGCCCGCAACCGTGATACCGCACCAGATGCGCGGGCAGCTGTTCCATGATCTGATCCGGGATGGTGACCGTGCAGGAATCGCCATAGCCGGTACTCACGCCATAGATGGGTTTGCCGGCGGTGATGAACTCTGCGACCAGTTCCGCACCGCGCGCGATGCGTTTGCGGAAAGCCGGATCGCCATTCAATACCAGGGGCGTGCCGTGTGCGACTGCACACACTTCATCGAGCGTGAGGTGTCGACCACCTATCGTTATGGCTGCTTCAGGCGGCATCTTTGTCATGTTGGGCATCGGACTCGGTCTCGTGCAGGTTGCGCATCAATTGGGAGGCCGGCAGGGCCGGGTCGCCAGTCCAGAAATCGTAGAAGTTGTACCACTGTAGCGGAAAACGGCCGGCATGATATGCCAGTCTTTCAGCATAGCGTGCCGCCCACCCGGCGGCAGACACATTCCGTTCCCGGCGCGGCAGGTGGATGCGCTCGGCGAACAGTTCCAGATGCACGCAGTAATCGCGGCCTTCCTTGATACAGAAAAACAGGAAGACCGGACACTCCAGCACATGCGCCAGTACATAGGGACCGATCGCGAATGGTGCCGGCTTGCCGAGGAAGTCCGCTTTAACCACCGGACTGGCTTCCGATACCGGGGTGCGGTCGCCTACGATCACCACTATCTCGCCGGCGGCGATCTTCTCGCGCAACATCAAGGCGGTATCGGGGCCGATCTCCTGTACCTGGATCAGGTTCAGAGGGTATTTGTTGCTGGTCTCTTCCAGCATCGCGTTTACTTTTTGTGCGTTGTGGGTATAGACCAGCGCATTGACGCGCGCTCCGGGAATGATGCTGGCGAGCGCACGCGCCAGCTCCAGATTGCCGAGGTGTGCGCTCAGTAACAGCACACCGTGCCCCCCCGCCAGTGCATCAGCCAGTTGTTGATGTTCAGGGAAGGTGATCCTGATCCGGTCTGGCGCATACCAGGCTGCAACCTTGTCGAGGATCGAGATCGAGAAGCTCATGAAATGCCGGAAGCTGTTACGCAAGCTCGGCGCCATGCCGGCGGCTGCCAGGAATTGCCGCGACGCGTGGCGAGCACGCGGGTGTGTGACGAAGAAATATGCTGTAACCGGATACAGGATCAGGTGACTTATATAACGTCCCACTATCCGGTCCATGAAGCCGATGAAACGCAATCCCTGCAGGCTGCCGCGTTCGCCGATGTTGGCCCAGTGCTGACTGCGGTTGCGAGTGAGGTTGCGGTACAGCAATTTCGGGATGCGCGGCAACATGCCGAGAAACAACCTGATATGCAGCCAGGTCATGCGCGCGTTGTCGCGCAACATGCGGAAATGCGAGATACCGTCCTGCGGATAACGTACCCGGGTTGGCAGGAACCGGCTTTCGGTGCCGGCCCAGTACAACCGCGTCATGATGTCGGTATCGAAATCCATGTGCGAACCGATGCGCACGCGTTTCGCCAGCGCCAGACTCGGTGCCAGCGGGTAGACGCGAAAGCCGCACATCGAATCGCGCAACTGCAATGATAGCGTGTCGAGCCAGATCAAGACATGCGTGAGATAGCGGCCATAGAAGCGCACGCCCGGTACCGAATCGTCATACACAGGCAGGCCCGAGATCAGATGCCCGGGATGTTGTTCGGCGAGTGCCAGCATCGCCGGTACATCGGCGAGATCGTGTTGGCCGTCGGCGTCGATCTGCAACGCATGCGTGAAACCGCGTGCGCCTGCGCGTGCGAAGCCGGCGATGACGGCGATGCCCTTGCCACGGTTCTGTGGCTGGGTCAGGATCTCGACTTGTGGATGTCCCGCTGCGATCTTCGTCAATGTCTGTTTGGTGACTGCATCGCTGCCGTCATCCACCAGGATGCAGGGCAGTTCGTTGGCGAGCAGCGTTGTCACGATCTGTTCCAGGCAGGCATGATGGTTGAACACCGGGATCACGGCGCAGGGTTTGAAACTCATGCCGCGGTTCCGTAGTTGAGTAGGCCACTGGAATAACTGGTTTCGGCATCGCAGTATTCGTAACGCAGTTTCTGTCGATCAGCGCTCGGTGTCAGCCGCAGCGTGAGTCTGGCGCCTGGGAAGATCGGGCGTTTGAATTTTATCTGTTCGAGGTTAACGACTTCCGGACCAAGACTGTGCAGCGTGTGTGCGAAATGTACCGCCCAGCCGATCTGCACCACGCCGGGGAGGATAGGCTGACCGGGGAAGTGGCCCTCGAACCACGGGTTGTCGGCTTCGATTCCGAGTTGGAGTTCGCTGCGAGTGGCGTCGGCGCGTTGTGCGAGGATGACCGGCAGACCGTTCATGGATGCTTCTCGAACAGGCGCTGCAGGCGGGCGAGTTCGATCTTGCCCATATCGTTATCGGGCATCTCGTTCAGGAACCGCCATTTGCGCGGTACCAGGATCGCTTCGTAACTGCTGCGCAGTGAAGTGCGCAAGGCATCGCGGATCGCGACCTTGCCATAGGCATCATGCGCGGCACGGCCCTGGGGGCTGAGGACTACTACCGCACCGATCACGGTACGGCGCCCCGGCACCAGTAACAGGCGTGCGTCGCTGACCCAGGCGTGAGTCATCAGCCGGGAACGCATCTCGCTCAGCGAGACACGCTTGTCCTCGAACTTCACGACGTCGTCAGCGCGGCCCATTAACACGAAACGGCCATCATCGTTCTGGCGCGCGAGGTCGCCGGTTGCCATCCAGTCGCGCTGCCAGGTGAAATCGGATTTCACCCACAGCCGTTTGCCGACCGCTTCTTCACGCAGTTCGATCTCGACACCGTTGATCCGTTTCCACAGTGGACGCTGTTCGGCGCCGGACCAGGCGCGCCAGGCGATGCCGCCGGTCTCGGTACTGCCGTAGATCTCGATCGGTGCATGGCCCCAGTCACGTTGCAGCATCTCAGCGCAGGCGTCGGGCAAGGGTGCGCCAGAACTGAATACGCCAGCGATCCGGTCCGCCGGTGGCAGCGTGTTGCAATCGGTGATGCGGCTCAGGAATGCCGGGCTGCTGACGATGATGCATTTATGTTTGGCAGCGCAGAGCCGTAACTCGGAAGGTTGCAGACAGGTGGTAGTCAGAAATGTTCGCCCGGCCAGCAACGGCCAGAGCACACGTACCAGCAAGCCGTAGAGATGATGGTGCGGGACTGTGCCGATCACCAGCGCGTCACCCAGATGCGCACCCCATTCGCGTTCCAGCGCGGCCACTTCCATACGCAGTTGCGAGAAGCTCTTGCTCACGCATTTCGGGGTACCGGATGAACCGGACGTATAGGATTCGGTGAGGATGCTATCGTCCGGCAGAAACGGCGTCGCAGTGTCGGCCAGCGAGACATCATGGGCAGACAACACCGTGAACTCCGCGAAGCGCTCCGGTTGATCGGTAAGCACGGCATCGATCTGTGCCCCGGTCGCACTCAGGCTGCCGGCTTGTGGCGCCTGCGGCAGCACGATGTTGCGGCCGGCTTTGCCCAGTGCGAACAATCCGGCCACGAACCAGCTGCTGTCTTCACAGACCAGCGCCCAGCGGCGTGCGGGATGCGCCGAGACTGCAGCTGCCAGCCCATGCACACGCCGCCAGAAGGTGGCGCGATCGAGACTGGTGTCGCCGATCAGCGCCACCGGCACAGCGGATGCCGAGCTGTCCATGAAGCGTGTGTTCATGCTGTCGCCCATTTGTGGCGCAGGTGCATACGCAGCAGATACTCAAGCAGGAATACGCTGCCAAAGATCAGATAAGTGATGACGCCGTTATACAGCGTCCAGGTCTCGAATGAAGTCGCGACCGCGGTATAGAACGAGACCAGTGCGTTCAGCAGCAGCACGATGCTCCAGGTCCAGGTCACTTGACGCGTGTAGCGTACGGCCTGCGGTGGCAAATCCGGGTGTATGAAGCGTGCGAAGCGTTCCACCAGCGGCATGGCAGTGAACAGCGAAGCGAAGAAGATCGTGAACATCAACAGGTTCAGCAGCATCGGGTACAGCCGCAGATATACCAGCTTGATGTCAGGTATCAGCAGCAACATTGAGAAAGCCGCGAATATCAGCAGCGCGGCCAATCCGACATGACGTTTGCGATGTTCCGCCTTGATCCAGGCGACGACCAGGATCCGTCCTGCCAGCAGCAGCAGGAGTCCGGCCAGGAACTGGCTGGGGGTCAGATAATCGCCACCAAAATAGATGGCGATCGGATAGACGCACAACACGCCGATCAGCAACAATTTGAAGGCGACACGTATCATCCGGACGATACCGACAGGGTCAGCAGATCCCGCTGCATGGGAGCCGCTCAGGTGGCGCGCTGAGACTGGATGAACTTCGCCAGGTTCTCCACCGAGTGGAAATGCTCGCGGGTATCGGCTGAATTGGCATCCAGCTTGACCTGATATTTCTTCTGGATGGCGACTCCCAACTCCAGTGCGTCGATGGAATCGAGGCCCAGGCCGTCGCCGAATAGCGGCGCCTGCGCATCGATATCTGCGGGCGTTATGTCCTCAAGATCGAGCGAGACGATGATGAGCTGTTTCAGTTCTTCGATCAGTGTATTCATGGTTGGTAAGTTGCTGTTTGAAAAAATCTTCCAGGTTACAAGTCAGATGACGGGCCGCGACACCATAAGGCAAGTCCTCACGATGTCCGAACGCCGACAGTGGCTGCGGCGGATACACTTTTATCAGCAGGCGCCAGGGCCGTTCGGGCACCTGGTACCAACTGGTGCTCTTGAGCAACGCCGGCGGCGAGCAGTGAATCATAACCGGCAATATCTCGCAGTTGCTGCGTACC
>DASSKW010000070.1:0-7513 GCA_035690065.1 Gammaproteobacteria bacterium
CGACAAGCAGACCATGCAACGCAGGTTTCAGCGTCCTGCCAGCCTCGGGCAAGAGGATCAACCGGTGAACGTCAAGCCGGATCAACCTTGTCCCTGTGGGAGCGGCAGGCTGTTCCGCGATTGCCACGGTGCTGCAGGGAAAAATCAGGCCTGAGCGTTTCTGCCGTGCTGCATGAGTGCCCATTCCACGTGTTCGCGTACCAGTGCCGAAGGATAATCCGCTCTCGCTTGCAGTGAGGCGATAATTCCATGTGAGGTCGGCGCATTGCCGAGCGCTACCGCCAGATTGCGCAGCCAGAGCTCATAAGTGATGCGGCGCAGTGCCGAACCCTCGGTACGCTGCTGGAATTCTGCCTCGGTCCAGTTGAACAGATCCACCAGCATCGCATCGTCCAGATCATGGCGCGGCGCGAAGTCTGGTTCTGCAGCAATCTTCGCGAACTTGTTCCAGGGGCAGAATAGCTGGCAGTCGTCGCAGCCGAATACACGGTTACCGATGGGTTTGCGCAATTCGACCGGGATCGAACCCTTGTATTCGATGGTCAGGTAGGAGATGCAACGCCGCGCATCGAGCTGATAAGGCGCGACGATCGCCTGGGTCGGGCATACATCCATGCACGCATGGCACGTTCCGCAGTGCTCGGTCGCGGGTGTATCAACCGGCAACGGCAGGTCGGTATAGAGTTCGCCCAGGTTGAACCATGAGCCGGCTTCCCGATTGATCAGCAGGGTGTGTTTGCCGATCCAGCCCAGGCCTGCGTCGCGCGCGAGGGCTTTCTCCAGCACCGGACCGCTGTCGGTGAAAGCGCGATAGCCGAACGAGCCAATCTCGTCCTCGATGCGATCCGCCAGTCGCTGCAGGCGCGGGCGCAACAGTTTGTGATAATCGCGCCCCAGCGCATAGCGGGCGAGATAAGCACGCTCGCCGTCTGCCAGCAATCCGGTCGCTGGCCGGCTCTGCGTCGGCCAATATTCCATCCGCACCGAGATGACCCGCAGTGTGCCGGGTACCAGTTCAGACGGCCGGCTGCGTCGAGTGCCGTGCTGTTGCATGTATCCCATCTCGCCATGTCGCTGTTGCGCCAGCCATTTCAACAGGTGCTGTTCGTCCTCGGGCAAGGCGACGCCGCTGATGCCGGTCTGCTGGAAGCCCAGTTCCAGGCTCCATTGTTTGATGCGGGCAGCCAGTTCCGCGGGGTCTGGCAATTTCGACGTGGGGTGCGGCATGGTGCTGTATATAATGCCTCATGGCCGCCTTCCCCGAGAGACTTTATTCCACCGCGCAAGTGCGTGAGCTGGAACAGATCGCGATTCGTCAGCACGGCGTATCCGAATCCGTGCTGATGCAGCGCGCAGGAGGTGCGGCCTGGCAAATACTGCGACAGCGCTGGCCTGATGGGCAACGGATTCTGGTGCTGGCTGGTAGCGGCAACAATGCAGGCGATGGCTATGTGCTGGCCCAGCATGCACATGCCGCCGGATGTCAGGTGTCCGTGCTCAATGCGGCGGATACTTCTCGTTTCAAGGGTGCCGCAGCCGGAGCGCGTGATCTCTATCTGCAAAAGGGTGGCAGGGAGCAGGCATTCAGCGGTGAGTTACCCGAGACGGCAGATGTACTGGTAGATGCTTTATTGGGCACTGGGCTTGATCGGGTACTCACAGGCGCAATGCTTGCTGCAGTCGAATGCCTGAACCGTTCGGATCATCCGGTATTGTCACTCGACATCCCGTCCGGATTACACGCTGATACCGGCGCGCTCATGGGAGCGGCCGTCGATGCAGATGCCACCGTCACCTTCATCGCACTCAAACCGGGATTGCTGACCGGCGCCGGGCCACGCTGTTGTGGCGAATTGTCGTTCAGCGCACTGGAGATACCTGTGGAGTGGAGCGCCGGCTTGTCACCACAAGTGCGGCGCCTGCTGCCTGCCGATGCGAAACTGCCGAGACGGATACGCGACGCACACAAGGGTACTTTCGGTCATGTGCTGGTTATCGGTGGCGATCATGGCATGGGTGGCGCAGTCCGGCTGACGGCGGAAGCCGCTCTGCGCAGCGGCGCGGGACTTGTCAGTGTCGCGACCCGTGCAACGCATGTACCCGCATTACTCACAGGGCTGCCGGAGGTCATGGTGCATGCGGTGGAAACCGGACGCGATCTTGATGCCTTGCTGGAACGTGCCAGCGTAGTGGCAATCGGTCCGGGCCTGGGGCATGGCGAATGGGGGCAGGGATTGTTCAAGCAAGCGCTGACGACCCGATTGCCACTGATACTCGATGCGGACGCACTCAATCTGCTAGCGCATTCTCCCACGCGACGCGATGACTGGGTGCTTACGCCGCACCCGGGTGAAGCAGCACGCCTGCTGGAGACGGAAGCTGCACACGTTCAGGCCGACCGGTTTCTGGCATTGCAGCAGTTACTTGATCGTTATGGCGGTACGGTCGTGCTTAAAGGTGCGGGCAGTCTGGTCGGGACGACTGGCGAACTGACAACGGTCTGCACGCAGGGTAATCCGGGCATGGCGGCACCCGGTATGGGAGATGCGCTGACTGGCATCGTCGCGGCCCTGCGAGCGCAAGGGTTAATGCCTTTTCGCGCGGCCTGTGCAGGGGTTTACCTGCATGCCTGTGCGGGAGATCGCGCCGCGCTGAAAGGCGAACGCGGCATGCTGGCCCGCGACCTGATCGGCGAATTGCGGGGGCTGGTGAACCTGCTATGACCCGGATATATGCGGCAGACGTGGCGGCCATGGAAGCGTTGGGTGCGGCCCTCGCCGATGCCTTGAAACAGACTGGCGCGGTCGTGTATCTGCGTGGTGAGCTGGGCGCCGGCAAGACCACGCTGGTCCGTGGCGTCGCGCGCGGCATGGGCATCCTGGGACGCGTGCGGAGCCCCACCTATACCCTGGTGGAAGGCTATGACTTGCCGGATGGCATGCTGTATCACCTGGACCTGTATCGCCTCTCCGGCACCGGCGAGCTTGAGTTTCTGGGTATCCGTGAGCTGGCAGCACCGGGCAACCGGGTATTCATCGAGTGGCCGGAGCGGGTCGCGGAGGGGGCCCTGCCAGCGGCCGATCTGATTCTTGGGCTCGAAACCACGGGCGAAGGGCGGACCGTCATCCTCGAACCCAGGACCGGTTTGGGGCAGAAGCTGGCAGCCGATTGGCAGTCCGGGTGGGCCGGAAATCCTCATTCGATGACTGAGCCTTGATGCCCTGCTTCTAAGCTCTCACTCTAAGAGAATGAGCTATCTCATTATATCTAATAGTAAAACCCTTGAAAAATACTCTTGATTGTGTATAACTACACTCAGGCTTTTATCGGATTTCAGGAGCATGAGGGCAGTTTTCGCAATTCTCCTGTGGTGTCCGTCGCTGTGCTTTGCCGCTAACACGCAAGTACAGGCTGCGCGCGTTACCGGTACGGACGGTCATACCGTGGTCAGTTTTGCGCTCAGTGCGCCAGCCGAGCATTCCCTGTTCACGCTCAGCAACCCCGATCGCATCGTCATCGACCTGGATCATGCTCAACTGGAGCCGGCAACTCTTGATGCCAGTGGCGGATTGGTAGAGCGTATCCGGAGTGCCCCGCACGGCAAGGATGGCCTGCGAATCGTGCTGGACCTGCACCAGAAAGCGACCCCGCGCACCTTCCTGCGGAACGGCGGTGGCGGCGAAGAATTGGTGGTGGATCTTTATCCGCAGGGCCAGGCCGCTGAAACCCCTTCGCAACCCGTGAAAGTAGCCCGCTCGCAGCCCGTTACCAACGGTCCCGGGCGTGACATCGTGGTGGCAGTTGATGCCGGCCACGGTGGCATCGATTCCGGCGCGCGTGGTTACCACGGGCTGCTGGAAAAGAACATCACCTTGAAGATCGCCCGCAAACTGGCGGCGTTAATAAACAAGCAGCCTGGTTTCAAGGCGGTACTGACCCGCGACGGTGATTATTACCTCAAGTTGCGTGAGCGCATTGACCGCGCGCGCGCCGCGCATGCCGATATCTTCGTTTCCATCCACTGCGATGCGTCGCGCGACCATCATGCTGATGGCGCCACGGTGTATGCACTGTCCGAACATGGGGCCAGTAGTGAGCACGCACGCTGGATCGCGGACCGTGAAAATGATGCCGATCTGATCGGGGGGGTATCCCTGTCGGACAAGACCAATATGCTGGCATCGGTGTTGCTGGATCTTTCCCAGACTGCAACTATCAGCGCCAGTCTGGATGTAGGCGGGCGCGTGGCCCAGGATCTTGCCAAGCTGGGGCCGATGCACCGGCATGATGTGCAGCAGGCAGCATTCGTGGTACTCAAATCGCCGGATATCCCTTCCATCCTGGTGGAGACCGATTACATCACCAACCCACGTGAAGCGCGCCAGTTGGACAGTTCCACTTATCAGGGACGGATCGCCGGCGCGATCGTGGGTGGCCTGGTGAAATATTTCAATCAATATCCGCCCGTCGGTACCGAGCTCGCGCTGGCCAAGGCCCGACGCGATCAGGGGCATGACGCTACTTATGTAGCAGACACGGCCGTGGCCTATGGAGCCGTCGCTGGCAGCGGCAGCCGCTGAGTAATCACATCCTTTCTAAGCCGCAGACGAGCCGGTAAGCTAGACGCCCGCGTCATCACCGGTTGCGTCATGTCCATCCGCCCGTTACCACCGCAATTGATCAACCAGATCGCCGCTGGCGAGGTGGTCGAACGCCCCGCATCGGTACTCAAGGAACTGATCGAGAACAGTCTGGATGCCGGGGCTGCGCGCATCGACGTGGATATGGAGCAGGGTGGTGTGCGTCTCTTGCGTATCCGGGATGATGGCGGCGGTATCCCGCGGGATGAACTTTCGTTGGCAGTCGCGCGGCATGCCACCAGCAAGATCGCAAGCCTCGGTGATCTGGAGAATGTCACGACGCTCGGGTTTCGCGGTGAAGCCTTGCCCAGTATCGGTTCGGTGGCGCGTCTGAGCATCACCTCGCGCACCGCCCGCGACGAACATGGCTGGCGCATCGAGGGCGACGGTCACGGGCATTTTACTGAACCTGTTCCGGCGCCACATCCGGTTGGGACTACGCTCGAAGTACGCGACTTGTTCTTCAATACGCCGGCGCGACGTAAATTCCTGAAGAGCGAGCAGACTGAATTCTCGCATCTGGACACGGTATTACGACGCATCGCGCTGGCACGGCCGGACGTCGAGATGCATGCGCGTCACAACGAACGCAGCATCATGGATCTGTCGCCGGCAAGCGAACAGAATCAGCGCGATCGTCGGGTCGCGGAGCTGCTGGGCAAGGAATTTCTCGCGAATGCATTGCATATCACGCATACCGTAGCGGGGCTCATCCTGCGCGGCTGGATCGCGCGTCCGACATTCTCGCGCAGCCAGACCGATCTGCAATATTTTTATGTGAATGGCCGCATGGTCCGTGACAAGTTGCTGGCACACGCGGTCAAACTCGCGTATCACGATGTGCTGTTCCATGGCCGGCATCCTGCTTATGTGTTGCACCTGGAACTGGATCCGGCGCGCGTGGATGTCAACGCACACCCCGCCAAATATGAAGTCCGTTTTCGCGACAGCCGGCTGGTACACGATTATGTGTTTCGTACGGTGGAAGCGGCGTTGCGTGACACCACCCCACAGTCCATCCACGCCGAAAGCGACAGGTATGAGACCGTATCGGCTCATCCCGGGAGCGGGAACTTCCAGTCACCAACACAGCGACCGATGGCGCTGGGTGTGTCGGAACAGATCGCACGCTATTCACAATTGGGTTCCGGTGCGACACAGGTATCAGCTGGAGCTGATGCGCAAACAGGTGCGCCAGGCATGCCGCCGCTCGGATTCGCGCTGGCACAATTGCATGGCATTTATGTACTGGCTGCAGCAGCGGATGGGCTGGTGCTGGTGGATATGCATGCTGCACACGAGCGCATCACCTATGAGCGCATGAAGGCGTCACTCGCAGCAGGTCGCGTGGTCTCGCAACCGCTGTTGGTGCCGGTCAATATCCAGGTAAGTCGTGGCGAAGCGGAACTTGCTGAAGCCGAGACCCAAGGATTGGCAGAAGTCGGTCTGGTAATCGAACGGCGTGGACCCGAAACGATATCGATCCGCGAAGTGCCGGCCCTGTTGGCGGATGAGGATCATGCGAAACTGTTGCGTGACATACTTGCCGACGTAGCCGCGCAGGGCAGTAGCCGGCGTCTTGCCGCAAGTCTGGAACATGTGATGGCGACCCGTGCCTGCCACACTTCCCTGCGCGCCCATCGTGAACTCACTCTGGTCGAGATGGATGCGCTGTTGCGTGAGATGGAACGCACGCCGCGCGCCGATCAGTGCAATCACGGGCGTCCGACCTGGACGCGCTTGAGTATGCAGGAGCTCGACAAGTTGTTCTTGCGAGGCCGGTAAGGTGTTACCGCCGGCGATCCTTTTGATGGGCCCGACTGCGACCGGCAAGACCGCGCTCGCGGTCGAACTGGTAAGACACTTTCCGTGCGACATCATCAGTGTCGATTCGGCGATGATCTATCGTGGCATGGATATCGGCACTGCGAAACCTGCTGCCGATATCTTGCGCATCGCACCGCATCGATTGATCGACATTCTTGATCCCGTCGAAAACTATTCGGCCGGCAGATTCCGGCGTGATGCGCTGCGTCACATGCAGGAGATTGCTGCTGCAGGCCGGATACCGTTGCTGGTCGGTGGCACCATGTTGTATTTCCATGTGTTGCAGCGCGGGATGGCGGAATTGCCGAAGGCCGATACCCGTATGCGCGCAGAACTCGATGCACGGGCGGCACGTGACGGCTGGGCGGCCTTGCACGCGGAATTGGCACAGGTGGATCCGGTAGCAGCCGCCCGCATCCATCCGAATGACCCGCAGCGCATCCAGCGGGCTCTGGAAGTCTATGGCATGTCGGGGAAACCGCTCTCGGAACTACAACGCAGCAGCGCGGTCGAAGCGATGCCGTACCGATTAGTCAAATTCGGCCTGGCGCCGGCCGACCGGGGGTTGCTGCATATCCGAATCGCAGAGCGTTTCCGGACCATGATGGCAGCCGGTTTTCTGGACGAGGTCAGGCGATTGAGTGAAAACCGTGACCTGACCGCGCAGCATGCGTCCATGCGTTCGGTCGGTTATCGCCAGTTGCGGGAGTTTCTTGACCGGGGCGGGGCGCTGGAACTGGCCGTCGAACGTGGTATCGCAGCGACCCGCCAGTTCGCCAAGCGCCAGTTGACGCGGCTGCGGGCCGAACCAGACGTAATCTGGTACGACAGCGACACGCCGGCACTGGCGGAACAGGTAAGCCGGGAACTGGCAAAGATGCTTTAAAACCGGGAGTTTTGACCGCTGTGATACAATCCTCACTGCGTTTGAGACACTATAACGGGCCGCCAATGAGCCCCCGAACCACCTTTCGATAACAATAAGGAGACGAGTCATGGCCAAAGGTCAGTCCCTTCAGGAACCGTTCCTGAACACACTGCGCCGG
>DASSKW010000071.1:0-29301 GCA_035690065.1 Gammaproteobacteria bacterium
GCTGGATGCGATTCCCGATGAGAACAACACTGATCCATCACGCCTGCTGCAGGATGCGGACATCCAACTGATCGTCGAGAAATGGCTGGCGCGGCTCAACGAAAAGCAGCGTGAAGTGGTGGAACTGCGTTTCGGACTGAATGGCCGCGACAAAGGCACCCTCGAAGAAGTCGGTAATCACATCGGGGTGACGCGCGAGCGCGTCAGACAGATACAGATGGATGCGCTCAAGCGTCTGCGGCAGATACTGGAAAGCGAGGGGTTGTCGGAAGAATCGCTATTTGAATAACGGGCGCCACTGAAAATTGATCTTCTGCTTTCTGGGGGTGTTGGAAATGACCTCGGAAGCCTCATGCACTAGCGTGTACACCCCGGTTCTTCGATCATTTCTGCCTGCCCAGAAACCAAGATGTCTGATTTTTAGAGGTATCCTGAAATCTGGAATTGACAAGTTTTTTCAGATCATCAGAAGCGCTGCGACCACGCTCCGGTTTTCACTCACCAGCACATTGTAGGTCCGGCAGGCCGCAGCCGTATCCAGGATTTCCAGGCCGATCCCGCGGCGCTGGATGTCGGCCATGATGCTCGCCTCCGGGAAATGCAATGTGGGGCCTGTGCCGATGATGAGGATTTCCGGTTTCAGTTCCAAAGCTGCCTGCAGGCTATCGAGGGTGATATCACCGTATTGCTGGGGTGTCCAGTCTTCGAGTAACCGGTTCGGCGAGAGGATGAAACTGCGGCTGATCAACACATCGTTGACGTTGATCCGGCCGGGGGCATAGGCACGGATGACCCTGGTATCGCCGTCGGGTTTGTCCTGGGTGAATTTCATGACCGATAGCGTAGTGGAAACGGCATAATGGACACAAGCAAGCCAGACCACGTTCCATGCCGCTAACCTTTCTCATTCCCGATCTTGTCCGTTTGGCGGGTGACGTGCCGCGTCTGGCCATGCTGGAATTGATGCTGACGCGTGCGGACGCGCGCCCGGCCCCGGAAGGCGGGATGGACGGACTGCTGGCGGAGTTTTTCGGCCTGCCTTCGATCCCTGCAGTGGCGCCGCTTACCCGTTTAGCCGACACCGGCCAGCGGGACGACGCATTCTGGTTCCGCGCCGATCCGGTGCATCTGGCTGCGGATCGCGATCAATTGGTCATGCTGCCGCCGGCAGATCTGGAAATTGAGGCAGAAGAGGCGCATGCGTTAGCCGCTACGTTCAACCAGATGTATGCCGACGATGGTTTTCGGCTCGAGACGCCGACGCCGTCGCGCTGGTATCTGGGTGTGCCGAAGGACATGGACTGCGAGACCCATGATCCGGAATACATGGCCGGTGGTCCGGTATTCGACTTCATGCCCTCCGGGCCGGATGCGTCACAGTTGAAACAGTTGATGAACGAGGTGCAGATGCTGTTTCACGAACATCCAGTGAACCAGGCGCGGGAAACCGCAGGCAAGCAGCTCATCAATACCGCATGGCTTTGGGGCGGCGGACGTTTGCCCGAAGTGGAAATCCACGGACCACGACAGGTAATGACTGACTTGGCGTTGGTCCGCGGCTTGGCCTTATTTGCCGGCAGCGGTTGCACGGAATGGCCTGGGCCGCTGGATGCTGTGCTGGGAGCACAGACCGGTTTACTGGCCTTGCACGCCGACGATGCGCGCGGGCTGGAAAAGATCGAGATGCACGCGGCGCAACCGCTGCTACACGCCTTGCGTCGCGGCAACCTGCATTCAGTGGATATCTATCCGGGCGGGACGATGATCTATCGGATCACACGCCCTATGTTGCGCAGGTTCTGGCGCAGCAGGCGGGCATTGAAAGAGTTACCTGGACAGGCATGAATTCCAGACATATCGAACACCGCGTACCGGCGGCTGATGCGAATTTCTCTTCTGTATTGCATCCCTTGCTGCAACGTATCTATGCTGCACGCAACGTACGCAGTGAAGCAGAACTGGATCAGACGCTCGGTACCTTGCATGATTTTCATGGATTCCACGGGATGGAGCAAGCGGTTGCATTGCTGGCGGAATGCCTTGAACACGACCGCCGTATTCTCATCGTCGGCGATTTCGATTGCGACGGCGCAACCAGTTCCGCACTCGCGGTACGCGCGCTACGGCGTCTCGGTGCGCAACAGGTGGATTATCTGGTACCGAACCGTTTCGAATACGGATACGGTCTGACCCCCGAGATCGTGGCGCTGGCAGCGCAACGTCAGCCAGAGCTTATCATCACTGTCGATAACGGCATCTCCAGCCTTGCGGGCGTTGCAGCGGCGCGCGCCGCAGGCATCCAGGTGCTGGTGACCGACCATCATCTGCCCGGCGCCGAGTTGCCGGCAGCAGATGCGATCCTCAATCCGAATATGCCCGGCGATGCATTCCCGAGCAAGTCGCTCGCCGGTGTCGGTGTGGTGTTTTATCTGTTGCTGGCCTTGCGGGCGCACCTGCGCGCGCAAGGCTGGTTTGAATCACGCAGCATCGCCGAACCGAATCTCGCGGAGTATCTCGATATCGTCGCCCTCGGTACCGTCGCTGATCTGGTCGCGTTGGATCACAACAACCGTGTATTGGTCGCGCAGGGACTGTCACGATTGCGTGCCGGCCGCGGTATACCCGGCATCTTTGCCTTGCTGGAAGCAGGCAAGCGCGATGCCGCACTTCTGACTGCGGCCGACTTGGGATTTACTGTCGGCCCGCGGCTGAATGCAGCCGGCCGGCTCACCGATATGTCACTGGGCATCGAATGTCTGCTCACCGATGACCCGGCGCGCGCGCGTGAACTCGCTGCACGTCTCGACGAACTCAATCGCGAACGACGCGATATCGAGGCGCAGATGCAGGACGATGCCTTGCGGATACTCGACGGGATGGGCCTGCATGACGATGATCCGGATTTACCATTCGGTCTCTGCCTGTTCGACGAGACCTGGCATCAGGGTGTGGTCGGGATCGTGGCGTCACGCATCAAGGAGCGTGTGCACCGGCCGGTGATCGCGTTCGCGCGGGCCGACGACGGCAGTCTCAAAGGCTCGGGTCGTTCGGTGAAAGGGCTTCATATCCGCGATGCACTGGAAGCCGTCTCTACCCGGCATCCGGGATTGATCGAGAAATTCGGCGGCCATGCCATGGCTGCCGGGCTGAGTCTCGGCGCGGATTGCTTTCAGCGGTTCGCGGCAGCTTTCGATACGGAAGTGCGGCGGCTGCTCTCGCCGGAAGACATGACCGGTGTCATCCAGACCGATGGCGAACTCGAGCCGGAATTCCTGACGCTTGAATGTGCCACCATGTTGCGCGATGCGGGTCCGTGGGGTCAGGGTTTCCCGGAACCGAGTTTCGACGGGGAATTCCGCCTGCTGGAACGGCGCCTGGTGGGTGGTGCGCATTTGAAATTGATGCTCATGCAAGCTGCTACCGGTCAGCGGCTGGATGCCATCGCCTTCCGCCAGACCGGCGAACACCTGCCTGCGGATTGCGAGCGGGTCCGCATCGTATATCGGCCTGACGTGAACGAATTCCGTGGCGAGCGGCGCCTGCAATTACTGGTCGAGCATATCGAGCCGGTATGAGGCTATGTAGTACCATAGCCGCCTTTAATTACCTCTAAAAGCTCAGGAATTGGCTCGTGCAGGACATCAACCCCATCAAGACCCGGATCACCGACCTGAAGGGCCGCGTCGGCGCCCTGAGGGGGTATCTTTGACTACGAAACCAAGCGCGAGCGCCTGCAGGAAGTAAGCAAGGAACTGGAAGACCCGAAGATCTGGGACAGGCCCGAGCGCGCCCAGGAACTCGGCCGCGAACGTGCCCGCCTCGATGAGGTAGTGAACAACCTCGACAGGTTGACCGGGGGTCTCGAAGATTCCGACGAGCTACTGAGCCTGGTGGTGGAAGAGGGCGATGTGGCCTCGGTGGGCGAGATCGCCGCGGAAGTTGAACGGCTGGGCCAGACAGTGGAGCGCATGGAATTCCAGCGCATGTTCTCCGGGCCGATGGATATCAGCAACGCCTTCCTCGACGTGCAATCCGGCTCCGGCGGCACCGAGGCGCAGGATTGGGCCGACATGCTGTTGCGCATGTATCTGCGCTGGGGCGAGCGGCGCGGGTTCAAGACCGAAGTCATCGAAATCTCGGACGGCGAAGTGGCCGGCATCAAGAGCGCCACGGTACGTTTCGAAGGCGAATACGCCTATGGCTGGCTGCATACCGAGACTGGCGTGCACCGGCTGGTGCGCAAATCGCCGTTCGATTCCGGTAATCGCCGGCATACTTCATTCGCCGCCATCTTCGTCTCGCCGGAAGTGGACGACGACATAGATATCGAGATCAATCCGGCGGATCTGAAAGTGGACACTTACCGTTCCAGCGGCGCCGGCGGACAGCACGTCAACAAGACCGATTCCGCGATCCGCATCACGCACATGCCGAGCGGGATCGTGGTCGCATGTCAGAACGAGCGTTCGCAGCACAAGAATCGTGCCACTGCCATGAAACAGTTGAAGGCGAAACTGTACGAGATGGAAGAACAGAAACGCCGCGCCGAGCAGCAGAAACTCGAAGACAGCAAGGCTGACATCGGTTGGGGCAGCCAGATCCGCTCCTATGTGCTGGATCAGTCGCGCATCAAGGATCTGCGTACCGGCTATGAGACCGGCAATACCCAGAAAGTGCTGGACGGCGATCTGGACGATTTCATCGAAGCATCATTGAAGCAGGGTTTGTAAAAATAGATACGGCGGCATCTTTCGTCGTCAGGTATCGGTAACCAGGGAATCGATAATGAGCGACCAACAAGACGAGAACAGTCTGATCCAGCAGCGACGCGAGAAGCTCGCGCAACTCCGCGAGCAAGGCAACGCTTATCCAAACGGGTTTCACCGCGATGCGTTGGCGGCGGACCTGCATGGCCTGTACGGTCATCGCAGCGGTGAATCGCTGGATCAGGAAAAGGTCCGTGTGCATGTTGCCGGCCGCATGATGGCCAAGCGGGTGATGGGCAAGGCGAGCTTCGCGCATATCCAGGACAGTTCCGGACGCATCCAGTTGTTCGCGCAACGTGAAGCCTTGGGTGAGCAGGCTTACGACGCCTTCAAGACCTGGGACATGGGCGACATCGTCGCTGCGGAAGGCGTGCTGTTCAAGACCAAGACCGACGAACTGTCGGTGCGCGTGGATAAGCTGCATCTTCTCAGCAAATCATTGCGCCCCTTGCCGGAAAAATTCCACGGCCTGGCCGATACCGAGACCCGTTACCGGCAGCGTTATCTCGACCTCATCATGAATCCGGAATCGGTGAAGGTGTTCCAGACCCGAACCCGCATCGTGCAGCACGTGCGCGACTTCATGAATGCGCTGGGATTCATGGAAGTCGAAACGCCGATGATGCAACCGATCCCCGGTGGCGCCACCGCACGGCCGTTCATCACGCATCACAATACGCTGGACATGCAGTTGTACCTGCGTATCGCACCGGAGTTGTATCTGAAACGGCTGGTGGTAGGTGGTTTCGAGCGCGTGTTCGAGATCAATCGCAACTTCCGCAACGAAGGCATATCCACGCGCCACAATCCAGAATTCACCATGATGGAGTTCTATCAGGCCTACGCGACCTACCACGATCTCATGGACCTGACCGAGAACCTGCTGCGCAGTCTGGCGGAAGCGCTCAATGGCGATACCAAAGTGCCGTATCAGGGCGAGGTCTATGATTTCGGCCCGGCATTCCGGCGTATCTCCGTCGAACAGGCGATCACCGAAGCGAACCAGCTCGATACCTCGAAACTGCGCGATGTCGCCTACCTGCGAAGCATCTGCGAGAAACTCAAGTTGCCGGTCAAGGCAGGTTATGGCGCCGGCAAATTGCAGATCGAGATTTTCGAAAAGACCGTGGAACCGGATCTCAAGCAACCGACTTTCATCATCGACTATCCGACCGAAGTCTCGCCGTTATCGCGGCGCAACAACAGCGATCCGTTCCTCACCGATCGTTTCGAGTTCTTCGTCGGAGGCCGTGAGCTTGCCAATGGTTTCTCGGAGCTCAATGACCCGGAGGATCAGGCCGAACGTTTCAAGGCGCAGGCCGCCGAGAAAGACGCCGGCGATCATGAAGCCATGTTCTATGACGCCGACTACGTGCGCGCACTGGAATACGGCATGCCACCGACCGCGGGCGAGGGCATCGGTATCGACCGGCTGGTGATGCTGTTCACCGATTCTGCCTCCATCCGCGACGTGATCCTGTTCCCGTTGATGCGGTCGGAATAGCATCGGGCCGATGTATATAACGTGAACGAACCGCACCACGCTTATTCCCGCCTGCAGCAGGCGACGGAATTACTCGACGGCATCATCTTGCAGCCACAATACCCGGCAGACTCCGTGATGGACCGTTATTTCAGTACCCATCGCAAGATGGGTTCGAAGGATCGCGGGTTTGCAGCGGAGACGGTGTATGCCTGTCTCCGGCATCGGCGCGAACTGGCGGCGCTGGCATTGCCAGTCGCAGGCGAGGCGGCCGATACGGCGGCGTGGCTGGTCGGCACCTATCTCCTGAAATACAGCGGTTGGAGCGCGCGAGCCCTGGAACAGGCCGGATTCGGCGGCGATGCGGTGGCGCTGGTCGAACGGGTGCGGGCGCTGGACATGTTCGAGTTCCCGCTGGCGGTGCGTGCCAATCTGCCGGACTGGTTGTCGGAGAGCCTGGTAAAACAGTTCGGCGAGGCAGAAACCCTGAAGTTGGCTGAGGCCTTGAATCATCCGGCGCCGGTGGATATCCGGGTCAATACACTCAAGACCGATCGCGATGCGTTGAAACAGACACTTGCGGCGGCTGAGTATGAGATGGATCCAACGCCGTATTCACCGTTTGGATTACGACGCGACAAGCGCGGTCCCTTATTCAATACCGATGCATTTCGCGACGGCGGTTTCGAGTTGCAGGATGAAGGCAGTCAGTTGATCGGGTTTCTGCTTGATCCGAAACCGAAACAGAAGGTAGTCGATTTCTGTGCCGGTGCTGGCGGCAAGACCTTGCAACTGGCTGCACTGATGAACAACTCTGGCGTGTTGTATGCCTGCGATGTATCGGAACAGCGGTTGAACCGGATCAAACCGCGTCTCAAGCGGGCTGGCGTGGATACGATCCAGCGACGCTTGCTACATGACGAAAATGACACGCGCCTGAAAGCCTGGTGGGGCAAGATGGATGCGGTGCTGGTGGATGCGCCGTGTTCCGGTACCGGTACCTTGCGCCGGAATCCGGATGTGAAATGGAAGTCGGTCGATATCGGGGCCTTGCATGCCTTGCAACGCAGTATCCTGACCGCGGCTTCCCAGTTGGTGCGGCCAGGTGGGCGGCTGGTATATGCGACCTGTAGTCTGCTGGATCAGGAAAACCATGCGGTGGTAGAAGAATTCCTGTCCCAGCATCCGGATTTCTCAATCTTGCCGGCCGACTCGATATTCAAGACGCACGGTATCGAATTGAAAGATGCTTTCACGGCTGGGGGTGCGATGCAGTTATTGCCGCATCGGCATGGTACCGATGGATTCTACGCGATGGCGATGCAGCGTCACGGTACCGGCGATTCAGAATAATTCGTACTCTGTCATATCCATGTGCGGCTGCCGGGGATGATCCGCGGTAGTCGCACAAATCCCGACGACGCAACTGACCTCGATGCGGTCCGGTCATTGCGAGCGTAGCGAAGCAATCCCGTCACGCTGCATGAGATTGCTTCGTCACTGGGTTCCTCGCAATGACGGAAGGGAGCCGGATGCCTGTATAGCGTATTACCGCTGGATACGCGCCCGTACCAGCGTCATGTATCGGTCAGACAGCCTGTCAGATATCGTTCCTGACGATATAAATTGGTTGCCGGGTCCCGGCGAGCATCAATGGGGCGTTACGCTGATCATCCTGGATGACGATCAACATGTCCTGGATGCCGTCGGCGTTCGGTCGCGCATCCAACACTTCTGCAACGGGTTGCCCGTGCTCCGCGTTTTCGATTGCTATCCCCGGTGCGATTGCGTCGCCTGCAGCGCAACGCGCTCGCAGCATGTGCCGTTTAACGGCGCCGCGAAAATGGGCGCGGGCGATAATCTCCTGACCGATATAGCACCCCTTCCTGAAATTGATGGCCCCCAGTTCTTCGAGGCCGATCATCTGTGCCACGAAGTGTTCGGAGGTTTCCGGGTAGATGGTCGGTTCCATGGCAAGGATCTTTTGCCATGCCCAATGATCTTCATTGGCCGGAATCGCTCCCGCCGTCGCCAGCTTTTCCCAGATGGAAGCCAGGGATCTTGCCGGGCCTATGAGCATGAACCGCGGTGTCGTGCCATGTAGCCGCACGATCCGAATATCGTCGTGTGCTGTCACGCGGTTCATATCCCGGGGTACGGCCAATCCGGCAGCAGCAAGCAAGCGTTCGGCTGTATCACCGACCAGACCGATGTGCACATATTCGTCGCTGGCATCGCCGAGTTTGACTCTGGAGCGCAGTACATACATCGACAGACGTTTCATGACAGAAGCAAGCGTCGTGCGGGGCAACAGCAGCAGGCAACCGTCATCATGCGGCATTATGCGCAGCACACTGACCACCCGGCCTTTCGCATTACTATGGGAACTCAGTTGGCTGGTGTCCGGACTGAGCGCATCGATGTCGGTGCTGAGTTGTCCCTGCAGGAACCTGCGCGTATCGGCGCCTTCCACGGCGATGATGCCCTCGCCGGAAAGATCCACAAGGGTAGCAGCTGTCGCTGCAGGTCTAGCAGCAGCAGTGGCGAAGCCGGTCAGGCGGCCGCCGTCGAAACAGGCGCCCTGGCCTGCCAGGAATGTTTGCCAATTGGGGTTCATGTCCGGGCCGATGTGGATGGCACATTATGATAGGGCCACTTGAGGCTGTTGTCAGCGCGACCTGCAGCCGCCCGGCTTTGGGTGTAAAATGGCACATTCAGTCCCATAGCACTCGCATGTCCGACACAACAACAAAAAACCAGCCTGCCCCGGTCCCGCCTCCACACGAGCGCGATGCGGAACTGAACCAGTCGTCCAAACCCCGGGAATTCGGTGGCCCCAAAGGTCCCGAGCCGACCCGCTATGGCGATTGGGAGAAGGGAGGCCGCTGCATAGATTTCTAGCAACAGCCCTGCAGTGATGCCACGGCATGAAGTGGTCGCGGGGCTGTATATCCCGAATCGAGACGGATTCAGAGAGGTAAAACGATGGCGACAGACAATCGGCCCACATCGCCGCATCTGGGTATCTACCGCTGGCAGATCACCTCGACCATGTCCATCCTGCATCGCGCGACTGGCATCGCACTCGCGGTCGGTAGCCTGGCACTGGTTTACTGGTTCATCGCTACTGCCATGGGTCCGGATACTTATGCTACTGCGCATGCGTTATTCGGCACCTGGATCGGACAACTGCTGATGTGGGGTTGGACCTTCTCGCTTTTCTACCACCTTTGCAATGGCATCCGGCACCTGTTCTGGGATGCGGGGAAGGGATTCGAGATCAAGGAATTCTACGCATCCGGCTATACGGTCTGGGTGATTGCAACGGGTTTGACGGTGATCACGATCGTGCTCGCGTACCTGAAAGGGGGTGCAGCATGAGTCTGCGTACTCCTCTGGCACGCGCGCGTGGATTAGGTTCGGCGAAAGAAGGTACGGCGCACTGGATGTCACAGCGTATCTCGGCGCTGGCGTTGATCCCGTTGACGTTGTGGTTCGCCTACAGCGTATTGCTCCTCATGCATGCTGGCTATGCCCAGACCTATGCCTGGATACATGCGCCACTGGTCTCGGTGCTGTTGGTGATTCTGATCGGTACCGCTTTCTACCATGCTTATCTTGGCTTGCAAGTGGTGATCGAGGATTATGTGCATGGTGAATTGTCCAAGTTCAGTTCACTGTTGCTGATCAGGTTCTTGTGCGTACTGCTCGCGCTCAGCGGTATCTTCGCCGTGCTGCGTATCGCTTTCGGAGGCTGAACAAGATGGCGAATGCCTATAAATTGATTGATCACGTGTACGATGTGGTGGTAGTCGGTGCGGGTGGCGCCGGTTTGCGCGCCACGCTGGGATTGGCGGAAGCGGGCCTGTCCACCGCCAACATTACCAAGGTGTTCCCGACCCGCAGCCATACGGTAGCAGCGCAGGGCGGCATCAGCGCTTCGCTCGGCAACATGGGCGAAGACGATTGGCGCTGGCACATGTATGACACGGTGAAGGGCGGCGATTATCTGGGCGACCAGGATGCCATCGAGTACATGACCCGCGAAGCGGTGCCGGCGGTGATCGAACTGGAACACTACGGTGTGCCTTTCTCGCGTACTGAAGAAGGCAAGATCTACCAGCGCCCGTTCGGCGGCATGACCACGCATTTCGGCGAAGGTACGGCGCATCGCACCTGTGCAGCGGCGGATCGTACCGGGCATGCGATGCTGCATACGTTGTACCAACAGAGCCTGAAACATCAGGCGGAATTTTTCATCGAATATTTCGCCATCGATCTGCTGATGGAGGATGGCGTGTGTCGCGGCGTGATCGCCTGGGATCTCACCACTGGACAACTGCATCGTTTCCTGGCGCAGCAGGTCATCCTGGCCACCGGTGGTTATGGCCGCGCATATTTCTCTTGCACTTCGGCACACACCTGCACTGGCGATGGCAATGGCATGGTCTTGCGTGCCGGATTGCCGCTGCAGGACATGGAATTCGTGCAATTCCATCCCACCGGCATCTATGGTGCCGGTTGTCTTATCACCGAAGGTTCACGCGGTGAGGGCGGCTATCTCACCAATTCGGAAGGTGAACGCTTCATGGAGCGTTATGCGCCGAACGCCAAGGATCTGGCTTCGCGTGACGTCGTGAGCCGTGCCATGACCATCGAGATCCGCGAAGGCCGCGGTGTAGGCCCGGAGAAGGATCATATCTTCCTCAATCTACAGCATCTCGGACCCGAGGTGTTGCATGAGCGATTGCCGGGTATTTCCGAGACCGCGCGCATCTTCGCCGGTGTCGATGTCAGCAAGCAGCCGATTCCGGTGTTGCCGACCGTGCATTACAACATGGGCGGTATCCCGACCAATTACCACGGCGAAGCGATGACCCTGAAAGACGGTAATCCGGATACGGTAGTGCCGGGCCTGATGGCGATCGGTGAAGCAGCCTGCGTATCCGTGCATGGCGGAAATCGCCTGGGCTCGAATTCATTGCTCGACCTGGTAGTGTTTGGACGCGCTTCGGCGCAGCGTTGTGCCGAGACCACGAAGCCCGGCGATACCTCGCGCAATATCCCGACCGCGGCGACCGAGAAAGTCCTCGATCGGTTCGATAGACTGCGGCATGCCGATGGTTCGCAATCGACCGCACAGATCCGTCTGCGGATGCAGAAAGTGATGCAGTCGGATGCAGCAGTATTCCGTACCGGCAAGACGCTGGCAGAAGGCAAACAGCGTCTGAAACAGGTATTTGATTCTTTCGCCGATGTGAAGGTTTCGGATCGTTCGCTGATCTGGAACAGCGATCTGGCCGAGACGCTGGAACTGGATAACCTGCTCAGTTGTGCCACTGTCACCATGGATGGAGCGGTCAATCGTACCGAGAGCCGTGGTGCGCATGCGCGTGAAGATTTTCCGGATCGTGACGACAAGAACTGGATGAAGCACACGTTGGCCTGGTTGAACCAGGATGGCAGCGTGAAACTGGATTACCGTCCGGTACACAGTTACACGATGTCGGATGAGATCAAACCGTTTCCGCCCAAGAAGCGGGTTTATTGAGATTCACTTAATTCAAGGGTTGCAAGCATGGCTGAATTCAGACTGCCGAAGAATTCCCGGGTCCGGGAAGGCAAGACCCACAAGGCCGCGCAGGATGCGAAGAACCTGAAGCGGTTCCGTATCTATCGTTATGATCCGGATAGCGGCAATAATCCAAGCATAGACACGTATGAAGTGGACATGGACAAATGCGGGCCGATGGTCCTGGATGCGCTGCTCAAGATCAAGAACGAGATCGATCCGACACTGACCTTGCGTCGTTCCTGCCGGGAAGGGATCTGCGGTTCCTGTGCGATGAACATAGATGGCACCAACACGCTGGCCTGTACCAAGGCTTGCAGCGATATGTCAGGCGACGTGAAGATCTACCCATTGCCGCACATGCCGGTAGTCAAGGATCTGGTGCCTGATCTCACGCATTTCTATGCGCAATATGCTTCCATCAAACCCTGGATACGCACCCAGTCCGCGCCGCCAGACCGTGAGCGCCTGCAATCCAAGGAGGAGCGCGAGAAGCTCGATGGGCTGTACGAATGCATCCTGTGTGCGTGTTGTTCGACGGCTTGCCCAAGCTACTGGTGGAATCCGGAGCGTTATCTTGGCCCCGCCATCCTGTTGCAGGCGTATCGCTGGATCGCGGACAGCCGCGATGAGGCTACTGGCGAACGACTGGATGATTTGCAGGATCCATTCAAGCTGTATCGTTGCCATACCATCATGAACTGCACGCGTACCTGCCCGAAGGGACTGAATCCTGCCAAGGCGATCGCGGAGATCAAGAAATTAATGGCCGAACGCCAGCACTAGTACCTTATACATCATGAGTGAAATGTCACGTCTGCGCTGGCATTGCCGGCGCGGCATGAAAGAGCTGGATGTCGTGCTGGAAGGGTATCTGGCTCGATATTATGCGGATGCATCGGCAGAAGACCGCAAGGCATTCGAGGCTTTGCTTGAACTGCCCGACCCCGAGTTGCTGTATCAACTGACTGGCCGCATGCCGTCCGCTGACGAACCTCAAACCCGTGTCATCGAAATCTTACGTCGAACCGCTCATCCTTGAGGTCCGGCCGTCGCGCCTGATCGCTATGCTGGTGCTGACGATCCACGTGATGGCCGCGCTGGTCTGCGTGCAAGTGCCGATTCCCCTGTTTAGCCGCCTGGTACTATTGCTGGCTGTGATCGGCAGTCTGGTATGCAACGGCGTTTTATACCGCAGGCGCACACCGCGGCGTCTGTCATGGTCACTGGAGCAGGGTTGGCGCATCACCAGTCGTGATGGTCAGGAACTTGAAGTCGAGTTGCTGCCGGAACTGTATCTGGGAGCCTGGCTGGTGATCGTCCGTTTCCGGGATAACACGAAAAAGACGCATACGGTGATGCTGGCACAGGATAGCGCACGTCTGGATGGCTTGCGGCGCTTGCGGGTGCTATTGCGTTACGGCGTACCGAAACACTGACTTATTGCCATTTCACTTCGAGATGATTACCGGCGAAGTTGGTCGGTACCAGGACGGTGCTGCGCGGGATGCGCCGGGTATCGGGTTCCGGGTAATCCAGAGTGTAATGCAAGCCACGACTCTCGCGTCGCAATGTCGCAGACTGCACGATCAATCTTGCGACTTGTGCCAGGTTACGCAGTTCGATCAGGTCATTATTGATGCGGAAGTTTCCGTAGTATTCCTCTATCTCGTGCAATAGTAGTTCGACGCGACTTGCGGCGCGTTTCAGACGTTTGTTGGTACGCACGATGCCAACATAGTCCCACATGAAGTGGCGCAGTTCGTTCCAGTTATGCGAGACCACGACTTCCTCGTCGGAGTCAGTCACTCGACTCTCATCCCATTTCGGTAACGTATCTGGCAGCTCAGGTGCATTGTCATTGGCGACGATGTCGCGTGCTGCCGCGGCACCGAATACCAGACATTCCAGCAACGAGTTACTCGCCATGCGGTTGGCACCATGCAGGCCGGTGAAGGCGGTCTCGCCGATAGCGTACAGACCGGGCAGATCGGTGCGCCCATGCAAATCGGTGAGTATGCCTCCGCAAGTGTAGTGCGCGGCGGGCACCACGGGGATCGGGCCGGCCGCCATGTCGAAACCGAACTCCAGGCAGCGTGCATAGATGGTGGGGAAATGTTCCTGGATGAATTCTTTCGGCCGGTGACTGATGTCGAGCAGGACATACTCGGCGCCGAGTCGTTTCATCTCGTGATCGATGGCGCGTGCCACGATGTCGCGCGGCGCCAGTTCTGCACGCTGATCAAACCTCTGCATGAACGGTGTGCCGTCCGGCAACAACAATCTGCCACCTTCGCCGCGTACCGCTTCGCTGATGAGAAAAGATTTGGCGGCAGGGTGGTACAGGCAGGTGGGATGGAACTGCATGAATTCCATGTTGCCGACCCGGCAACCGGCACGCCAGGCCATGGCGATGCCGTCGCCGGTCGAGCTGTCAGGATTGGTAGTGTAGAGATAGACCTTGTTGGCACCGCCGGTAGCGAGTGCTACATACCGCGCACCGATGGTACGGACCCGCTGTTTGCGCTGGTCGAGCAGGTAAGCGCCGTAACAGCGCGAATCCGGCAAGCCGAGTTTGCTCGTAGTGATCAAGTCCACGGCCAGGTGGTTATCCAGCAGCGTGACGTTGGGACGCTGCCGTACCAGACCCTCCAGGGTGGTCTCGATCTCGCGGCCGGTGGCATCGGCCGCATGCACTACGCGACGATGGCTGTGGCCACCCTCACGGGTCAGATGATAGGCCCCGGCTTCATTGGCAGTCTGCTCGCGGGTGAAACGCACGCCCTGATCGATGAGCCAGCGGATGCAGTCGGGGCCCTGTTCGACCACATAACGGACCACTGCCGGGTCACACAGTCCGGCGCCTGCGTTGAGGGTGTCTTCGATATGGGATTCGATCGAATCGGTCTCGTCGAGCACCGCCGAGATCCCGCCCTGGGCATAGAGTGTGCTACCTTCGGACAGATCCCCCTTGGCAACCAGGGCGATCCTGAAATGCGGCGGCAGGCGCAAAGCCAGGCTAAGCCCGGCTGCGCCACTGCCCAGAATCAGTACATCGAAACCCATCGCCTGCCGCATGGTCCGGGGTCCTTGGGGGCTGCTAGAATGGACGCTACTGTCCCCGCGGGAACTGGTGTTCCGCAAGGACGCGAAATATACCCGCAACTCTCTGGTTTGGCGAACTATTTTCTACCCCATTTGTCTATGAGCACAGCGGATGCACAGCCCTGAACCGGTAACGAATCTCCATCCGGTGGAGGCCGGTTCGGACCGGACCCTGGTCGAGCGCGTGCAACGCGGCGACAAGGCTGCGTTCGATGTGCTGGTACGCAAATATCAGCACAAGATCATCAAGCTGGTCACCCGCTATGTGCACGACAGTACGGAAGCACTGGACGTGGCGCAGGAGGCTTTCATCAAGGCCTATCGGGCGCTTCCCGGGTTCCGTGGCGATAGCGCGTTCTACACCTGGTTGTACCGCATCGCCATCAACACGGCGAAGAACCATCTGGTCGCGGAAAGCAGGCGGCCGCTGGATCACGGGGTGGATCTGCAGGACCCTGAGCAGTACGACATGCAGGCCAGGCTCAGTGATATGGATACGCCGGAGCGGCTGCTGCTGACTGAAGAGATACAACGCACGGTGGAGCAGGCCATCGAGCAGTTGCCGGAAGACTTGCGCACCGCCATCGTGCTGCGCGAGATCGAAGGCATGAGTTATGAGGAGATCGCCGAAACGATGTCCTGTCCGGTCGGTACGGTACGTTCGCGTATCTTCCGGGCGCGTGAGGCGATCGATAGCAAATTGCGTCCATTGTTGGACTAGTTGGTGGGTGTTATGACGGATAAATTACGGGAACAGATCTCGGCGCTGGCGGATGACAGTCTGCTGGAGGGCGAACACGAGTTGCTGGTGCGGCGTTTTGGCGTCGATCGCAGCCTGCGTCTTTGCTGGGAACGCTACCACCTCATCGGTGAAGCCATGCGCAAAGGCTTGCCACCGATGGATACCCGTGGCTTCGCGGATCGGATCATGGCGGCACTGGATAGCGAAGCGGTCCATCAGGAACCTGTACGTACCGGCCTGCTCGCTTATATGAGCAAGGCTTTTGCCGGCATGGCGGTGGCTGCATCGGTCGCTGCAGTGGCGGTGATTGGTTTGCGTCACGATGCCGGTCATTCAAATCAGAGCGCGTCAGCGCCCTCCGAGATCGTACCTTCCAATACCGGGTTCAGTGTCACTCCGGCAGCGTATGGAACCGTGAGTAATGCGACCTGGAATGGCAACACACCGGATGTCCAGGCGCAACTCGGCAATTACCTGATCAACCATAACGAGATGGCGGCATCGCTGTCGCAGCCGGGCGTATTACCTTATTTCTATATCGCGACCTATGACCCGCGTACCCAGACCAATCAACCCAACACCCGGAATGGACAGACCGCTGCCAGTCAGGATCACCGGAACCGGCGATGACAGAGCGGCGATATAGGCTGCTGCTTCCTCTCTTGCTGGCATTGTTATTGCCTGCCGTACAGGCCGGTACGGCAAGTGATACGCCGGAAGCGTGGCTGGCGCGCATGAATGGAGCCCTGCGCGATCTCAACTATCAGGGCACTTTCGTGTATCTGCGCAGCGATCGCATGGAGACGCTGCAAATTACGCATCGCGGTGACAAACAAGGCGGTATCGAACGTATCGTTTCCTTGACTGGTCCCAAACGCGAGATCGTCCGCGATCACAAGAACGTCAAATGCATCTTGCCTGCCAATCGTTCGGTGCTGGTTGAACGTCGCTATGGGGCAACATCCCGGCTGGTCGCGGCGATCCCAACCGGCGTGGATGCGGACAAACTCAGCGCAAACTATCAGTTCAAGGACCTGGGCACCGACCGCGTTGCCGGGATCCAATGCAAGGTTATCGGTATTGAGCCGCGCGATGGCTATCGGTATGGCTACAAGTTATGGCTCGATGCCAAAACCGCGATGTTGATGCGTTCCGATCTGGTGGATCAGAAGAACCAGCTGGTGGAGCGGGTGGTGTTCACGTCCTTGAAATATCCGCAAACCATTTCTGACAAGGCCCTGGCACCCACCGAGATTGGCAGCGGTTACACCTGGAACATCCAGGGTGATTCCGAGAAACCGCTGGAGGAAGAACGGGACGTGAGCTGGCATGCGGATAAATTGCCGCCGGGTTTCAAGCTTTCTCTGAGCGATGTGCAGCGGGTTGCCGGAGCAGCGCATCCGGTCCGTCACCTGGTGTACAGCGACGGGCTGGCTTCGGTCTCGGTGTTTGCGGAACTGGTATCACCTGGGCGCAAATTGTTGCTGGGGCCCTCGCACGTCGGTGCCGTGAATGCCTACGGGCGTGCGCTCGACGGCCGGCATTTGACGGTAGTGGGCGAGGTGCCTGAGGTGACGGTGGAGATGATCGCCAGGGCCATGCAGCTCCAGCCCCGTTAACTGCCTGCTTGCGAGCGAGGGGTGCTTGCACCACAATGAGCCGGATGCGTGCTCTAGTCGTGGTCCTGTTGTTCTCTGCAAGCCTGCCAGTCTGGCAGGAAGCGCGTGCGGGCAATTCATTACCCGATTTCACCTTGATCGTCGCCAAGGCCGCGCCGGTAGTGGTCAACGTCAGCACCGTTCGGCAAGACGATACGCTGGCAGGCAATCTTCCGCCATCGAGCAGTCAGAGCGATACCAGCCCGGATTGGTATCAGCGCTTTTTCGGTTCGGACGGCTCGACAGATACCCCTCCCGACGATGATGGCAATACGAATGGCGATGATTCGCTTGCGGAATCACTCGGCTCCGGCTTCATCATCGGGGCTGATGGCGAGATACTTACCAATTACCACGTTATCGAGAATGCGGACAGCATCAGCGTCAAGCTGGCGGATCGCCGGGTGTTACCGGCACGCGTGCTGGGAGTGGATACAGGCAGCGACCTGGCGCTGTTGAAAGTGGATGCGCATGGCCTGCCAGTTGCCGAGATTGGCGACGCACGCCGGCTCAAGGTCGGGCAATGGGTACTGGCCATCGGGTCCCCCTTCGGTTTTGATCAGTCAGTCACCGCAGGGATTGTCAGCGCCGAAGGCCGTAATATCGGCAGCGAACAATACGTGCCGTATATCCAGACCGATGTACCGATCAATCCCGGCAATTCCGGGGGGCCATTGCTCAACCTCCAGGGCCAGGTGGTCGGGATAAATTCCGAGATATACAGTCGGACGGGGGGTTATCAGGGCGTATCGTTTGCGATTCCCATCAATCTGGCGATGGATGTGGTCGCGCAGCTGCGCAAGCACGGCCATGTAATACGCGGCTGGTTGGGCGTGAACGTGGCTGACCTGACGCAGGATATGGCTGCTTCCCTGCATCTGCAGCGTCCTCAGGGAGCGCTGGTACGAGGCGTGATCGCAGCCAGCCCGGCCGCCCGGGCAGGGCTGAAAGCCGGTGACATCATCCTCAGCTATGACGGCACCGAAGTGGCGAGTTCCGAAGCATTGCCGCCCTTGGTGGGCAGTACGCTGGCGGGGCGGCAAGTCGCAATCGTGATCATGCGGGGAGGTGCCAGAAAGACACTCCAGGTTGCCATAGCAGCGCTGCCGGCCAGCCAGCAGACCGCTACCGTCGAAGCGGCGACCGAGCCTCCCGGCAGTTTCGATGTGCTGGGATTGGCATTGCGTGGCTTGACCGGGACTGAACGGCAGGCCTTTGCGGTCCCCGAGGGCGGGGCACTGGTCGAACATGTATCTGATGGCGCCGCCAGACGCGCGGGTCTGCGCCCCGGAAATATCGTCTTGAGTCTGGATGGTGTCCGGGTCAGCTCACCCCGCCAGTTTCAGCGGCTCGAAAGTCAGCTGCCCGATGGGGAGTCAGTACCGATTCTGATCCGCCGTCAGGACAACACCCTGTTTCTGGCACTTAGATCGGGCAGCAAATGATGCCTTCGCTGACCCTCTATTACCGCCGCGACTGCCACCTTTGCGAGCAGATGCTGGCGGAGATCCATGCCCTCTATGACGAGAGCCTGGAGGTCCGGCTGGTCGACGTGGATTCGGAGTCGGGTCTGAAGCAGCGCTATGGCCTCAAAGTCCCGGTATTGACCGGGAATGACCAGGAACTCTGCCATGGCCGTCTGGATACGACCAGCCTCGAAGAATACCTGCAGTCGCTCTGAGAACCGCCAGCCAAGCCGGTATAATGCCCGGTCGCCTGCCGTCCGGGCATGGTCACCAAGGGCAGGCCACAAGCTGGAAATATCTTCAGATATTTCCTGTATCTATTTGTTTTAGCATGATATTTCATTAACTTTTGGACCGCAGTGAATCAACCGCGTGGATATGCAGCGCATCCGTAATTTTTCCATCATCGCTCACATCGACCATGGTAAGTCCACGCTTGCTGACCGCTTCATCCAGGTTTGCGGTGGCTTGGCCGAGCGAGAGATGGAAGCGCAGGTGCTCGACTCGAATCCCATCGAGCGGGAACGCGGTATCACCATCAAAGCTCAAAGCGTCTCACTCCAGTACCGGGCCCGTGACGGGCAGGATTATCAGCTGAATTTCATCGATACACCGGGCCATGTGGATTTCTCCTATGAAGTCTCGCGTTCATTGGCGGCTTGTGAAGGCGCGCTACTGGTGGTGGATGCTTCGCAGGGGGTTGAGGCGCAGAGTGTGGCGAACTGCTATACGGCGCTGGATCAGGGTCTGGAAGTGGTCCCAGTACTGAACAAGATCGACCTGCCCAATGCCGAACCCGAGAAGGTCAGTCGTGAGATCGAGGAGATCATCGGTATCGAGGCGCAGAATGCGGTACGAGTCAGCGCCAAGACCGGCGTAGGCGTTCCCGACTTGCTGGAAGAGCTGCTGCGCAGGATTCCGCCACCCAAAGGCAATGCGGATGGTCCGGTGCAGGCACTCATCATCGATTCATGGTTCGATAATTTCGTCGGCGTAGTATCGCTGGTGCGCGTCATGCACGGCAGCTTGAAACCGCGGCAGAAGATGATCGTGATGTCCACCGGCCGCGCGCACGAGATCAACCGGGTCGGCATCTTCACTCCCAAGATGCACGACAAGGACATGCTCAGTACCGGCGAAGTGGGTTACGTGATCGCGGGCGTGAAAGAGATCGATGGCGCACCGGTCGGAGATACGCTGACCCTGGCGGACAAACCCTGCAGTGTGCCGCTGCCGGGTTTCAAGCAGGTGCAGCCGCGCGTATTCGCAGGCTTGTTTCCCGTCCAGTCCGATGAGTATGAAGATTTCCGGGAAGCCCTGCGCAAGCTGAGGCTAAACGATTCGGCGTTGCATTTCGAGCCGGAGACCTCCAGCGCGCTGGGTTTCGGATTCCGCTGCGGCTTTCTGGGCATGTTGCACATGGAGATCGTGCAGGAGCGTCTGGAACGGGAATACAACCTCGATCTGATCACCACTGCGCCGACCGTGATCTATCAGGTCCTGACCACGGGTGGTGAAATATTATCCGTGGATAATCCGGCCAAGCTGCCACCCGTCGACAAGATCAGCGAGATTCGTGAACCGATCATCAGTGCCAATATCCTGGTGCCGCAACAGCATGTGGGAGCGGTGATCACACTTTGTGTAGAGAAGCGGGGTGTGCAGAAGAAGATGTTGTATCACGGCTCACAAGTCGTATTGACTTATGAGTTGCCACTCAGTGAAGTGGTGCTGGACTTCTTCGATCGTCTTAAATCCGTGAGCCGGGGATATGCGTCCTTCGATTACAGTTTTGAACGCTTTCAGGCAGCGCCCCTGGTAAAACTCGATCTGTTGATCAACGGCGACAAGGTTGATGCGTTATCCACCATTGTGCACAAGGACCATGCCTATAGCCGAGGTCGTGAACTGTGCGAGAAGATGCAGGAACTGATTCCCAGGCAGATGTTCGAGGTGGCGATACAGGCTGCAATCGGTTCGCATATCATCTCACGGACCTCTGTCAAGGCGATGCGCAAGAATGTTACTGCCAAGTGTTATGGGGGTGATATCACCCGCAAACGCAAGTTGCTGGAGAAGCAGAAGGAAGGCAAGAAACGCATGAAACAGATTGGTACGGTCGAGATACCCCAAGAAGCTTTCCTGGCTGTCCTTCAGGTCAGCAAGAAATAAACACTAGCAAGGGATTAAAAGATGGATTTTGATTTTGAAGCGATATTGACCGGTTTGATGCTGTTCACCGGCGCCGTATGGCTGGTCGATGCATTATTCTTTGCCAAGGTCCGTAAGCAGCGCAGTACGCACCAGGTTAAAAGCCCGGGGACGGATACGACTGAAGCTGTACCAACACAGCGCGATCCAATTCTGGTGGACTATTCGAAATCTTTCTTTCCTGTGTTGCTGATCGTGCTCCTGCTGCGTTCCTTTCTCCTGGAGCCATTTCATATTCCATCCTCATCCATGGTGCCGACGCTGCTGGTAGGTGATTTCATACTGGTGAATAAATTTGATTATGGCCTGAGGTTGCCGGTCCTGCATACCAAGATAATCAATGTGGGTGAACCAAAACGCGGCGATGTGGTGGTGTTCCATTTCCCCGAGCAATCGGCGCTGACCTTCTGTCGGGCGCAGGTCGAATGCGCGATGCAGGAAGTCCTGAAATCCAAGGGTACGGATTTCATCAAGCGGGTTATCGGACTTCCTGGGGACCATATTGTTTATCGGAATAAAACCTTGTATATCAATGGGGTGGTCATGCCCAAGGCAGTCGTAGGTCCCTATGACGGCCCGGATTCCATGGGAGCGCAATTGAACGATGAAGATCTCGGCAAGGTCAATCACGGCATAATAACCTTCCCTGGTTATCTTGGTGGCCGGGAAGGCGAATGGACTGTGCCGGCGGGGAAGTATTTCGTGATGGGCGATAATCGCGATAACAGCTGGGATAGCCGTTATTGGGGTTTTGTACCGGAGCAGGCTCTGGTGGGCAAGGCGTTCTTCATCTGGATGAATTGGGACGCTTTCAAAGATTCCAAGTTATGGAGTCGCGTAGGCGATTCGATACATTGAGTTATCTCTGAACATTCAAGTATGGGAGTGTGGTGTATGAATATGCGCAAACATCAGACCGGACTCACGATGATTAGCTGGGTCATCCTTATCCTGCTGATCGGTTTTGTGGCGTTATTCGGCTTCAAATTGGTGCCCCTGTATATGGATTACATGACGATCAATGCCGCGTTGACTAACGTCGCACACCAGGCGGCCGATGGACCTGTCTCGGCATCCAGCATCCATTACGCGATTGAAAAGCAGTTAAATGTCAACGATGTAAGCGTGGTCTCGGCGGACGATATCAAGATTGGTACTGATCCTACCAGCAACAACATGACGCTGACGCTGGATTATGATGCGCGCACCGGTTTTGTCGCGAATATAGATTTAATCGCACATTTCCACAAGGTATATCAGGTCGTCTCGCATTGAGTCAGCATCTGTCGAAGCTTGAAAGAGCATTGCAATACGCTTTCAAGGATACGGCTTTACTAGAGAAAGCCCTGACTCATCGTAGCGTCGGCAGTCTCAATAATGAACGCCTGGAATTTCTGGGCGATTCGCTGCTGAATATGGTGATTGCAGAAACATTGTTTCTGCGTCACCCGGACCTCGAAGAGGGCGATTTGAGTCGCATGCGCGCCAGTCTGGTCAATCAGGACTCACTTGCAGAACTGGCGCAGGCACTTCAATTGGGTGAGTACCTTTATCTCGGGCCGGGCGAGATGAAAAGCGGCGGGCAACGCCGCGCCTCGATTCTGGCGGATACGCTGGAAGCCCTGTTCGGCGCTATCCATCTTGATTCAGGTTTCCAGAATGTGCGTGCCACTATCCTGCACCTGTTTCATGAGCGACTTGCAAACCCGGCTCCACCTGAGGAATTGAAGGATGCCAAGACACGCCTGCAAGAGTGGCTTCAGGCGCGTAACCTGGCATTACCGACATATCAGGTCGAATCGGTCGCGGGTGAAGCGCATTGCCAGACATTCCGGGTCACGTGTGCGATTGATGAATCCGGAGTTTGTACTTCTGGCGAAGCCACCAGCAGACGTAGCGCTGAGCAGGAAGCGGCACGACGTGCACTCGAAGTCCTGAATCATGAGTGATAACGCATTCCGTTGTGGATTTATTGCAATCGCGGGTCGGCCCAATGTCGGTAAATCGACCCTGATCAATGCATTGGTGGGACATAAAGTCAGTATCGTCTCACCCAAGCCACAAACTACACGTCACCGGGTGTTGGGCATCCATAACACCGATACGAGTCAGTTGATATTTGTCGATACACCAGGTATCCATGATGGTGGCAAGCGGGTACTTAATCGGCGTATGAATCGTTCGGCAGCAAATGCGATCTCCGATGCGGATATGGTGTTGCTGATGGTCGAAGCCTTGCGCTGGACCGAGCAGGATGATTGGGTCTTGCGTCAATGTGTACAGACCAAGAGACCACTGGGTGTGATCGTAAATAAGATTGATACTCTGCAGAGCAGCACCCAGTTACTACCGTATCTTCAGGCATTGCAAAGTAAAGCTGAATTCATTTTCATGGTGCCGGTCTCGGCTCGTGACCACGATAATCTGGAAGAATTGGAACAGCTTGTCACACAACAACTGCCGGAGTCTCCGGCATTGTATCCACGCGAACAGGTCACCGATCAAACGCAGACTGCGCGTGCTGCCGAGTTTATCCGTGAACAACTCATGCTGGCATTGCAGCAGGAAGTGCCGTATTCGATTGCGGTGCAAGTGGATGAATTTGTCGACGAGGCCAAGCTGTTGCGGATCAGTGCGACGATATGGGTAGAACGCGAGGGTCAGAAGGCTATCGTAATAGGGCACGACGGCGCCTTGTTGAAGAAGGTTGGACGCGGCGCCCGGCTTGAGTTACAGAAGATCTTCGGCAAGAAGATATTCCTTCAGCTTTGGGTCAAAGTGCGTGAAAACTGGGCCGACGACGAACGCTCCTTGCGGCAGTTTGGCATCGAGGATACATGAAGACCACTGAGCGGGTCATGCTGACGCCCGCTTATGTGCTGCATCAACGCGCATGGCGCGAGAGCAGCAGGATCATCGAAATCATCAGCCCGGAACATGGACGTCTCGGTCTGGTTGCACGCGGTATCCGCCGGCCGACATCTCCGCTCCGTGGGCTGCTCACACCATTTCGCCCCTTGCTGCTGTCCTGGTCCTTGCGTGGTGAGTTGGGTACCTTGACCCAGGCCGAATCGGCCGGCACGGCCGCCAGGCTGGGTGGGCGGTGTCTGATGGCGGCATTCTATCTGAATGAATTGTTGCTGTGCCTGATAGCCCGGCATGATCCTCAGGCTGAGCTATACGAACATTACGCATCAACCCTGTCGATGATCGCGGACCCTGCGCAACTTGAAACCGGGCTGCGGCGGTTCGAGTTGCAGCTCTTGCAAACGATCGGTTACGGGCTGAACCTGGAGCGGGATGCTGCCAGTGGTGCGCCTGTCGTTGCAGAAGGCCTCTATCGCTTCGAGCCGGAGCGCGGATTGGTACACGTCGAGCATAGAGAATCCAGCGGTCTGATAGTCCAGGGGACGACCCTGCATGAGTTGGCGGCTGGCAAATTTACCGACGCCGAGCGTCTGCGAGAGGCACGCAAACTCCTGCGTGCGGCACTGGATGTGCAACTTGGCGGTCGCAGGCTCAAGACCCGCGATATATTGCGTGAGCTTGCCAGATATGGTGCGATTACAGCTATGCGTAGTTGACCTGGGGCGATTATCATCGTCTCGTACCCGCACAAGGTTTCCGTTATGAATGATGAAATCCGGCTTGGCATCAACATAGATCATGTCGCGACGCTGCGCCAGGCACGCGGCACCCGCTATCCCGACCCGGTGGAAGCTGCACGCTTGGCAGAGGCAGCGGGCGCCGACAGCATCACGGTACATCTGCGCGAGGACCGACGACATATCCAGGAGCGTGACGTGCGCATCCTGCGTGAGGTAGTGCAGACCCGGATGAACCTGGAAATGGCCGCCACTGCCGAGATGCTCGCTTTTGCGTGCGAAGCGTTACCTGAAGATTGTTGCCTGGTTCCGGAACGTCGCCAGGAACTGACTACCGAAGGCGGGCTGGATGTGCGCGGCCAATCGGGGAAACTTGCAGGTATCTGCCAACAACTTGCTGATGCCGGCATCAGGGTCGCGTTGTTCATCGATCCGGAGCCAGCACAGGTCGAAGCGGCCGCTGCCCTGCGAGTCTCAGCTGTGGAGTTGCATACGGGTCGTTATGCCGATGCAACGCATCCTCAGGCACAGGCTGAAGAGCTGTTCCGGCTGCGTGAAGCAGCCCGTCAGGCATCGCAGCTCAGGCTTGCGGTCCATGCCGGCCACGGTCTGAATTACCACAATGTAAGACCGATAGCAGCCATACCCGAGATCGTCGAGTTGAATATCGGTCACGCGGTCATCGCGCGAGCGGTGATGTCAGGCCTGCCAGCCGCAGTCAGCGCTATGAAGACGCTCATGCTCGCGGCACGCCGCACATGATATTCGGCGTCGGTACCGATATGGTCGAAATCAGTCGTGTGGCCAGGCTATGGGAGCGCTACGGGGAGCATTTTTCCAGACGGATACTCATGCCTGATGAGCTGCTGCTGTTCCAGCATACCCGACAGCCGGTACGTTTCCTTGCCATGCGTTTCGCTGCCAAGGAAGCTGTCGTCAAGGCACTGGGCACCGGTTTTCGTCATGGCATGTGGGTGCGCGATACCGGCAGCGTGCCTGATCCACGCGGTCGGCCCTTGGTGATTTTCTCCAAGCGCGGTCGCGCTGTATGTCGTGAATTAGGCGCAGGGCCTGCACACGTCAGTCTTACCGATGAAGCGGGGATGGTGTTGGCTTTTGCGGTCATTGAATGCGCATGACGCAATGCGTACGCCAGTTTCAGAGTATCGATATTTTCAGGACTGAATGATGCAATTCCGACGTGCAGCTACACTGACAGTCACTTTTGAGGTGGGACAACTGGCGGTCCACAATTTTTTGACCAAGGACCGTTTTACCTGTTCAACCGAATGTCTTGGCTTTCTATCCCGACTGGATGACTGGCAGCCAGCCGAAAGGTTGTTCGAGTATTTTCCTGGCACGGATCGTAGTGGTCTGGCCGAACAACTCACGCAGTTGGTGGAATTTAACGCGTTGGTGGTAGAGGGTACGTCGCAGGCGGCACTGGATCAGAAATACCGTGAGGAATGGCAGTGGGGAACGGTCGCCGGTTTCTATCACTTCAGTGCCCGTAATACACCCTTTCTGGTAGGGAATGGAGTGCGCGATTTCATGCGCCAGCGCAAGGCCTGGCGTCCGTCGCCACCGTTATATCAATCCAATGCCGATGCATTGAGAATCCTGCCGCTCCCGGCGACAGACGTACAGCATGAGTCGTTTGCCTTGATGCGACGACGCCGTAGCGAGCGGGAGTTTACTGAGGAACCTGTAAGCTTGCAGGCGCTGGGAGATTGTCTGTTTTCTGGCAATGGTATCGTGGAGTTCTACGAAGATGAGGATTTTGGTCGATTACCGATCACCATGACGCCATCGGGCGGTGCACGAAATCCGTTTGAGTTGTATGTTTATGTGCGTAATGTCATGGGATTGGAGCCCGGGTTCTATCACTATGCCGCTCTGGAGCACAACCTTGGTTTGATTCGATCAGGTGAAGTCGATATTCCGGAAATGCTTGCTGGACAAGAGTGGCCAGCGCGCGCTGCAGCAATCGTGTTTCTGGTTGCGTATTTCCCGCGCTCCATGTGGAAATATCACCTGGCATCCGCATACCGTGTGGTATTGATGGAGGCCGGGTTCATCGGCCAGAATATCGCCCTGGCAGCTACGCATCATGGCCTGTCTGCGATTCCTTCAGGTGCCTTTGCGGAATCCTTGATCGAATCCTATCTGGGTACGCCGCCGGTGGAGGCCTCAGTAACATTGAGTGTAAGCATCGGAATACCTCAGCATGGTCAATGAGCGCCGGTTGACCTGGTTCAATAACACAGACAAAAATCGGTTCGCTGCTTATGGATCAGGCTCAGGATTTGGCGTCAGAATCCGGGAGATGGCGCTTTAATATTTCAAGTAACTGTTCTTCAGAATAGGGTTTTACGAGGTAATCACACATACCTGCTGCAAGCGCGCTGGCGTGGGTACCGGGTAATGCGTCTGCACTGACGGCTATGATCGGCTGATGAGTTGAGGGGCGCATCGATAGCAGTTTCCTGGTGGCTTCCATGCCATCCATATCCGGCATGTGGATATCCACCAGCGCTGCATCCCAAAGTTCTCTGCCAGCCAATGCCAGGAACTCTTCGCCGCTGGCGGCTTCTGCTACACGGTAGCCGTTTTGGGACAGAATGGTGACCAGTAACTTCCTGTTTATTGCATTGTCGTCTGCCACCAGGATAAGACGGTGGTGGTCGTCCTTTTTGTATCTATCTTTATATGAAGATAATGCATGATCTTTTGTGTCGGTTTTAAAAGCAGGCGCTGAGGGAATTATGGAGTGGAGCTCCGATAACAACGTCGATTCCCGTATCAGCGTATTCAGGGTCCGGCATCCGCAGGCATCCGAGATCAGATCCAGGATTCTACGTTCTGTGGTGGGCGCCAATATCAGATAGGGCAGCGCCATATTGCCGATGGCCGTCGCAGTGTCATTTACTCTTTCAATGTCTTCCGGGCTCATTACGTATACAACGGCCGTTACATTTCGTTCTTTCAACGATGCGGTACTGCGGATACTGACCACATCAAATCCCAGGCGAGTCAAGCTCGCGCGCCACGCCTGATGTGAAAGCGGATGATTATCCAGAAGAGCGATCTTCGCATGATCTGGAGGTTGAAGTGCAGGCACTGATCGCTTCTGGGGCCGGAACGCAAGACGAAATTCAAAGGTGCTGCCTACACCTGGTGTACTGAGTACTTCTATTTCGCCTCCCATCAGATCCAGTAATTTCTTGCAAATCGATAATCCGAGTCCGGTACCTTCAGTTGCGGGCAGGGCTGTGGATTCATGACGAGTATAAGCATTGAAAAGTTTGGAGATTCCCGCTGCGGGGATGCCGATTCCGGTATCGCTGATAGCGATTCCGAGCACGACATCCTTGTCACGACGCTCTATTTCCTGGACCCTGATACAGACCGAGCCGCTTTGAGTAAATTTTATCGCGTTGCCAACCAGATTGGTCAGAATCTGGCGGATGCGCAGGGGGTCGCCACGCAAGCTCAACGGGATTTCGGGAGGGACGATACGCAGTAACGTAATCTGTTTCAGATATGCGGAAGGACCCAGCAATTCAACTGTACTTTCTATCAAGTCAAGCAGATCAAAATCGATTTCATCTATAAGCAGTTTCCCGGATTCTATCCTGGAGAGGTCAAGTGTATCGTTGATGATCGCCAGCAGGGATTCAGAGGAATGCTGGACGGTGCGCAGGTACTCTGCCTGTTCGGTCGTGGCGCTGGTCTGCAGCAGCAGCTTGAGATAACCAAGGATAGCGGTCAGCGGGGTACGTAATTCATGACTCATATTGGCCAGGAACTGGGACTTCAATTTTTCCCCTTCGCTGGCCCGTTTATGGGCAACCTCCAGTTCCTGGTTTTTCAGGTTGACTGCTTCCAGGGTATTTTTCAGCTCGCCGGTCGCCTGGCTGACTTGTGTCTCAAGTTCCAAAACAAAATTTGATTTGATAGCGTCCGCATCGCGGAGTTTCGCACTGATCTCTCGCTCCCTGCGCAGTTTGCGCTGCTGGGCATGTACATAGGCAAACATGGCGCCCAGAATCAGTAACGTGTAAACGAAATATGCCCACCAGGTGCGCCACCAGGGGGGTGTGACCACGATATTCAGAATTGCGGGCTGTTTGCTCCAGACGCCCCAATTATTTGCACCTCTTACTTCAAGCTGATAATGACCCGGCTCCAGACTTGGAAAAATTATCTGATGCGCTGTGCTGGGTGGGGTCCAGTTCGATTGAGAACCGATAAGCCGATAAGAAAAAGTATTTGCTTGGGGGAAACCATAATCCAGTACTGCGAGATTGAAAGTTATAAGTGAGTCGTCATATCTTAACTTAATGGGAGCGTCGTTATTTCCATGAAAAGATAAAGATCGATTATCTCGATTTATTACCAAATTACTGATTACGACATGCGGAGGGATAGTGTTCTCTTTGAGTTTTTCAGGATCAAGACCAATCAAACCACCGGGGCCGCCAAACCACACCCAACCGTTCTTGGTGTTGGTATGGACAGCATCATAGAAACCTGATACGGGTAGATTCTGGGCATGACCAATCTCCAGCGTCGCGCCTGTGTTAGGATTGAAGCGGATTATAGAACTGTCACCGGCCAACCAAAGATTGCCTAAATTATCCGGCTCGATACCAGAGATACTGTTATTGTCAATCGCGAAATATTTTCGCGT
>DASSKW010000072.1:0-7286 GCA_035690065.1 Gammaproteobacteria bacterium
GCGGTGATCCTCGAGACCGTGCAAGCCGAAGGCGGCGTGAATGTCGCACACTTCGACTGGCTGAAGCGCCTGTCAGCGATGCTGCGCCGGCACGGCGTGCTGCTGATCGTGGACGATATCCAGGTCGGTTGCGGCCGTACCGGCCCGTTCTTCAGTTTCGAGCCGGCCGGCATCCAGCCCGACATCATCTGCCTGTCGAAATCACTGTCCGGTTACGGCGTGCCGCTGGCGGTGGTGCTGATGAAACCGGAACACGATGTGTGGGCGCCGGGCGAGCACAACGGCACCTTCCGTGGCCACAATCCCGCGTTCGTGACCGCGACGGCGGCGTTGCAGTTCTGGGAAGACGACACCTTGTCGAAAGACGTCACGCGCAAGGCACAGCATGTCACGGAGACCTTGCACACCCTCATCAAGCAGACCGGCGTCGCTGCCGGCGTGCGCGGACGCGGGCTGATCCAGGGCCTCGCGTTCGAGGACCCGGAACTTGCCGGCAACGTCGCCGGGGCCTGCTTCGAACGCAAACTCATCATCGAGACTGCCGGGGTGCAGAGTGACGTGCTCAAGTTGCTGCCGAGCCTGACCATCAGCGACGATGAACTTGCGCAGGGACTGAACATCATCCGCGGCAGTTTGCGTGCGGTACTCGATAAGAAATCCCGTGCTGCGGCTTGATCAGCACAGTCCAATTCAGCCATCAATAACGATTTGAGGAGTAGAACGATGATCGTCAAACAACTGAAGGATGTGATCGGGACCACCGATGACGTCGATACCAAGACCTGGTGCAGCCGCCGCCTGATCCTGAAACGTGACGGCATGGGCTATTCGGTACACGACACTTTCATGAAACCCGACACGGCAACCCGGATGTGCTACCGCAACCATCTGGAGACGGTGTACTGCATCGAGGGCGCAGGCGAAGTGGAGACGCTGGCCGACGGCAGGAAATATCCCATCCAGCCCGGCACGCTTTATGCACTCGATAAGCACGACGAACACATCCTGCGCGCCTTCGACAAGGGACTGCGTGTGGTGTGCGTGTTCAATCCGCCGGTCACAGGCCAGGAAGTGCACGACGAGACCGGCGCCTATCCAGCGGAAGAAGCGGCGGCCTGAACCGATTGGTGAAAAGTTACTGAGATTTCAGGGAATCGGATCTTTCCACGTCATCCCAGCGAGCACTGGAATCCGGTAATCGGATGATTTGACTGGATACCGGCTTTCGCCGATATGACGAAAGAAGGAACAGATCGAACCTTGTTAAATAGATTCTGATTAAGAGATAGAGGTCAACATGTCACGTCCAGCCGAGCAACTTGAAACCCGTACCGATCATTATCCTTCCCGTATCGCGGACACGCCCGAACTGATCGAGCGCCGTGAGCCAGTGGTGCATGGCAAACCCGGCAAAGGACCGCTTGACGCACAGCAACTGAACCGCTATGCGCAGGAGGGTTACCTCAATCTGAACGGGGTGTTCGCACATGAGGAGATGGAACAACATCTGGCAGAACTGCATCGTCTGCGTGCCGATGCAAAGGTGAAAGTCAGCGATGCGACCATCCGCGAACCGGGCGGCAAGCAGGTCCGCTCGATCTTCGCGATCCACGAGTACGATTCCATCCTCGCGAAGCTGTGCCGTGATCGCCGCATCGTGGACGTGGCCCGCCAGATCCTCGGCAGCGACGTCTATATCCACCAGAGCAGAGTGAACTACAAGCCCGGTTTCCGCGGCAAGGAGTTCTACTGGCATTCGGATTTCGAGACCTGGCATGTGGAAGACGGGATGCCGGCGATGCGCGCGCTGTCGTGCTCGATCAGCCTGACGCCGAATACCGCCAACAACGGTCCGCTGCTGGTGATCCCGGGTTCACACCAGAAATTCCTGGCCTGCGTAGGCGAGACCCCGGAGAACCATTACAGGCAATCGCTGCGCAAACAGGAATACGGGGTGCCGGACGATGCCAGCCTGACCCGGATGATGGAAGCCGGTGGCATCGAAGCCTCCACCGGCGGCGCCGGCATGGTGACGTTCTTCGATTGCAACCTCATGCACGGCTCCAACTCCAACATCACACCGCTGTCGCGCAGTAACGTGTTCATCGTCTTCAACAGCGTCGAGAACACCTTGCAGGCGCCGTTCTGCGGTCTGACACCGCGGCCACAGTTCATCGCCAACCGCCGGGATTTTGCGGCGATCAGACCCGTCTGAATTGGAATTTATAAAAGGATATCTGGGCCGCTCCTGGTAGCGGCCCATTTTTTATTCAGCGGTCACGACCCCCGCCGTGACCGAACCACGCAGGCGACGGCGTGCGGTCTCGCGCAAGGCAAGGATGGGGATGAACGCGATCACGCCCGCGGCAATCAGGTAAAAAGCCGGCATGTAATCGTTACCGGTCATGACCACGAGCCAGGTGATCGCAAGCGGCGCAGTGCCACCGAACAATGACGTGGAGATGTTGTAAGAGACTGCAAAACCGCCGTAGCGGGTGCGGGTCGAGAACATCGCCGGCAGCGTTGCGGGCAAGGTGCCAAGCAGCATCACCAGCAACAGGCCGGGGATGGCGAGTCCCAGCGTGACGAGGAACAGACTGCCCTGTGACATCAGCCAGAACGCCGGCCAGCCCAGCACGATGAAGCCCAGCGCCGACGCGACCAGGATCGGTTTGCGGCCGATGCGATCCGACAACGCGCCGATCGGCGTGATCACCAGCATCATGGCCAGCATGATCCCGATCAGGATCACGCGTCCCCTCTGTTCGCCGATTCCGAGTGCAGTGTTCAGATAACTTGGCATGTAGGTGAGAAAGGTATAATCGGCGACATTGAGCAGGATCACGATGCCCACGCATTTCAGCAATTGACGCCATTCCGTAGCGAGTGCTTCCCGCAACGGCGAGTCCGCGACTTCGCCGGCCTCCTGCAAACCCTGAAAATCCGGTGTCTCTTCCAGCTTGAGGCGCAGATACAGTCCGATCATGCCGAGCGGCCCCGCGCACAGAAACGGGATGCGCCAACCCCAGGCATTCATGGCTTCCGGTGTGAGGCCGAAAGTGACCAGCGTGACCAGGATAGCGCCGAGCGAAAAACCCCCCAGGGTCCCGAACTCCAGCCAGCTGCACAGATAGCCGCGCTGATCGTCCGGCGCGTATTCCGCCATGAAGGTTGCGGCACCGCCATACTCACCGCCGGTAGAGAAGCCCTGTACCAGCCGCGCGAGCATCAGCAATATCGGTGCCCAGATCCCGATCTGCGCATAACTCGGCAACACCCCTATCATGAAGGTCGAGGCCGCCATCAGGATGATGGTGATGGCCAGGACGCGCTGCCGGCCGATGCGATCGCCAAGTGGGCCGAAGAAGATGCCGCCGAACGGACGGATCACGAATGCGACAGCGAAACCGCCGAACGCGGCTAACAGTTCGGTAGTCGGATTATGCGAAGGGAAGAAGATGCGGCCGATGGTGACCGCGAGATACCCGTAGACGCCGAAATCGAACCATTCCATGCAGTTGCCGAGCGCGGCGGCGGCGATGGCGCGGCGCAGCGTCGCTTTCTTGATGACCGATGGAGTCTGTTTTGATTTTACGTTAGCCAAAATCCTCGCTTGCCCTTTCCACGAAACACCTGATCGGGCATCGCAGTTGACACTGACACATCTTATTGAGGGTAACAACTCGGGCAACATCTGTCCAATTCGATTGTCGGAAACATGCCGAAGCTGATGTGACGATACGGATAAGGCTGCCGCTGGCGGGCTCTGCACGACCGCTTGCGATACCGGCCCAAGTATTCAACAATCTCCAACCTGTCGAACCCGGATGAACCATGAGTCCCGAAACAGATCGTTTGGCGCAAGAGATATTGCGTGCCCTGAGGCGCATCTCACGCAGCATGGATATTTCCAGCCGCCAGCTGATGAGCGCGCGCGGTCTGAGTATCCCGCAACTGTTGTGTCTGCAACATCTCCGCGAATTCGGCCCGCTCACCAGCGGTGCGCTGGCAAAAGCGATGGCGCTGAGTCCGCCGACTATCACCGGCATCCTCGATCGCCTGGAACTACGCGGACTGATCAACCGGGAGCGGCGACCGGAAGACAAGCGCCGGGTGTTGGTGGGACTCACACCTGCGGGTCGCAACCTCGCCAATACCGCACCCTCCCTGTTGGAAAAACAACTCGGTCAGGCACTGGGTAAATTGTCACGCAGCGAACGTACCACGATCCACGATGCCATCGCGCAACTGGAACGCATGACTGGTAACAATAGCGGCTCTGAAAAATAGCCGCCGGATAAACACAGCACACGGGGCCGATCAATGTCCATCCCGCTGATCATCAATCCCGCCGCCGGGCGCGGCGCTGGTGGCCGCCTTGAAAACGGTATCCGTGCGCAACTTGCCGCGCATGGTATCGAGATCGACGTTATTCGCAGCAAGGGTCCTGGTGACATCGCGACTTGTGTCGCGACCGCGCTTGCCACGAAACCCGAACGCATCCTGGTCGCTGGCGGCGACGGCAGTGTGCATGAAGCCGTGAACGGCTGGATGCAGGCTGGCGGAAGTGCGCCGCTCGGTGTGATCCCGATCGGTACCGGTAACGATTTCGCCAAGATGCTGGCGCTGCATACCGATTGGCGCGAAGCCTGTGCGCTTATCGCCCGTGGCAAGACTCGCCATATCGATGTTGCCCGCTGCAACGATTTCTATTTCGCCAACAGCATCGGTATCGGATTCGATGCTCAGGTCGCCATGGCCGCCAATCGCATGCAATGGCTGCACCACAAGGTCGTCTATGGCGTCGCGCTGCTGAAAGTCCTGCTCTGGGAACACCACACGCCGACGCTGCGCGTACGTGCCGATGGATTCGATGTCGAAAACCCGGTCACGCTGGTGGCGGTCCATAACGGCCGCGTGGAGGGCGGTTCGTTCGTGCTGGCGCCGCACGCGGAGATCGATGACGGGCTGCTGGATGTGGTGATGGCGATCGGCATGAGCCGCCTCGGGATACTGGGTCTGGTGCCGCGGGTGCTGGTCGGTTCACACCTCAGCCATCGCGGTGTGACTGCCTTCCGTACGACCCGAGTGGTGATCGAATCCGGTATCGGTCTGCCGGTGCACGCGGATGGCGAGATCCGTTACACAGATGCGACTCGTCTGGAGATCGAAGTCCTGCCAGGGCGACTTGCCGTAATCACTTGAGCCGGGCGGGTCTGCGCAAAGAACCGAGATAGATCGCCACCAGCGCCAGCACTGCACCGCTGATCTCGATCAGGCTGAAACGGCGCCCGAAAAACGTGCAATCCCAGATGAATGCGAACAAGGGTTGCAACAGCAGGATCAGTCCCACCTGCGAAGCGCGCACCTTGTGGATGCCGTTCGATATCAATACCCAGCCAAGCACCTGACCGAATATGCCATACGCGATCAACCAGCCGGCATTGCGCCAGTCGGGAATCGCGAATGAATCGTGTTGAGACAGCATCAGCAGGCCGAGCAATACTGCGGTCATCAGCGAGACCAGCGTGATGGCGGTGAATGCCGAGCCCGCAGACGCATCCGCACGCAAATGCCGCAATACCAGGATATACGCAGCGTAACAGCAGGCGGTCAGCAAACCGAAGCCGACACCGATGCGATAGGACTCGGGCAAACGCGACCAATCCGAACCCACCAACAGCGCCAGACCAAGGACGGCAAGTGGGATCGCGGCCATCTGGGCACGTGTCAGGTGTTCGCGGAACAACAGTACGCCGGTCACCGCCAGGATGAAGACCTGGAAATTAGCGAGCAGCGTCGCGATGCCCGGCCCGACATGCAGGATGCTGCGATGCCACAATGCAAGATCGGCGGCAAAAAATAATCCCGCCAGAAACACCAGACCGAATGCGGCAGAATTCAATCTTGGCCGTTCGCGACGCCATAACAACACGCCCAGCAGGATCAAGCCACCAAACAACATCCGGTAGAATGCACTGGTGGTAGGTGGGACGGTGACCAGTTTGACGAATACTGCGGAGAAACTGATCATGACAGCGCCCAGAACCAGCTGCCACATAAGTACCTCCGGTGCGGCGAATCGTTATCGAACCCTGATTAACTATCTTTACGAATGGAAATCTTGCCCCGTGTTCAGGGTTCCGACCACATTCGCATAAGATTGACGCGTAGCCGGGTGATGCGTACCGGTTCCGCTGCACCTGGCGCGAGTTGATGCGCCCAGCGACCCAGCACCGACAGTTCGGACAGGATCGTCCGCTGTTCAGGCTCGCGGATCAGGCTCTGCACCCAGCTTATCGCAGCATAACGCGTGCCGCGGGTGACCGGGGCGACACTGTGGATCGTAGCCGAACTATAGAGTACAACGGAGCCGCTACCCGGTTTGACGGCCACTGAGCCTTTGCCATCGCCGATGTGAAGTTCGCCGCCGTCATATTCGCCTGGGTCGCTGAGCAGCAAGCTTAACGAGATATCGGCGCGCATCGGTTCGCCGCCACCCATCATCGCATTATCGACGTGATCCTTGTAATACATACCGGTGTCGTAACGGTTGAAGAATGGCGGCAGGATACGGCGCGGAAGCGCATATTCCCGAAACCCTTCATTACTCACCAATGATGTCATGACTGTCTGTGCGGCGGCCGCAAGTTCACCTTCGCTGGTCTCGGCCTGCAGGTTGTTCTTCGCCTGACGGATCAATTTGCCGGCGGTGGCTTTGCCATCCTCGAAACGACTCTGCTCAAGTACCTTGCGGATCTGCGTAACCTGTGCCGTGGTCAGTACATTATCGATTAATATCATGACGGTCAGCTCCGATTATGCAAAAAGAAACTTCAGCTCAGCAACAGAAATACACCGATGCAGTGCTATGTATGCAGGCACTAATAGTCCGGAAGATTACAGGCTTTGCTGCGCCAATCATATTTCGGCCCACATGCGCATGAGATTGGCACGGGTCTTTGTCGCCATCATCGCTTCCGCCGAATCAGGCGCTACGCTGCGACTCCAACGCGCCAGTTCGGCAAGCTCGGCAAGCATTTCCCGGCGTTGTTCTTCACGAACGAGGCTCTGAACCCAGGTAATCGCTGCATAACGGGTCCCACGTGTGACTGGCAGTACCTCGTGGATTGTGGATGAGCCGTAGATAATCGCGCCGCCAGCTGGCAATTTTACCGACTTCCCGCCTTTGTCGCTGTTCATCACCAGTTCGCCGCCATCATAGTCCGAGGGCTCACTTAAAAATATGGTAATCGAGAGATCCGCACGTGCCGTTTCGCCTGCCG
>DASSKW010000073.1:0-21007 GCA_035690065.1 Gammaproteobacteria bacterium
GAATTGTGGAATCACCAGACACGCAATCCGTCGAGCAATTCCCTGCTGATCCGGCTGTTTCAAATCCACGCGACGAGTTCTGGAACGCGCTCACTCATTTCCTGGGACTGTTACTGACAATCGGCGCGGCGCCGGTACTGATCACGGTTGCCGCCCTGTACGGCAAGCTCAGCCAGGTAGTGACATTCAGTGTCTACAGCGCCACCTTGATTCTCACCTATCTGATCTCGACCAGTTATCACTTCGCCAAGCCAGGATCGTTGAAGAACGCCCTGCGTCGCGCCGATCACATCTCCATTTACCTGCTCATCGCAGGCACCTATACCCCATTCCTCATAATCGCAGTACGCGGCGCATTGGGGTGGAGTCTGTTCACGGTGCTGTGGGCGCTGGCTTTCATCGGGTTCATAACCAAACTGAAATTTGGTCATCGCTTCGACATGCTATCGACCGTTGCCTATATGCTGATGGGCTGGATAGGCCTGGTGGCATTCGTACCCCTGATTCACAATCTGCCGCTGCCGGCATTCGTACTGATCATCACCGGCGGCGTGTCATACACGGTCGGTGCCGTGTTCTATGCTTGGGAAAGCCTGCCCTTCAATCACGCCATCTGGCATCTATTCTGTCTCACCGGCAGTGTGCTGCAATTCATCGCGGTGTTTTTCCTGCTCAGCTTGTGAGCCGTGCACGACTCTGGCGAAAGCAAAAAAGCAGCCGACAAGGCTGCTTTTTTGCTGGGTATGGTGCCGGAGATAGGAGTCGAACCTACGACCTTCGCATTACGAATGCGCCGCTCTACCAACTGAGCTACACCGGCTGTTTGATACGTTGTCCAAGCCATCCCTGGCGCAACGCTGCAGCGCTGCCTGGCCCCAGGTTGAACGTCGTGTTCAACCGCTCAACCGGATCGGAATGCCGCCGGCATTCCGATAAAACACCGGATTCGCCCAACTGAGCTACACCGGCTATTTGATACGTTGTCCAAGCCATCCCTGGCGCAACGCCGCAGCGCTGCCTGGCCCCGGGTTGAACGTCGTGTTCAACCGCTCAACCGGATCGGAATACCGCCGGCATTCCGATAAAACACCGGATTCGCCCAACTGAGCTGCACCGGCAATTTCGGGGGCGGCAGTATAGCGGATGAACCGGACCCGGCAAACCGCTTGATTCAGACTGGCTGCTTGCGCAGCCGGATGATGACCTCGATACCGTCTTCCCGGGTACCCGCCGGCAATACCGGTAACTGCGCGAACTGCACGTCGCCCGGAAGGATATCGATGAGGGCGCCGGTATCGGCGTTGTAGAAATGGTGATGCATGCCGGTGGTGGAATCGTAGAAAACCCGCGTCGGGTCCACGATCACTTCCCGCACCAGCCCCTTCTCCGAGAACAGTTTCAGGGTGTTATAGACCGTAGCCTTGGAGACTCTGGCACCCGCCTTGTTCACGGCCGTCAGTATCTGTTCAGCCGACAGATGCTGCGGCTGGCGCAACATGATTTCAGCGATCTGCAGCCGCTGCGCAGTCGGGGTGACATTGTGGGCCTGCAGGTGCATGGCCAACGCGTTCCCGGTGAGCGAGGTCTCAGGTAAATCAGACACTTGGGAGTCTTTAACCACGGCAAGGCAACTGTTTGCAGTATATGCGCATAAATTAGCCAGTGTCCACGCTGCTACAGGCTATAAGGCGCAGGATCCATGCAGGGCGTACGACCCAGAACAAGATCCGCGGACAACCGCGCCGCAGCCGGCGCCTGGGTGATGCCATTACTGAAGTGCCCGGCATTGAAATACAGGCCTGGCATGCCGGGACATGGACCGATATAGGGGGTGTCCCGGGCCGATCCCGGCCGCAGACCGGACCATTGTCGTTGCGGACGAGCGCCCTTGAGCATCGGTAACAAATCCCATGCGGCATGTGTCAGCTCTTCCAGGGCTGCCGAGGTCACACCCTTGTCGAAACCGACATATTCCCGAGTGCCGCCCACCAGTATCTGTCCGGAGCGGCGTGCCAACAGATAGTACTCGCGCTCGCAGAAGATGCGGCTTATCAAACCCGGCGGACCCTCGAACTGGATGATCTGCCCGCGCACCGGTTGTACCGGCAACTCCTCTCCAACGACAGCGGCAAGTTCGCCGCTCCAGGCGCCACAGCACAGCACCACATGGTCGGCATAGAAATCCCCGGTCGCGGTACGTATGCCGAGGATCTTGCCATCGCCTTTCAGCAAACTCGTGACCTGCATGTGCTCGCGCAGCGGGATGCCTTCATTCAGGACCGTCTCGCGCAACGCCCGCATCAGCTTGGAGATGTTAATCTGCGAGATGCCGGGAACAAATACCGCCGGGCGCGCGCCACCGGCAAGTGCCGGCTCCTGGCGACGCACCGCTTCCGCATTCAGCATATCCACCGCGGTACCGTTGGCTGCCGCCCAGCGGCGTGCCGCGGCTTCCTCTTCAGGTGCGAAACACAGTAATCCGCTGGCAGTCCATTCAGGATCGATGCCGCTGGCACGGCGCAGATCGTCCGCCAGCACCGGATAGTAGTCCTGGCTCCAGCGCGCCAGCGCGGCAACCGGTGCCGATGCCTGCCAGGGATACAGTGGTGAAAGTACCCCGGCCGCAGCACGCGAGGCTTCGCGACCAGCCTGGCCACGCTCGACCAGCAATACCGTCAACCCGGTTCGCGCCAACTCACGCGCGGTCAGCATCCCCATGATGCCGGCGCCCACCACGATGACATCTGAATGTCTGCTCATGTGACTTGATTCCCGTATCCGGTTTTTATTACTCTTTGAACCTGCCCCTGCAAGTATAGAGGCTATCGCCGAAAATCAGCGATTTTGCTTTCTGGACAGACAGAAATGGCTCGAAAATTGCCGCGTATCGCCTGTACACCGGGATTTTGAGGCCGTTTCCAGCCACCTACAGGAAGCAAATGACCGGTATCAGGGGATGCCGTCGGGCGGGAAGCCGCCAAAAACAGCCATCGCAGGGCACCCAGGGAGGGAATCATGCACAGGGAACGTGGCTTCACGTTATTGGAATTGCTCATCGCCCTGGCGGTGGCTGGCATCCTGGTCACCGTTGCCATCCCCGACTTCACGGCGATGATCCGCTACAACCGCGCAGCCGCTGCGGTAAACACCCTGACCAGGGCGCTCAATTTTGCCCGTGACACCGCCATCACCCGCAATCGCTACGTCACCTTGTGTCGCAGCAATGACGGACAACACTGCTCCAATGATGCTGACTGGCAAGACGGTTGGCTGATCTTCGTGAATCTCGATCAGGATTCTCCCGCCCATGTCGATCCTGGCGAACCTGTCTTGCACGTGCAGGGACCGCTGTCGGCCGGTGCCCATCTATTCAGCAACCGCACTGCGTTCACCTTCCGGCCACGCGGCGCCCGCAGCACCAACGGGACCCTGCTGTATTGCTCGGCGGCGGATACGCATGATCAGGCATTGATCGTCAGTGTCACCGGGCGCGTCCGGGTAGAAGACGCCAGCGACCTGACTAACGGCATGAGTTGTTCAAACTGATTACGGAGCGGAGTTAGCTGCGTGAATCACTCTTGCGCAGTTCTTTCGGCAAAGCGAACACGACATGCTCCGGGATACCCGCGGCTTCGGTGGCAGTCTGGCCGCCCCATGCCTTGAGTCGCGCTATCACTTCCTGCACCAGGACTTCCGGCGCCGAAGCGCCAGCGGTGACACCAATTGCCTGTTTGTCAGTCAGCCATTCCTTGCGGATATCATCCGGGCCATCGATCAGATACGCCTGTGCGCCTTCATGCTCGGCGATCTCACGCAGACGGTTGGAATTGGAACTATTGCGCGAGCCCACTACCAGCATCACTTCACACCGGTGCGCCAGTTTCTTCACGGCATCCTGACGATTCTGGGTGGCGTAGCAGATGTCATCCTTGCGCGGACCGTGCATCTGCGGGAACCGCGCCCGCAACGCGGTGATGATGCGGGCGGTATCGTCCATGGAAAGTGTAGTCTGAGTCACGAATGCCACGCGCTGCGGGTCTTTGACTGCAAGGCTGGCGACGTCTTCCGGAGTCTGTACCAGATGGATCGCGCCACCATGGCTGGTATCAAATTGCCCCATGGTCCCTTCTACTTCCGGATGCCCGGCATGCCCGATCAGGATCACGTCGAGCGCATCGCGCGCATAACGACTGACTTCCATGTGTACCTTGGTCACCAGTGGGCAGGTGGCATCAAACACCCGCAGACCACGATGCTCCGCTTCACTGCGCACTGCCTTCGAGACGCCATGCGCGCTGAAGATCACGATCGCGGTATCTGGCACCTCGTCCAGTTCTTCCACGAACACCGCGCCGAGTTTGCGCAGCCGCTCGACGACGTAGCGATTATGCACGACCTCATGTCGTACATAGATCGGCGCACCGAACATCTCCAGTGCCCGTTCGACGATCTCGATGGCACGATCGACGCCAGCACAGAAACCACGCGGATTGGCAAGCAGAATGTCCATCAATACATTTATACCCCGCGACCCGGCACATCCCGCCGTTGCCGCAACAAACCATCCAGTATCAGTATTATCGCACCAACGGTGATGGCTGAATCCGCCACATTGAATGCCGGGTAAAACCATTGCTGGTAATGCACCTGGATGAAATCGACCACATAGCCATACCGGATCCGGTCCACGACATTGCCGATCGCACCACCGGCGACCAGCGCCAGCCCACAGGCAATCCAGCGCACGCCTTCCCCGGCAAGCCGCCACATCCAGATCACGATGCCAGATGTAATGACCAATGCCAGCAGGATGAAAAACCAGCGCTGCCAGCCCGGCTGATCGGCCAGAAAACTGAACGCCGCACCGGTATTCCGGATCAACACGATATTGAATACCGGCAGCACACGGATGCTGTCGAACGGATGCAGGTGTGAAACGATCACGGCCTTGCTGAGCTGGTCCGCGATCACGACGCACAGCGATAGCCACAACCAACGCAGTTGTCCGGGATTTTTCAGCAGCTTACTCATGCATAGTACCGCGTCTCGCCGTCACCGGCGATGTTCTCAAGACAGCGCCCGCAGAGACCTGGATGAGCCTGATCCTGCCCTATGTCTTCACGGTGATGCCAGCAGCGCTCGCATTTCTGCCACTTGCTGGCTTGCACGCTAATCCACAATCCGGCCGGTTCCACAGCCGCGACAGCATCTTTCGGACGATCCTTGGCATCGCGTACCCGGGCATACGATGTGATCAGCGCGAAGCGCAGCTCATCGCCGAGTTTACGCAAGGTCTCGGCCAGCCCCGGTTCGCAATACAGATCCACTTCCGCATCCAGCGAAGAACCTACGGTACCTGCGACTCGCAGCTTCTCCAGTTCCTTGCGCACGGCTTCGCGTACCGACAATACCGTCTGCCATAATTCCATATCCAGCGCACCCGTCTCCGGCAACTGGTACCAGACGCTGGTAAAAACCGAATCATCCCGCTGTCCGGGCAACTGCTGCCATATCTCTTCGGCGGTGAAACTCAGGATCGGCGCCAGCCAGCGCACCATCGCCTCGGCCACATGATACATGGCGGTCTGACAGGAACGTCGCGCCACACTATCGGCTTGCGTGGTGTACTCGCGATCCTTGATTACATCCAGATAGAAACTGCTCAGGTCCACGATGCAGAAGTTGTAGATCTTCTGATAGATCAGATGGAATTGATAATTTTCGTAAGCCTGCCGCACGTCATTCTGCAGCTTCGCTGCTTTCGCCAACAGCCAGCGATCCAGTTCCAGCAATTTATCGACCGGCAACTGGTTCTGTGCAGGTTCGAAGTCGTACAGGTTCGCCAGCAGATAACGCAGCGTGTTGCGCATCTTGCGATAGGCTTCCGCATTGTGCTTCAGGATATTGTCGGAGACCGACAGCTCGCCGCTGTAATCGGTGGCCGCGACCCATAGTCGCAACACGTCCGCACCCAGCGAATCGATCACCTTCTGCGGCACTACCACATTGCCGACCGACTTCGACATCTTGCGGCCCTGCTCGTCCACGGTGAAACCATGAGTCAGTACACCCTTGTAAGGTGCCTTGCCGCGGATCGCGACCGAGGTCAGCAGTGACGACTGGAACCAGCCGCGATGCTGGTCGGAACCTTCCAGATACAGATCGGCTTTGCCGTCGACGCCGATGCCGAGCCGTTTCTCGCCTACGCAGTAATGCACCACGCCGGAATCGAACCAGACGTCGAGGATGTCCTTCACTTTCTCATACTGTTCGGCATCCTTGCCAAGCAGCTCGGCCGCATCCAGCTCGAACCAGGCATCGATGCCGTCCTTCGCCACACGCCCTGCTACTGCTTCCAGTAATTCGATGGTCCGCGGATGCAATTCGCCGCTATGCCTGTGCACGAACAACGCGATCGGTACGCCCCAGGTGCGTTGCCGCGAGATGCACCAGTCGGGACGGTTGGCGACCATGCCTTCGATCCGGCTCTCGCCCCAGGCTGGAGTAAAATGCACGCGCTTGATCTCGGCGAGCGCATCGCGCCGCAGACCGTTCTGATCCATGCCGATGAACCACTGCGGCGTGGCACGGAAGATCACCGGTGACTTGTGACGCCAGCAATGCGGATAACTGTGCCGGAACGATTCGGAATACAGCAACATGCCGCGCTCGCGCAGTACTTCGATGACATGCGCGTTGGCCTTGAACACGAATTCGCCGGCGAACATCGGCGTGCCGGGAATGAATACCCCGCCGCTGTCGACCGGATTGTCCACCGGCAGACCGTATTTCAAACCGACCGCGAAATCTTCCTGACCGTGACCGGGCGCGGTATGCACGGCGCCAGTGCCAGCATCCAGCGTGACGTGATCGCCGAGAATGATCGGCACCACCCGATCATAAAACGGATGCTTGAGCTTCAGGTTTTCCAGATCCTGGCCCCTGGCTCGGGCGATTGCACCTTTATAACTTACTGATTCAGCCTTCTGAAGAATTTCATTCAGCTTTTCCAGCAAGCCGTCAGCCAGTAACAAACGCTGTGGTTTGCCGCCGATTTCGTATTGCGCGAGCACATAGTCGAATTCAGGATGCAACGCGACGGCCTGGTTAGCCGGCAAGGTCCACGGCGTGGTGGTCCAGATCAGAACCGAGATCGGACCATCACCTGCATCCTTCCTGACCTGCATCTTCGCCAGGAGGGCTTTTTCATCCTGTGCCGGGAACATCACATATATGGATGGCGAGGTCTTGTCTTCGTATTCGACTTCGGCTTCGGCCAAGGCCGAGCCGCAATCCATGCACCAGTGCACCGGTTTCAGACCCTTATACAGGTGTCCGCGACGGATCACCTCGGCCAGCGCCCGCAACTGGTCACCCTCGAACTGCGGCGCCATGGTCAAGTATGGCTGATCCCAATCGCCCAACACACCCAGCCGCTTGAAATCTGCACGCTGACCCTCCACCTGTTGCTGCGCGTAGGCACGGCAGGCAGCACGGAATGCCTTGGCATCCACTTTCTGGCCGGCCTTGCCGATCTTCTTCTCGACCTGCTGTTCGATGGGCAGACCGTGGCAATCCCAACCCGGAATGTAAGGCGCATCAAACCCGTCCAGGGTGCGCGACTTGACCACGATATCCTTGAGCACCTTGTTGACCGCGTGGCCGATATGGATGTTGCCGTTCGCATACGGCGGGCCATCCTGCAGGATGAAACGCGGCTTGCCGGCTCGTGCCTTGCGGATCTGCCCATACACATCCTCGGCATCCCAGCGTGTCAGGAACTCCGGCTCGCGTTGCGGCAGGTTGGCACGCATCGGGAACCCGGTTCGCGGAAGGTTGAGGGTATCTTTGTAATCAGCCACGTTCAGTTTCCATTTATTTAAAGTCAGTCAGCTGTGTATTGCTTCAGCCAGACGCGTGCCGCTGACAGGTCCTGTTGCATCTGTGCCTGCAACGCCTCCAGATTGGCGAAATGCTGGTCATCGCGCAACCGGTGCAGTAACTCCACATTGAGACGACGACCATACAGGTCGCCATCGAAATCGAATACGAACGCTTCCAGCAACGGCCCGGCACCGCCGACTGCCGGCCGATTACCGACGTACGCGATGCCATCGCGGGGACCGGGTTCGATCCCGTGGATGCGCGCCGCAAAGATCCCGCGTACCGGCACCACGCGGCGATTGAGCGCGATGTTGGCGGTCGGAAATCCCAGCTTGCGACCGAGCTGCGCACCGTATAGCACGCGTCCGCCGAGCGCAAACGGCCGCCCCAGCATGTTTGCTGCCCGCGCCATATCGCCAGCCGCCAGCGCTTCACGTATAAGCGTGCTGCTGATACGTTCGCCGTCCGCCAACAGCGCGCCAGTATCCTGCACTTCGAAACCCTGCGTCTTACCGGTCCGCTGCAGCAAGGCAAAATCACCGCGCCGCGCATGCCCAAACCGGAAATCATCGCCGACCACCAGATGACGCACGCCGAGACCACGCACCAGGATGCGCGTGATGAAATCCTCGGGCGACAGCTCCGCCAATCGCCGGTCGAACCGCAGGCATACGACACGCTCCACACCCTGCTCCGCAAGTGCCTGAAGCTTTTCACCAAAACGCATCAGACGTGCTGGTGGCGCCGCCGACGCGAAGAACTCCTGCGGAGTCGGCTCGAACACGATCACCGTTGCCGGCACTCCCAGTACTACCGCGCGTCGCTTGAGATCCCGCAGCACCGCCTGATGTCCCCGGTGCACGCCATCGTAATTGCCGATGCTGGCTGCCACCCCGCGGTGCCGGGGTTTCAGGTTGTTCAGACCGCGAATGAGTTCCACGCGATATACCACCGGATTACAGGTTCATGCGCCTTTGCTGCGCAGATCCCGCATCCGGAACCCGCTCAGGAACAACACCGCGAAGTAAACCAATCCCGCCAGCACGATCCAGAACGCCAACCAGGCGCTACGCTGCCAGGCAGTGCGTTCCAGCCACACATCAAGATTGCCGGAAAACAGCCACAACATGACGCCCATCGCTGCATTCGCGACCGCCGCGCGAGTCAGCAAGGCTCGCCAGCCGTGCGCGGGAGCATAGACACCCTGTTTACGCAGATGCCGATACAGCAGGCCGGCGTTGAGAAACGCAGCCAGTGAAGTCGAAAGCGCCAATCCGGCATGCGGTGCCGCATAGCCGCTCATGGCCCAGGGAATCGTGATGACGACGTTGAGCACAAGATTTGCTATCACCGAGATCACACCGACCCTGACTGGCGTGCGTGTGTCCTGGCGCGCATAGAAACCCGGCGCTACTACCTTCACCAGCGTGAATCCCATCAACCCCACGGCATAGGCCATGACACTGAAGCTCGCCATGCGGGTATCGAACACGTCGAACTTGCCGTAGCGGAACAGGGTCGCCAGCATCGGCCCGGCCAGACAGAACAGCCCCACCGCCGCCGGCAACGCCACCACCAGCGCCAGGCGCAGCGCCCAATCCAGCATCGCAGAAAATCCGGCTGCCGATTTGGCCGCAAATTGCTGCGCAAGATGCGGCAGTATCACGGTACTGAGCGCGATGGAAAACACGCCGAGCGGAAATTCCAGCAACCGGTCGGAGTAATACAGCCAGCTCACACTGCCCGTGGCGAGGAACGATGCGATGACGGTATCCACAACCAGGTTGATCTGCGACACCGAAGAACCGAACAATGCCGGCAGCATCAGCTTCAGTATCCGCCGCACCGCCTCATGCTCGCCGCGCAAACGCGGCCTTGGCATCAGTTTCAGCCTCAACAGAAATGGCACCTGGAATGCGAGTTGCAAGGCTCCGGCGATGAACACGCCCCAGGCGAGCGCCATGCCGGGGTTCGCTGTGTGCGGCGCTATCCAGACGGCAGTGACGATCAGCACGATATTCAGCAATACCGGTGTGAACGCCGGCACCCCGAATTTGCCGTAGGTATTGAGGATGCCGCCGGCGAACGCCACCAGCGCGATGAACAGCAGATACGGGAACGTGACCCGCAACATGCTCACCGTAAGCTGGTATTTATCCGCGTTGACGCTGAAACCCGGCGCGAACAGCCACACCAGCACCGGCGCCGCGATCACCCCGACTGCCGTGACCACGAACAGCACCAGACTGAAACTGCCTGCTACCCGGTCCGCCAGTTCCCTGACTTCGGCATGCTCACGGGTGGTCCGATATTCGGAGATCACCGGCACGAACGCCAGCGAAAAGGCCCCCTCGCCAAAGGTCCGGCGCATGAAATTGGGTATCTTGAAGGCCACGAAGAAGGCATCCATGACCATCCCGGCGCCGAAAAAACGGGCCAGCGCCATGTCCCGGACGAAGCCCAGGATACGGGAGAGGAAGGTCATGCCGGCCACCAGCGAGGTGGCCTTGAAAAGGGCGCGGGACATGGGCCGAAGTCCTGAAAATCAGGGAGTTATAGAAAGCCGGCATGATACCGGCCTTCACGAAAGGCCGCCACGTACACGCCCTCGGCTACATTGCGGAATCAGCCCAAAATCCGTATAGTACGCACCCTTTCCGGCTGCCCATAGGCAGTCCATTACAGGTTTTTTCAGGAGTCTCGACCTTGGCCAACACCAAGCAAGCAAAGAAGCGCGCCCGCCAGGCGGAAGCCCACCGTGACCACAATGCCGGTATGCGTTCCATGGCCCGCAGCTACATCAAGAAAGTGGTCAAGCTGATTGCCGAAGGCAAGAAGGCCGAAGCCGAAGCCGCCTACAAGGAAGCCGTGCCGGTCATCGACCGCACTGCCAACAAGGGCCTGATCCACCACAACAAGGCCGCGCGTCACAAGAGCCGCCTGAACGATCACATCAAGGCGATGAAGGCCTGAGTGTTCGCTGATTGCGATATTAAAAAGCCGGCTTGATGCCGGCTTTTTTATCGAGCTGATTCCCTTTCGTCGCGTTCCGTCTCAGCAGACGCTCTGAGCTGCTCCAGCCGCGCCATGATCTTCTGGCAGAGTTCCTGCGTACCTTCGCCAGCCAATCCGGAAATCTGAAATACCGGGCCTTTCCATTTGAGGCCTTTCACGATCGCCTTGCAGCGCGCTGCACGCTCGTCTTCCGGCAGCAGATCGATCTTGTTCAGCACCAGCCAGCGTTCGCGTACGGCAAGTTCGGGGCTGAATTTTTCCAGTTCGTTCACGATCGCACGCGCATCCACGATCGGATCGCCGCTGCCTTCATACGGTGCGACATCCACCAGATGCAGCAACACGCGTGTGCGTTGCAGGTGCTTCAGGAACTTGATGCCCAATCCCTGGCCTTCCGCGGCACCTTCTATCAGGCCGGGTATGTCGGCCATCACGAAACTGCGGCCCATACTCACCGCGACCACGCCGAGATTCGGATAAAGGGTAGTGAAGGGATAATCCGCAACTTTGGGGCGCGCGCCGGAAACCGCACGGATCAGCGTGGATTTGCCGGCATTGGGCAGGCCCAGCAGACCGACATCGGCGATCACCTTGAGTTCAAGTTTGAGACTGCGTCGCTCGCCTGCACTGCCCGGCGTGGATTGACGCGGCGCGCGGTTCACGCTGCTCTTGAAACGAGAGTTGCCGAGACCGTGGAAACCACCCTGTGCGACTTTCAGACGCTCGCCGACTGTGACCAGATCGCCGAGCAGTTCACGGGTATCCATGTCCATGATCGAGGTGCCGACCGGTACATGCACGATGAGATCCTCACCCCCGCGCCCGGTCATGTCACGGCTCATGCCCTTCTGACCTTGTTGCGCCTGGAACGTGCGCACCGCGCGGAAATCGGCCAGGGTGTTTAGATCCTCACGCGCTTCCAGCCACACGCTGCCGCCGTCACCGCCGTCACCGCCATCGGGTCCGCCGAACGGGATGAATTTTTCGCGCCGGAAGCTCACGCAACCGTTACCGCCGTCGCCGGCAATGACCTTGATGATGGCTTCGTCGACAAACTTCACGACTCGCTCCTGCTCTACAGACAAAAAACCCCGGTTGCCCGGGGTTTTGCATTTGCGCCCAACGACTGCGTCGTTTATTCCGTGATGACGCTCACGTAGCGACGCTGTGGCTTGCCGCGCACATCGAATTTGACCTTGCCGTCCGCCTTGGCGAACAGGGTATGGTCACGGCCCATGCCGACGTTCACACCGGCGCGGTATTCGGTGCCGCGCTGACGGATCAGGATGTTGCCGGCGATCGCCGCTTCACCACCAAAGAGTTTGACGCCCAGGCGTTTCGACTCGGAATCGCGGCCGTTACGGGTACTGCCGCCTGCCTTTTTGTGTGCCATGCTGGTTTAACCTCTGATACTCAACCGGCCTGGATGCCGGTGATCTGGACTTCGGTGTAATGCTGTTTGTGCCCGCCGCGACGACGGTAATTCTTGCGGCGACGCAGCTTGAAGATGAAAATCTTGTCGTGGCGACCGAGACTCTTGACCGTGCCACTGACTTTGCCGCCCTTGACGAACGGCGCGCCCAGCACCGGTTCTGCGCCGTCCTTGCTGACCATCAGCACACGGTCGAACTCGACCGGGGCGCCGGCTTCGGCGGCCAATTTTTCGACGCGAATAACGTCGCCTTCGCTTACCCGGTACTGTTTGCCCCCGGTCTCAATAACGGCGTACATGGAACTCTCCGAAAATCGTGTTGGAATCCGCCAAAGGGCGCGAATTCTACGGCTTGGCGGGCTCCGGGTCAAACTTTGCCCGGCTTGGCTTGACACCCCGGCGGGCCGGCCCCTAGCATCGCCTCTCCCTGCGGCCTGTGCCGCGCCGCCCGAGTCCCGGCAGACACATGGTTCGAGCCTCCTCCTCCCCCCGATCGAGCGCTAACCCGCCGGACCTGGATGCCATCCGCAGCCTCATCGCCGAGGACATGCAGGCCGTCGACCGCCGGATCCGTGCCGAGCTGACTTCCGATGTGGCCCTGATCAACCAGCTGGCGGATTACATCATCGCCGGCGGCGGCAAGCGCCTGCGGCCAGTACTGCTGCTGCTGTCAGCGCGCGCCTGCGGTATCCACGACCAGCGCCATGTGGACCTCGCCGCCATCATCGAATTCATCCATACCGCCACCCTGCTGCATGATGACGTGGTGGATGCCTCCAACCTGCGGCGCGGGCGCGAGACCGCCAACGCCATCTGGGGCAACGAGGCCAGCGTGCTGGTGGGCGATTTCCTGTATTCGCGCGCCTTTCAGATGATGGTGAAGGTGGATGATATGCGGGTCATGCAGATCATGGCCGACGCTACCAACCTGATCTCCGAAGGTGAAGTGCTGCAGCTCATGAACGTCAACGATCCGGACACCACCGAAGCGCGTTACATGGACGTGATCCAGCGCAAGACCGCCACCCTGTTTGAAGCCGGTGCCCGCCTGGGTGCTGTGGTCGCGAAACGCCCGGACCACGAACAGGCTACGTTGGCGCGCTACGGCCTGCATCTGGGCATGGCTTTCCAGTTAGTGGATGACATGCTGGACTACAGTGCATCGGCCGATGAGCTGGGCAAGAACATCGGCGACGACCTGGCGGAAGGTAAACCCACGCTGCCACTGATTCATGTCCTGCGACACGGCACCCCGGCGCAACAGCAACTGGTACGTGATGCGATCGAACACGGTGGTCTGGATCATATCGACGAAATCCTGACCGTGATCAGGCAGAGCGGTGCGCTGGATTATGTGACAGGAAAGGCATGCGAACACCAACAGCAGGCCCTGGATGCGTTGAACGGATTGCCGCCATCAAGGTATCTGGACGGCATGAAGAATCTGGCGGAATTCGCAGTCGAACGCCGTTCGTGAAATCAGCGTCGCTTCCGATGCTTGATGATGCCCTCGCGCAACACGGCCGCGCAGGCATCGGCTGACAACGGATAACTGTAATAGAAACCCTGCGCGATGTCGCAGCCGCTGTCGCGCAGATACTGTTCCTGGCGGACCTCCTCGACACCTTCAGCGATGACCCTGATACCGAGTTTGTGGCTCATGGCGACCAGCGCGCTGACGATAGCGGCATGCTTCGCATCGGTCGGCATACCGATAACAAAACTGCGATCGATCTTGAGTGTATCGATCGGGAAATGACTCAGATAGGTCAGCGACGAATAACCGGTACCAAAATCATCGATCGAGAAGCGGATACCGAGTGCGCTCAGATCGCGCATCCGCTGCGGCACGTTGGGATTGTCGGTCATGATCGCGGTTTCGGTGAGTTCCAGTTGCAAGGACTTCGGGTCGAAACCGGTCCGGTCCAGGATTCCCCGTACGGTACTGACCAGATCTTCCTGCAGAAACTGTCGGGCCGAGATGTTGACCGTCATCAGCGGCGAAATGATCCCGGCACTTTTCCATTTCATCGCCTGACGACAGGCATTCTCCAGCAGCAACGCTCCCAAGGTGACGATATCGCCACTCTGTTCGGCGACTGCGATGAATTTTGAAGGTGGGATCAGCACACCTTCTTCGGTACGCCAGCGCGCCAGTGCCTCAAGACCGACGATCCTGCGGGTACTGAGTTCCACTTGCGGTTGATATTCGAGGAAGAACTCGTCCTGCATCGCGGCACTGCGCAGACGCCCACGCAGACTCATGAACTCTTCCACCAACGCTTTCATCTCGGCGCTGTAGAAACGTATGCCACCCGGATCGTCGCGTTTGGTCTCCAGCAGGGCACTGTCTGCATTACGCAGAATAGTCTCCGCGTCTTCGCCATCGCGTGGCGCCACGGCCACGCCCACACTCAACCGGACATCCAGTTTGCTGCCGGCGACCTGCAGGGGCTCTTCCAGCTCCGCCTTGGCAAGGTGTACACGGCTCTTGAGTTCGTCGCGTTCGAACTGACCGGTAACGATGACCGCAAACTCATCCGCTGCCAATCGCGCCACCCCATCATGGCTGCCAAACATCTTCGCCAGACGGGCGCCGAATTCACGCAATACGCTATCACCGGCATCGTGTCCGAGCGCATCGTTGATGAGTTTGAATCCATCGACGTTGAACAGCACCACCGCCACGCTGTCTCTCTCGTCACGGTGACTGATCTGCTCACGGAGGTTGTCGTTCAGCAAGGTCCGGTTCGCGAGCCCGGTGAGTGGGTCGTAATAGGCAAGATAGCGCAAGCGTTTCTCGCCCTGCACCCGCTCCGTGATGTCGGTAGCGACCGAGATCACCCCGGTGACTTCGCCGGCCTCATTGCGACTGATGACCGCATCAACCTGCACATCGATAACCCTGTTATCTGCAGTCCGGTAACGGGTGATAAAGCTCTGGGTCGGGGTCGTTGCGCCGACCATGGCCTCAAAACGCCGACCGGCCTCGGCACGACGCACGTCCTCCGCGATCAGTTCCAGGACATTCTTGCCGAGCAATTCACCGCGCGCATAGCCGAGCATGTCATGGTGCGCCTGATTCGCGTAAGTGATGATGCCATTGGTATCAAGCTCCTTGACACCATGTGGCACTGCCTCCATCAGCCGTCGATAGCGCCGCTCACTACGTCTTAACGCGACTTCGTTCTTCTTCTCCGTCGAAATATCCTGAAAGATGCCGAACACCGCTTCGCCCGCATCCGCAGTGGGTGGACTGTATTGCCCCTTGACGCGCACATGGCGGACCTCGCCATCCGGACGCACGATGCGTGCCTCGAATTCGGTACTCTCGTGGCTCTGCGCGATACCCCGCATCTGCTTTTCAACCCGCGGCTGATCCTCAGGGTGGTACGTACTCAGGCTGCGGTTGAAATCCGGGGCTATGTTGCGCGGATCGAGCCCACGGATCTGGTAGATCTCCTCCGACCAGGAAAATTTGCCGGTCCCGATATCCCAGCGCCAATGTCCAAGATGTGCCAGATGCTCCGCCTCATCCAGCATGCGCGTGCGTTCTTCCAGCACATCACGGATACGCACCCTTTCTGTGATATCCGTCAGCACACCCACATAGAATTTCGATTCTCCGTCCTCACCCAGGACCGGGCTGATGGAAAGCGAGCTCCAGAACTTCTCACCATCCTTGCGGTGATTGACGATATCGATCTGTCCCGATTGGTGCGCCTTGAAGATCTCACGGATGTGCTGGCGCGTCACATCGGAAGTCACTGCCAGATCGGCCAACAGTCGCCAGTCACGTCCCTGCACATCCGCTGCAGAAAACCCGGTGATCAGCTCGAACGCGGGATTGACATAAATGATGGGGTAATGATCGCCGGGCATCTGGGTGTCAACGACCACGACGCCAGCCGAAGATTGCTGCACCGCCGCACCCAGCATGACGTGCTCCGACAATAGCCGTTGCAATTCGAGTTCACGTTTCTTGAGCGCGGTGATATCCGTGTACAGGCTTATATAGCCACCGCCGCGCGCACGCCGTTCCTTGATCAAGACCCAACGCCCGTCGACCAGACGTTGCTCGATACTTCCCTCCGCCCGCTTGTGCGCCTCGATGCGTTCCCGCAACCAGAGTTTGCGGCTGCCTTCCGGCAGCTCGAACTGATCGTTCTTCAGACCGTTCCGCAAGATGTCCTTGAACCGCTTGCCGGGCTGCAATACCTCGACCATCCCCGGATACATGCGCCGCAACTGATCGTTGCACACGACCAGACGGTCGTCCGCATCGAACAGGATAAATCCATCCTCGATGTATTCGAGTGCATCGGCGAGCTGGTCTTCGGCGCGCTGCCGGGCCTGACTCTCACCGATGGTCGCAAGCGCGGTCTGTACCGCGCGCCGCAGCCGTACCATCTGGCGCGGTGATTTCACGACATAGTCGCTCAAACCCAGGCGCATGGCTTGCACCGCGATTTCTTCGGTGGCGGTGCCGGTAAACATGATGACGGGGATCTTCGGGAACCGGGCCTTGATCAGCTTCAGCACATCGAGACCGGTGATCCAACGCAGATGGAAATCCGTGACCGCCAGGTCGAAGCGGGCCTCATCGAGCGCGACATCAAGTTGCTTTTGATCTATGACATGGATGACTTCGAGATCGGGGATATCCTTGCTGAGTTCCCGCACCACCAAGGCACGATCATCCGGGTTATCGTCGGCCAGCAACACGCACAAGGGACGCGGCGGGCGGTTACTTAGCCCGCCAGGCTGATCTCCCGTATCGCGTTTCGATTCGACCAAGTTCCCCTCCCACCCATCGGACCGTGTCGGCTCAACTCAGTTCCGGATGTTCACTCAGCATAAGCCAATACACCTGAAGCTGCTTCAAGAGGGTGCTGAACTCCTCGAACACCACAGGCTTGACGAGGTAGGAGTTGGCACCTGTCTCGTAGGCGCGGTTGATGTCGGAAGGTTCACGTGAGGACGTAAGGACCACCACCGGCAGGCGTTTCAGGCCGGGTTGTTCCCGCAGCCATTTGAGCACCTCATGCCCGGAAAGCCGCGGCAACTTGAGGTCCAGCAACATCATGAAAGGCAACGGGTAACGCTCACGGTCCACATACTCGCCCTGCCCTGCAAGATAAGCGACTGCCTCCTCGCCATTTTCGACACAGGCGATCGGATTGATCACATGCGACTTGCTGAAGGCTCGCTTGATGAGCATGACATCGTTCTGATCATCTTCAGCCAGCAATATCGTGGTGCGTGTGATCTCACTCATTCCTGAACTCCCGCAAGCTGACCCGAAAAGTGCTGCCAGCAGCACCGGATTCGACACTGATCTCGCCACGCATGCGGGCGAGCCCCTTCCTGACGATCGATAAACCGATTCCGGTTCCCGGATAGCTTTCGGCGCCGTGCAGGCGCTCGAACACATTGAATATGCGTTCCTGATGTTCCGGAGCGATACCGATACCATTGTCTTTCACACGCAGTTCCACCTTACCCGCCTCGGAAACCGCCGTGATCCTCACCACCGGGGCAGTTCCTGCTGCCACGAACTTGATGGCATTGCTGATGAGATTGAGGACGACCTGCCGTAGTGTGGCTGGATGCGCCAGTACCGTCAACGACGGCATCTGTACCTCGACCTTTGCCTGACTCGATTCAATCTCGTGTCCGAGGTCGCTCACCGCGGCTTTTACGACTTCATCGAGCCGCACCTTCTGCAGATCCATCTCGCCCCGGCCAACCCGGCTGAAAGCCAGTAGATCCTGGATCAGGGTATCCATGCTGCGGGCAGCCTTGACGATGCGTTGCAGATAGTCCTGGCCAGTCGCATCCAGCTGCGTACCGTAATCCTCGATCACCGCGTCCGCGAATCCATGTATGGCGCGCAACGGCGCCCGCAGGTCATGGGCAACAGAATAGGCAAAAGCATCCAGTTCACGGTTACTGACATCCAGTTCCGCAGTCCGTGCCGCGACTCGTGCCTCCAAATCGTGCGCATGCGCTTGCAGGGCATGTTGCAGCCGCACATTCTCGAGACCCACCGATGCGATGTGACCAAGTTGTGTCAGCAGTGCTTCGTCATCCGCATCGAATTCACCGGCACGATGACCGGACGCGATCAGCACCCCGACTGGCTCCGAATCCTGGCCCACCAACGGCACCGCCAACAGACCCTTGAAAGGCAGCTTTTCCGCGTCCAGGTCACCGAATCCATTGAACCCGGGTTCACGCAACAATTGCTCCTGGGTCAGCCGCACCGGATGCAGCTTGTCCAATACCAGCTGATAGATCCCCGAGGTCTCGATGCGGTCGAGAGAATCATGCCAACTGTCATATTGCGGTGTCAGCGATACGCCCAAGGTACCAGCCGCGTCAGCCGTGCGGATCTGGATCACTGCCAGATTGGCATTCACCAGTTGCCGGGTGCGTTCCGCCGTCCGCTGCAAGACCACCTCCCTGCTATCAGCAGCAGTGATCTCCAGCGAGGCCGCTGCCAAAGTCTGCAGATCCCGCGCCCGTTGTTCGCTGGCACGTTGTGCCTGCTTGCGTGGCGAGATGTCATGTATCAGCGCCAGCGAAGCATCGAAGCCTTCGATATCAGCCGGACTGACGTGCAATTCGACATCCAGTATGGAGCCATCCTTGCGCATGTGTCGCCAGTCACCCGCATCGCGCATCGTCTGGTTTGCGTCCACTTCATGCATCTGCTGGGTCAATCGCGCCCGGTCTTCCGGGGGGCGGATATCGTAGAGGCTCATACGCAGGAATTCTTCACGCGAATAACCGTAACGTTCGACTGCCGCCCGGTTTACTTCCAAAAATCGTCCGGTCCCGCGCTCATAGACCCACATCGGCGCTGGATTGAATTCAAAATAATGGCGGAATTTGGCTTCGCTGTGATGCAACTCATCGCGGGCGCGGCGTGTCTCGGCAGCGGAGCGCTCGTCCATACGCCTTACCAGCCGCCACATGGCGACGATTCCACCGAGCGAGATACTTGCCAGCAGCAATGCCAGCACCCAGATCACGAAACGTTGCACAGTGAATTGTGATTCGATCTGAAGCCGCATCTGGTCCATCGGCAGATGCAGGATGGTCTCGGTACGTGCCTGCAGCCACTGATCGTCCAGCAACACGAACAGCACCAGTGACAGGATAAACATGCTGGCTGCGAGCAACAGTTCCTGCCAGGAAAATGCCTGTTTGGGAATCCGCTTGAAGAAACGTCGCTTGAGGCGCTCCACCCACGGTGAAAAGAAATAAAGGATGGGTGCAACCAGTAACGATTGCAGGAACGCATTCGGCCACCAACCCAACCAGCTTGCCAGGATATCGGCTGCACTGCCCTCGTTATGCAGGCTGCCGATAAACGAGCCTACCGAACTCACCACTGCGGCAGTAAATGACGCGCCAATAAAGACCGCCCACGAGCGCCGGGTTCGCAGATCGTACGATTGCGAGAATCCGCAATAGAAAAGGAAATATACCGCCATGGCGAGCGGGTTGTGTAACGCCGTCACGACCGAGATATCGGCACCGAGCCCCATGTGCAGGGCAGCAAACAGGGTTGCCAGATAAGCCGGCACGGCTGCCCACTCCAACCCCAGCCACATCACCAGCAAGACACATATCGACCAGGGAAGATAAAATCCAAAGACCAGACTCTGGCTGCCGATATCGACAGACCATCTATTCCAGGCAAAACCTCCACTGGAATCCGCAACTGCCCACCAGACACAAACTGCTGTCAATGCAAACCACAGGACTGTCAACACGAAACCCGCGTAATCCGGCTGACCGATCAACCCAGCCAGGGACAATGGCCGCCAGCGGAGCGGCGAACGGGATGGGGCGAATACCCTCTTGCTTGGCGTCGCATGTTTCATGTGGATTGAAGTGTTTTCGGTCTTTTTAGCTTGACTCTGAATCAGGATAATCCGGGGTCCGATTTACGGAATCTTTAATCTATTCCAGGTCCATTCCCCAACAGCCTCAAAATCGACTGCCCTCATCTTCCCTGTCGCCTCATCCAGTGTAGCCAATGCACAGTGACATGGGAATTTCGGGGCGGTTCTCAGACTATATGGCGACCGCAGTGGCCCAGGCCTGCGGCGGTTCCGATTGAATACCCCCGGCCCATCCCGTATAGTACGCGGCTGGTTTTCGGGGTGTAGCTCAGCCTGGTAGAGCACTACGTTCGGGACGTAGGGGTCGTAGGTTCAAATCCTGTCACCCCGACCAAATATCCTTCCCGTTTAAAATTCCAAACTGAATCTGGGTATTTCAGGAACCTACGAACCGATTTAATGGGGTCGTAGGCTCATTTCCAGATTTGGCTATCCTGCCAAATCCGGAAATCCAGGGCAGGCTATCCTGCCTGCCCGTTCGCCGCTTCGCGACTCACCCTGTCACCCCGACCAACTTCTTCTTCAAATCCCGATTCCTTGGCACAGAACCTTCCCTGGTCTGCTTCCGGCCCGCACTTCCCTGTGCGGGCGGCCGCTCTCGGCATCCTGCCTCCCGCGGCACTTGTGCATCCCTGCACATCGTTCACCGGAATCACATGCCACCGGCATGTGATTGAAAGCCACCGGCTTCACCCTGTCACCCCGACCAAATATCCTTCCCGTTAAAAATTTCAAATTGAATCTGGGTATTTCAGGAACC